>JAJYEJ010000060.1:1562-4109 GCA_021785805.1 Microcaldota archaeon | reverse complement strand
GCGAGCAACAAGGTCATAAGAGAGTTCAACTCGATCGAGAAAAGGGTGTGCAAGGAAAAAGGCGTGGACTTTATAGACGTATTCAGCAAATTGGAGAAACTTGATTACAAGTCCCTTCTTGAGGACGGCATACATCCTAACACGAAAGGCCACAAGAAGCTGTTTTCCATAATACGTTCCTATCTGATGAGGAACGAGTTGATAAAAAGGAAGAGAACGGACTGACGCTCACACCTGCTTCTCCGTACCTCCTGTGGCTACCCTTCCTCCTTTCCATTGCCCCTCGTATGCTCTTGCTATCTCTCCAACAACCTGGTGGAAGACGATGTTCGCTATCCTCGCTCCAAGCTCCAGCCTGAACGGCACGTTGCTCAGGTTTGTGAGCGCAAACGTCAATTCTCCGGCATATCCGGGATCGGTCTTCGTCGCCATCAGGTAAAGCCCGCACCTCTGCAGCGTGCTCCTTGGATGGACATCCGCCATCAGGTACCTTGGCTCCCCTCCATCTATCGACACCTTCGTCGCCGGCAGGTTCACCTTTTCCATGGTCTTTACCAATACGTAATCATGGGGGTTTATGACTATCTCCCTGTCCCCTTTCGCTATGTCGGCTATCTTCTCAATGTCCGGGCTCTTCCTGTCCGTCCTTCCAAGAAACCCCTCTCCCCTGAGCCTGTAGACCTCCCCTACCCTAATGTCTATTCCGACCCCTTCCGGGTAGGACTCCCTCTCGTCGAGATTCTCCAGCAGCTTCATGCTCTCGCACAGCTCCAATACCTTCTTCGATGACAGTATCATTGCATCACCTAGTCACTTTACCTTATCACTTCTCCTTCCGCTGCTCCTGTACCCTATCCTTCTCCATTTCCTTCTGCTTCAGCTTTTCCATCTTCTCGTCTATCCTCTTCTCGCTCTCGAGCCTTGCCAGCGCATACTCGTTCATGTCAACGAACATATGGTTCGTCAGCTCAGGATGGCTTTTAGATATCTCTGTTTTCATCTGCTGGGCTATCTTCCTGTAGTCGGGATGACCCTGCTTCTGCGACCTCAGTTCTGTCAGATGGTGCATCTCCCTGAGGTTGAGCTTCATGTAATACCTGCAGTGGAACGACCTTGGGACCACATACTGCGCCTCGAGAGGCATCTCCTTCGCCATCTTCGCGTAAAGTTCCTTCGCCTCATCCATGAGGCTGCCGTACTCCTTGTCCAATCCGACCTGCGCCAGCTCCTTCGGCAGATCGTAGCCCAGATTCGCCGTCAGTATCTGCCTCTCCATGGTCAGTACCCTGTGCCTGTGCAAATCCCTGAACATCCCGTAGTTCGAACACACCTCGAACGTGTAGTATAGGTTCTCCAATGCCCTTCCCGCCTTGTCCCTCCTGTTCTTCCTCCTTGACATATACGCCGCGATCAGCTCCCGCTTCTTCTCTTTCGGCATGGTCATCACGAACTCCTTCAGCTGCTGCAGGCCTGCCTGCGAGTACGGGTATAGCATCGCTGTCAATATATTGTCCTCGCCATCTCTGTCGTAATCCACAAGCTTCACATAAGAGCTCTCGTTCGGCGTCACCGGGAGAGCCTGCCCCATCGCGAACGCCTCCATATCCTTCCTCCTGTTCACTATATACTCTGATTCCTGCGCCCTCTTCACGAAAGACGGCAGCACCTTCGAAAGCTCTTCATGGATGCTCTTCCCTACGTCAACCGCCTCCGACAATCCAGATGAGTACAGCTTGGTCACCAGGTATTCGAACGCCCTTCCGTTCCCGAACAGCCCTACGTTGGTAAGCCTGGAAGGCGTGAACATGTTCTTCAGTATGTCGCACGACTTCGCCCTGCATGCACTGTCGAACGCCCTGTCTGTCGCTGTCGGATCCCTTGGCGTCACCTCCTTCACATACGACATGGTTATCGGTATCCACTTCGAGTACAGGTCGAATATCTTGTCCATGAGCCTCTCGTAATCCGTTCCGTATTTCGATTCCATTATCTTAGGCTCCCTATACCACAGGTATCTTCCGTTCACCTTCTTGTCGAACAATACATACCTTGCCGACTTCTCCAATGGCGATATGCCTATCCTGGAATCAGTGAGGTAGTCTCCCACCAGGCTTGAAATCCCCTCGCACGCGATGTGCGTCCCGGCCAACTCCGCCACCGAATCGTCACCGTATCCTACCAGCACCCTCTCGTAGAACTGTTCCGCCTTTTCCTGCGCCAATACCGACGCATTGCTGGCATTGCCGTCGAATGTGAAGATATCCTTGTTGGATATGAACTCATCCAGAAGCAATCTCCTTACGCTCTTGTCAGATCTGCTATACCTTGAGAACAGGGTTCCCATTATGACCTCGGGCAGATTCTTCAGGACAAAGATGTTCCTGTCAAGGTTGGTGAAATAAGGCTCTATTATCCTCTTTTCGCTCTCGCTGAAGCTCTCCGATTGCACCGCACCCCCTCCCTGCATGGAATCACTAATATACTCTTTCACTCATCTATAAAAAACGTTTGCCTTCGGCTGCCGCTTTTGGGGTAATGATAAAAAGA
>JAJYEJ010000060.1:0-1462 GCA_021785805.1 Microcaldota archaeon | reverse complement strand
TAATGATAAAAAGAACTAGCAAAAACCGTGAAAAGAAAAAGGAAAAGGGATCAACGCCTTGATGCAAGGTCTGCCAGCTCCGGCGTCGCTGCGTTGCTGTCCTGCGGCTTATGGCCTGTCGCAGTGACCAGGACAACGTCCCCGATGTTCTTTATGTTCTTGAAAAGTATGCTCTTCTGCTGAAGTACCTTCTTAACGTCATCCCTGTCGTAGCCTTTCCACTCCTCCATGAGAAGCCTGCTCACTTCTCCCTTCTCAAGGTCCAGTATCGCGTCACGTACCTCTCCCAGGTACTGCCCACCATCGCTGTATATGTCCATACTGTAAACTTCAGAAATCTTCATTTAGTCACCTGATAATACACTAGATTCTAACTTTAAATATCTTTTGTATTTATGGCAGTAGCGGCAGACACGGAAACAAAAACTTATTATACTGTTCTAACCATATAAATAGGGCTTTGAGAGGGGTTGAAGCAAACATAAAGGGAGTGATAATTATGATAGGAAAGGAATCAAAAGAGGAAAGGCTAGTCCATCTCGCAGAGGTAAAGGAGATCCTCGAGAAACGGGAGAAGGAACGCGAGATGACCTATGAGCAGCAGCTCGCCTACGAGCATGCGAAGAAGCACGCCAGCATGAGCAAGGAGAAGGCCGACAAGTTGAGGAGCGCCCTTGTCGCCCTTGGGATAACGGAGCGTACGGCCGTCAAGATAGTGGATGTCGCCCCGAAGAACATACTTACGCTTAAGCAGATACTTACATCTGAACAGAAAGCCATAGCGGAAGACGAGCTGCAGAAGATACTGGCGCTCGTAAAGGGTAGCTGATGTGGAATCACAATCAATCGCGGTGGATAGGAAATGGTCGGAGAAGAGAGAGAAAGGAGAGAAGAATACGCAGTCGTACTCGACTTCTTGGCTAGCGGAAAGTCTTTTTCTGGAAGGTCCGAACCGGTGGCACAGATAATAGGGGAAGAATGGTTTACGCTCCTTGAGGCCGTGCCAAAGCAGGGCGCTACCGTCAAACTGGGAGAAAGGGTATACATAGGCAAGGACGAGCGCGACAAGATAGCACTCATAAAGTCAAGGATAGCTTACAACGATCTCACGCAGACTGCGAAGAACGAGCTCGATGCAGTGATAACTAAGATAGTCAGGGACCAGGAGACGAGGTTCGTCGCCTTCTTCAACTCCGCAGCTTCGTTGAATATAAGGGAGCACTCCCTAGAGCTGCTTCCAGGCGTTGGCAAGAAGCATCTTGGGGCGATACTGAAGGCAAGGCAGGAGAAAAAGTTCGAGAGCTTCGAGGACATAGGAAAGAGGATAACGCTCATGCAGGAGCCTGCAAAGCTCATAACAGAGAGGATACTAATCGAGCTCCAGGGCTCGGAAAGGTTCTACATATTCACCAAGCCGTACGTGAAGCGGGAGTTCTCCGGAAGGGGAAGGTACTGATTCACC
>JAJYEJ010000059.1 GCA_021785805.1 Microcaldota archaeon | reverse complement strand
GGTCCAATCATATATCCAGTATCAAATCTTCCGCGCTACTGTAAGTATCTCGGTGCTACGCCTATCCAATAATCTGGATCCATCAAGAGAGTACTGGCCAATCACTCTAAATCCATTTCTAGAAAGCATATCCTTCAACTGCTTAGCGTTGTAAACCTGCATAGTCCATCTTATTGGTCCTTCGACAGTCAGGTCGCCGTTAACTTTCCAAAGACACACAGCTCCATTTATTGTAAGGACACCTGTTTTCCTATTGATTCTGCAGGTCTGGATTTTATGAGCCATTGCCCCGTCCGCCCTTTTTTTAGTATTATCCACATCCAAGTCGAGCTCATTCTCCAGATTCGAATTTATTATGTCAAAAATATAGATTCCACCCTGATTCAGGTTATCCCTTACATTCCGCATCGCTTTTTCAAAACCGGCTTTCGTGAGATGGCCAACGGCATTGTACATGGTTATCACCGCATCGAATTTTCCGACCTTTATGGTGCGCATGTCACCGTTCAAGAATGTTATCTCCATCGTCTCCCTCTTCGCCTTGATCCTTGCGCATCTTATCCGACCTTTGCTTATGTCGGCTCCTACTACATTATATCCATGCTTAGCCAGCCAAAAGACCTGGCCGCCAGTACCGCAGGCAAGATCCAGCACTGTCTTCGCATTGTGTTTTTTGAGAAACCGTTCTACTGAAGGATTTGCTATTTTATGCCAGTCGCTCTCCTCCGGTCTATCATATTTGGCATTTCTATCATACATCGGAGTCCGGTCCGTTATCATTGCCATAGCATCACAGTTCATATAAGCTGACAAAGCCTTAATCCTTTACAGCAGTCTCTGTTAAAACCGAAATGCCTTGGAGATAGGACTAGGGGTAGCCAAATTAAAGGATAATATTATAAATCTAATCTGGCTGTTTAAACTATGCCAGATTCACATCCCATAGGAGGGTCACACCATTCCGGGATCCACGAGCATGAACATCCAGGCCATAGTTTCACGGGCAGCATCTGCGCGATATGCAGTCGCGAGGCTAAGCATACGTGCCCGCTCTGCCAGAGCACAGTCTGCACTATCCACTTCAAGAGCAGGGAGAATTGCTGCGCCATGTGTGCCGCTAGGAAGGCAAGGGAGGACATGCGGAACAGGGAGATATAGGCGATATGATGGCAGAATCGATAAACATAGACAAAAAGAAGACCGCTCTCGTTATAATAGACCTCCAGAAAGGGATAGCAGCAAGGGATACCTTCCCTCATGACTCAAAGACCGTGATCGCAAATTCCGCTCGGCTCGCAGAGGCGTTCAGGAGGAATGGCATGCCCGTATTCCTGGTGCATGTAGTGTCATCGGAAGCTGATAGGCTTAACCCTGTGGCCGATGATCAACCCCTAAGCGGGGGTCGGATACCTTCCGGAGACTGGTCTGAATTCATCCCGGAATTGAAGAAAGCGGAGACTGACATAATAATAACGAAGAAGCAGTGGGGCGCCTTCTACGGTACAGAGCTCGAGCTACAGCTCCGGAGGAGGAAGATAGACACCCTGGTACTGTGCGGCATCGCTACGAACTACGGCGTGGAGAGCACCGCGAGGTTCGCGTTCGAGTACGGATTCCAACAGATATTCGCCGAGGATGCGATGTCTTCGATGACGAAGGAGATGCACGAAGCTTCCGTAAATTATTCGTTGAAAAGGATGGGCAGGGTGCGCAAGACTGATGAGATACTCGCCGGCCTCTCCTGATGCGGTATCACCATCGCATATAAAGCTTTTCTGCTAGAAAAGGATGCAGCGTCAACGAATGCGGTGCACACATGCGCGGCCGACAAGGGGCATCGAAATATCTAGGTTACTCCATAGCGATAGCCACGTCATTGGCATATGCGATCTGGTACATAGGCTCAAACTCCGTGATGTCGATGTCCAGCGGCACATACGCTCCGATACTGCCGCTTCTTGTCATTGAGGTAATCTCATCAGCTCTCGTATTCATGCTCGCCAAGGGCAGGATACAGCTCCAAATGTCACAGCTGGCATATCCGGTCATATCAGGTGCGCTGTTTGCGATTGGGAATTACCTGTTCTACATAGTGCTCAGCGGAAGCGGGGTGGCTCCTGCCAGCGCATTCGCCTCTGCGGAAATAATAGTATTTACTGCGATACTCTCTCTTTCATCAAGGTTCAAGCACACTATGGGGATATACTATGCCGGTTCAGTTTTCATAGCTGGCGGTATGATCCTAGAATCACTTACCCTTAACGGCCAATCGATTACATTGGATCCATACCTGCTCGGCCTTGGGGCGGTCATAGCGCTCGTGTACGGGATAGCAACTTACTTTTACTACCTATCGACCAGGAAGATAAACGACACGCTCAGCGTCATGTTCCCTATCCAGTTTACAGAGGTGATACTGTTCGGCATAGCCTTCATAGTCCTGCTCCCGTCCATACCTATACCGCAGATAAATGCATTCTATGTGTCGCTGATAGTGGTCGTAGGGGTAATGCTTATGGCATCGTTCTACCTTGAGACGCTCGTGCTGAAACTGCTGCTTCCTTTCGGCAGGGGGGCAGTTGCAACTGGATACATCTTGTCGGACCTTCAGCTGCTTCCTGTAATAGCATTCGTATTGATTACCCAGCCTGGTATGCTCGGATACTACCTCCCTGGCCTAATCTTCATAACGTTCGGAATGATGCTTCTGGACTGGAAGTGAACGCACCTACTCTTTCGGACTTTCAAGGATGTCCGGGGCATTTCTCCTAAGCAGGTACCTATCATCTCCGCACTCGAGCGTGAGTACAACCATGGCGATATCCCTGATCGCATCAGCCTTGTTGCCGCTCATCCCAACGACCTTCGAGCCTATGAACATGACGGCCTCCTGGCCTCCGGGCTTGCGTGATATCGACAACACCGCATCGATGAAGTATGCCTGTATCTCAGGGTCTCTTACGGAATTAAGTACCCTGCAAACCGAGCCCTTGGCTAGGTCAGCCTCCTCCTGAATGAGGTAATCGAATGCCTTTATGGCGGAAAGCTGCCTTTCAGCGTTTCTCCTTTCCACCATCGAGCCGTTTTTAAACACCGAGTCCAGAGCTACCAAGGTCCTCTGCAGGCCCCCGTTTATCAAGTCGGATCTTCCCCCTCCTAACTCTATACGCGGTTTCTCCAATTTGTACTTGCTGCCTGCAAGGAGAGCCAATGTTCCATCGAAAAGCTCCCTCGTGCCGTGCGCCTTCCTCGAGTGCTCTATCATGCCGATCGCCATAGCTGGCGTAGAGCTTAACATGAGCCTTATGTACTGCGGGGCAAGAGGCTCCTTCACATACTTGGCATATCCTGCAATGTACTCCATAAACTCCAGTTCAGACTCTTCGGTCCCGTCGCACCTTGCAGAACGGCCTACAATCTTGTTCCTCACATCAGAAATGATATCTACGCCTAGGTCCGGATTGCCGGATAACGACGACATGCAATCTATATATGTGCTTGTTGCGTTTATGCTAATCTTTTGATTGGAGTCCAGGGCCACAGCACCGCTTACGACCTGCGGAGAACACATGCTTTCTACGTACCTCTCGAACTCCTTGGGGTTTGAAGACCCATCCCTGCTCCACTTATAGATTATCTTCTCTGCAAAGATCTCACGGACCCTCTCGAGTTTCTTGAGATCCTCTCCTCTGCGTACAAGCGTAGCATCCACACGCTTTATTGCTTCGTTAGCAGGGGTGGTTTTTTCTGTGCCTGATATATCTTCAAAAACTATCCTGCCACGGTTCGGGGCTCCTTCCTCATGGTGCGTCTCATGTATGCGACCCACACCTAACAATGGTGCTCCATCCTGGCCTAAGCCGGCATTAAGCAGGTTTATCCCTGGCATCATCTCATCCTATGTATAATTTCTCTACGTGGTTACCTTTCGATTCCTATTATTAAACGGTTTTGATACCTTTCGGTTCTGCCTGTCATGAAACCAGGGCCACGAAAGGCGGTCAAGGCATATCAGTGTCTGTAAGGATAGCTTCAGATATTTATTAGTTGTCTTGGCTATCGTCACTTGCGCAACTCGGGAGGTTTGCAACCCCCCGGAAACCTATTAAAATCCTAGCCGCGTTATATAAAAGCCGCAATACTGTTTGCTTCTTTAGCAGCTGATAAGAAAGGGAGGGAGATGAAACTTGCTATACTTTCCGACATGCATATCGGATATGAGCGCTTTGCAGAGGATGCATATAATCAGGCGGAAGCGGCGGT
>JAJYEJ010000012.1:16283-21064 GCA_021785805.1 Microcaldota archaeon | reverse complement strand
CCTCTGAGAAGTGCTCCGACCGGGATTTGAACCCGGGTTTCAGACTTGAGAGGCCTGTGTCCTTGACCGGACTAGACGATCGGAGCATAAGTCTGCGAATGCAACGCATAGGAATTGCAGGAATCGGTATAAAAGGGTTGTTGTCAGGCAAGGTTCCTGACCATCTTCCTGGCGACCTTCTCGCTGAAAGCATTCGGCATTATCTTCTCCGTTATGAAATCCGCTATCCTCATGTCAGCGGTGTCGGACAGCTTTACCGCCTCCTCGATGAACCTTTGCTTCAGCTCTTCGTCTGCCTGCGGGTCGACCACACCGTCTGATATGTCTTCCATCCTATCGCAAATATCATGCAAAGTATCTGAAAACTGCTTCATGAGCCCTGCAGGGGCGCTCTTTATCCCCATCGCCTGTTCGAGCAACTCTATATGCATAGAAGCCTTGCTCGCATGATAAAGGACCCTGAACGGTATCCTGTATATGTTATTTACCAGGAACGCAGCAACGCTAGGCTTCGGCTCCCCCCTTTCAGCCATTATCGCCGGAAGAAGAAGCAGGTTCTGTTCCCTATCTATCCTCTTCAGGGTGTGTCCATCACACCTCTCAAGGTAGTTGTTTCTTTCGTTCTCGGTCAGGTTGTAGAACAGGTTTACGTATGCGGCTATCGCCAGTTTTATGCTCCTATAGAGGATCATCGGGTCCACGTCTTTCATGTGCTGTAAGTCGTCTGACATCTTATTTAGTTCGCCTATATGCCTGCTCAGCCGCTGTATGCCTGCGCGCGCCCTCGGGTCCTTTGTCCTCTTTATGTGCTCGTTCGCCTTTGCATGGAGTAGGGCATAAATGAGGCCCTTTACAGGAAGCAGGTTCGCACCACAGCGTATAGTGGTCACCCTGGCCTTAGTGCTTAAACGCTGGGAAGGTTTCATCCTCTCTGTCTTCAATTTTTGCAAGCTACCACTCTAACAGTAGTACGCCACGGCCGATCGTCCCTCATACTTGCATGGATAGCTTTTTATATCTATTTTTGGTCCCGAATAACGGAAGGCAGTCACATGCCAGTGCAACCTTTAGGTTTAAGTAACATTCTGTTCATAAGATAGTTGGGGGGAGATAATGCCGATATATCCAGAGGATGTCGCACTTGCGAAGAATCAGCTATGGTCCGACGAGACCATACAGGTAACGGCAACGGAGCGGAGGATAGGGCCAGGAGGATCACTGATCACCCCTACCACTGTAGTCATCACAGACAAAAGGATGCTTATAATAAACAGGGCCACGTTGGGCTTGAGGAAGGACATAGAGAGCATACCATATTCGAGCATAGCTAGCGTCAGGGTGGAAAAGGGGCTGATATCGCATTCCGTGTTCATAAGGGTATCCGGTTATTCGTCTCCAGGGGAAAAGGGTTTCCTGAAGTCGGGAGAGCAGGAGGGGGAGATATCAGGCTTGCACAAGGTCGATGCCAAGGCGATAGCCGATTACATAGAAAGGGTGATAAGCGGTTATGGCCCTGTGGGAGCTCCACAGGCTCAGCAGCAAGGTCCATACGGCAGTGGCTCCAGCGCCACGGCCGCTAGCGCTGGTGGATACATGTTTTGCAGCAAGTGCGGGGCAAAGAATCCGATGAATGCCAAGTTCTGCACCGCCTGCGGCTCAAAACTCTCAAAATAGCAGCTATCTCCGGTTCGCTATCTTATTAGTTATCGCTTCGTCTATAGAGTAGCGGCTTATTATCTTAGCTTTTACTGCATCTAGGTCCTCCACGCTCCTGTTCCTGGATATGTGCTCTGCCTGGTGGAGCTTGTTGCTGTACCTGTTGTAAGCCTTTATCGCAGCCGAGAGCGCATCCATCTCATGCCTGTTAGTCAATCCAAAAGGGCGTGTGATCTGCCGCTTCTCGAGAGATGCCATCTCCCTCTTGGGGTAGAAGAGCCTGGTGTTAAACGATGCCGCGACCTTCCTTGCCACATCATTGGGCTCCTTGTCGCACGCTATTAAAGCGGGGATTCCCACATCCTTCACCATGCTTACAAACCATCCGGCACCGGCGAATGTCTTGTGTGCGGCATAGACAAGCCTTCCGTTAAGGTCAAGGCAGGAGACTGCGCATGTCTTTCCGGTGTCTATCCCGACTATGAGATGCATAACATCATTTCCTTCTCATCGCGCTGTTGCGTTGACCAGATAGTCGACGGCGTATCGCGATGTTGCTGGTATTGTGGCGTATTTGCAATCAAGCACGTACACTGGCGTAGCCGTCACGTTGTACAGCTTAGACAGCTGTGCCTGCCTATTGAGCAGCGTTGTCGAATTCGCCATGCAGGAGTTGAACCTTGTCATGTTGAGGCCTGAGCCTACAGCTACCTGGGTGAGTATAGAACCATTTATCGGGTATCCGTAGTATATCTTGCTCAGATTGTCCAGATAACCCATGAACCCAGGCTGCAGGGAGGCGCAGAACATGTTCGAACCGAGCGCTTGGGTCTCCTGCACGCCATAAGCATTGTAATACTTGCTGGCATAGCCAGTAAATATGAACATGTAGCTAACGTTAAGCCTTGAATCCTTAGATAGGTTTATGGCGGTGTAAAGGCTCTGGAACGTTCCGGGTGCATAAGGGTCCGAGAACACATACGCCGGATATGGGGCCTTCGTAGTGCAGAGCGCCCTTCCTGCTATGTCTACGGTCCCTAAGGCGACAGACCGGTCTGTTCCTACGGTGAACGGCTTTAGGGTCTGGCCGTATGCCTGGTCCAGGCTAAGGTTCGGATAGAGCAGGAACGAGACGTTATAGATCGCATCATTGGCCAGAGGGTCCATGTAAGGCACCGTAGCAAGCCACATCCCTGTCGAAGGTATGTACGCGACTTTCGCATCGTTAGGCATCGAGTAGTAACTCAGGAGCGAGAGCGAAGAGTTTACGCTGTAATAAGAAGCCAGGTACCTCTCTACCGAAGCAAGCGCAGCTGTAGAGTTTGAGTTTGACTGCTGAGCGCATGTTCCGTTCACAACCGTTCCATTGCAGGTCTCCAATACCGTGCTAGGTTTGAATGTCGAAAGCGCAAATGCCAGAGCCACCAGTATGACAACGAGCGCTATGAGCGATATATGCAGATTGTCCAAGCCTCCCAATCTTGTTACGGGCTTTATCACGAATACTGGCTCTGCCTTCTTCTTCCCATTGACATTCCCTGAGGATGACTTCGTTTTGCTTGCCATATATAATCACTTGTGCCGGATGCGGTTCTCTCCTAAATACGATGAAACAACGCAACCGGATTGCCTGTTGCCCTACGCATTTGTATATCTAAATGACAAGGAATAAAGATGTTGCCTAATGCCAGTCGCTGGTCTTCTGGAGTGCCTGCTGCCTAGGTTCTTTTTGACCGCAATCCTACACTGTCTTTAAGCTTATGTTTCTAATATCTCTAGACGTGGGCGCGTAGCTCAGCTTGGATAGAGCGATGTCCTCCTAAAAACTTTTGAAGAAATTTTATCAAAAGAGAAAGAGAAAGACATAGGTCGCGGGTTCAAATCCCGCCGCGCCCGTTATTTCAAGGATATCCTGGACGACGTGGCAAAGCAGACAGGCAGGACAGATGAGTGCCTGCTGGTCAACTGCTAGCAAAATTGCAGGAATCTCTCCCTAAAATTGGGCTTTCCGAACAACTTATATATCTGAAAACTCTCATCGTTTTGAAGGATATGACTGAAACTGAGAAAACGATAAAGTGCAAGGCTGACGCTGGACTGACGTTTGGGAAAGAGGTCGAGACAGTAGGCGGGAAGAGTTTGGGTAAGATAACTGTATTCGACCCTATCGCCGATTTGAGGAACAGGAGCCCGCTGCCCAAGATACACAGCATAACCACAGACAAAGGATACTTTTTGAGAGCGGAGGATGTAGTCATAGAAGGGAACAGGGGCGAAAAGTTGCTGGTGTCTCTATTGAGAGATGTGAAACCACAGGAGGCGGAGGTCGATAATGACATTCCAAGTGAGTAGACTGCCATAGCAATGGATGACATAAAGCACGGTAACGTCGTAGTCGTCAAAAGCCTGGACGAGATGGATAAACTCGTCGAAGAGACCCGCGAAGAGGAAAGGCGTCTGGCTAGTCCTCAACGAAAGCCTAGTGTCGCACCAAAGCCCACTGTTCAAACTGAATGACAGCGGCGCCTTCTATGCCCGGCACATTCCTATAGACTACATCGTGATGATCGTATCTAGCGAAGTAAACTATCCTTTTCAACCTCCTCTGCGATTACCTTATCCATCTTGTAAATCTCGTCGTTCAGGCACTCCATTTGATCGACAAGGACATCAAACACCGGTGAGACCTTCCCCAACCTTTTCAGCGACTTTTTATTCAGTCGCTGGATTTCGATTCCCAGCCTGTACATCTGGTCCCTGATATTGCACTTGATGGCGCTCCTGTTCCTGACGAGAAAGTCCCTGGTCCTTCAGATGTTCCTTCTCCTCCTCGCATTCCTGTTCGGAATGTACGATTCCGGAAGAGAACCGACCCCGTTCAGTTCCAGCATTACGTGCGCATCGTTCTTGTTGGTCTTTTTCATCGATTCCGCGATCACCCTGAGTTTCATCGGATGGACTGCCTTGGTGTTGCAGCTGTAGTCCTTCAGCATCGAGACCGCCCTCTCTAGGGTACAACTCGATTCCATTATCACTGTCGGACTTACCAGTGACTCGAAATATTCCTTGAACCCTTCCTCGTTCGTAGGGGCGTATCCCTCCTTCACTATCCTGCCGTTCTTCTC
>JAJYEJ010000012.1:0-16183 GCA_021785805.1 Microcaldota archaeon | reverse complement strand
TCGGAGGGTTTGTGCAGTCACCTGTATTACGCTAAGCGTCTCTGAGCGCCATCACTCTGGGCAAGCCACTCCCACAATGGCACGAAATTGATCGTGTGTCTATCAACCTTTTCAACGCTCGAATAATCCCAAGTTATGACAGTAAGATTATCGCATCTCAACTCATCTGCCGCCTTTAGGAGCGATGCGGTCTCTCTTTTATTGATGTCCTCCCTGCCAGACGCATACGTTACTTGTATGAGTTTCGTCACGGCTATGCCATCTTTAATGACGAAATCCACCTCCTTGCCTGTTGCATCTTTATAGTAGAATATGTTCTGATTCTCTATCATATTCATCCTCCTTAACTGGAGGAACACAAGGTTCTCCATCAGTTTGCCAGATTCTGGCGTAAACCTCGTGCCTATCGCTGTTATCATACCAGTGTCTATCGAGTAGACCTTCCTCGGCGCTTTCTCCCTAATTTTTGCCTTGAATGAAAACCTCTTCAGATAGAAGAATAGATAAGCCTCGTGCAGATAGCCACAATACTTCTGTACGGTTATGGGGCTTTTCATGTTCAACGAGTGCGCCAGCTTTGTTGCGGTGAACTCCGAAGAGCATATCGAGGCGAGATAGCTCGCCACGCTGTCAAGCTCAGATGTGTGCCTGACGTTCCATCTCAGCACGATGTCCTTGTATATTATGTCACCGACTATTGTCTTTAGATAGCTTTGGTCGAGGTTTTTCGCGACCAACTCTGGGAATCCACCGCTTTTCATGTAACGCGCTAGCTCGTTCTTCAGCTCGCCTTCCTTTCCTTCGCTCTTGAGCTTCTCCGGATCTAATTTGTTAAAGCGCAGATACTCTGCGAAGCTGAACGGGAAGACCTCAAATTGCACATACCTTCCGGTAAGGTGTGTGGCTAACTCCTTGCTGAGCATATTCGCATTGGATCCGGTTATGATTACGTCGTAACCAAGCCGCTTTATGCTGTTCACCCACAGCTCCCACTTATCCACGTTCTGTATTTCATCCAAGAATATTATCTTTGTATCGCCGTATACCTCCTTAATGAAAGAGAGTAGTTCATCCAGATTTATCGCCGTAAGGCCTTTTTCGTCAAAATTTGCATATGCAAAGAGTTTGCCCTCAAGCAGCAGAGTGGCCAGAGTAGACTTGCCGCTCCTCCTTACGCCCATTATTACCTTTACCAAAGTATTGTCTATGTTTTTTGATAAGATGGCTTGGTTGTCCCTCTTTATGATCCTCTGCGAAGCATAAATGAGCTCGAATTCACCTTTCTGCCTCTTCAATATCTGGGCTATTGAATCTGCCATATTAGATATTCTATACTATCTAATATTTAATGATTTTGCATATTACAATATATTTAATATACTATCTATGAAAGTTGATGGGTTCGATTTCACCAAAACTGAACCCGCTTGATATCTAAGGTTCAGTTTTCATATTCTGCTTGGAATGTCGGGTTAGATTGTGGGTGCGTAAAATGGATCATTTTACAGAGTTGGGAATTTACAGCGTAAATTCTGGTGCTTTAGTAGGTCGCGGGTTCAAATCCCGCCGCGCCCGTTATTTCAAGGATATCCTGGACGACGTGGCAAAGCAGACAGGCAGGACAGATGAGTGCCTGCTGGTCAACTGCTAGCAAAATTGCAGGAATCTCTCCCTAAAATTGGGCTTTCCGAACAACTTATATATCTGAAAAATAAAGCCCAAAGTATGATAGAATCAGTAACAAGGGCACAGGTAAGACCAAGCCAAAAAACAGAAGAAACCGGTGGCATATGGTTGCGCTTTAACTTTAGTGATACGTCGTCAGACCCAGAAAAAACAATCAAGATAGTGACAAGGGCGGGATGGGAGCTCATTGTTGGACCCGCCGGTTTTCAAGAGTCTCACAACGAGCAATGTCATGGATCCCTCCCCTCAAGTCTTTATGGGGCTCGTGTCTGTACATTTAATAACGTAGTGTTGGGTAGCATAATTGATCTGGAAGTTAGCGAAGGAGACAGAAAGGTTTCTGGCCTAAAGGTGTGCAAGGACGATATCAGCTGCATTGGCTCAGAGGAAAGATGTAAAGAGATTGCTGCATTGTGGTCTTCCGCATCACCTGCTGAAGGCACGACTACGTCAGGGTCAGAAGATGTTCTTGAGGGGCTTATGAGGCTTGAAAAGGAAGGCAAACTAACGCCTCCGCGAAATCCGGAAAAGGAAGTTGAAGAGCGCAAGAGTTGGAGAGATAACGCCAGAAAAGAGATGGAGAGAATTGCCAGAGAGCAGCTGGAGATACTTGATGAGTCAATAACCAGGAGAAAAAAGGGGCTTCAAACGGAACAGAATAGAATAGAGACTCAAGAGGAACTTGAAATAGAAAGGATTAGGCTAAGAGACCTCAGCCCTCAAGTTCGTGGTGAGATTGAAAGAATGCAGAAGGAGGGTAAGTTTT
The DNA here is from genome assembly GCA_021785805.1 of Microcaldota archaeon. Classification (GTDB taxonomy): domain Archaea; phylum Micrarchaeota; class Micrarchaeia; order Micrarchaeales; family Micrarchaeaceae; genus JAJZYD01. The sequence continues at coordinate 13,731 of JAJYEJ010000012.1, read as the reverse complement.
ATGAATTCCGCAACGCCGAGGAATTAAGGCAGATACTTGACAGGCTACGCAAGGAGGATAAGGGCAAAGAGGCTACTTTTTCTCAGCAATCCACTGATCGAGTGGAATAAATTCCATTCTTGCTATCAACGGCAGTATCTTCTTAGCATCATACGCAACATTATGATGGAAATAGCCATAGAAGGCGACAGTTTTGTCTCTCACCCCAAATAGCAGAACGTAGCTCTTTCCTTCAAATTTAAGGCTGTCTATGCCTGCCATTGCGCCTCGCTTCGCTTGCCCTCTTTCATCAGGCCTCTCCAAAATCTGCAATATCCTTTCGATGATGATATCAGACTGGTGCCTGTCCATCTTGTTCAGGTCTTTTCCCAGTTCCCTTGATATTATCCCTCTGTACTCCGATTTTGCTTCTTCTTTTCTGGCAGGCACTTTAGACTCCAGATAGTGCCACTTGCCCTGACGGTCAAGGTCTGTTCTTAGAAGTAGCCGTTCCACTCCTCCCTCTATGGCCTTCTTTTCCTCCCTCGCGGGAAGCGTTGTAATGTGCCCCATCCGTCCACCTAATAGATATTACGTCGCAGGAAATATTTAAGCACTATTCCGGCGAGCAACACCAAAGCAAGGTTTAAATATTATGAGCGGTCCGTTTCGGCGAGCGAAGGCACACTGGCAAGCTCCGAAAGTGCGCCATTTATATGGATCCCTATTGATTGATATAAACTAGACAATGGCGCCTGGATGTTCTGGACTCCTAAAAACTTTTGAAGAAATTTTATCAAAAGAGAAAGACATAGGTCGCGGGTTCAAATCCCGCCGCGCCCGCTTCAGCACCGGAGGTCGGAGGTCAAAATCCCGAACTTTGGTAGGTGGGATAGTCAAGAAACTAAAGTCCATTGTAGATGACATGCGAATGGCTTTCAGGAAAAAAAGAACTTAAGCAGAGCCGGCGATTACTGGCTGCTTGTCATCCTCACGACATCGGTACGGGTATCACATCCTGTCTATCGCTTCGAGGCCCAGCAGGCCGAGCGAGAACTTCATCGACTTCGCGAATCCCAGTACCAGTGCAAGCCTCGCTTTCTTCTCATCTTCCACCTTTGCCTTTAGCACCGGTACCGAATCATAGAACTTCCCGAATGCTCCGGCCAAGTCCACTATGTAATCGGTTATGACGTTCGGTCTCATCTCTTTGCATGCCTTCTCCACCATGTCCGTCGCCTGCGATATCAGCTTCAAGAGCCTGAATTCGTTGTCTCCCGAGATCAGCGTGCAATCCGGTCCGATTAACAGCGACCCTACGTCTGCCCTTGAGTCTTCGATCAGCCTTGACGCCCTGGCGTGCATGTATTGACAATAAGGCCCCGAGTCTCCATCGAAGTTCAGCGCCCACTTCCACGAGAATGTTATCCACTTCTCCGGAGCTATCTTCAGGAACTCGAATTTTATCGCTGAGAGCGCTATAATCCTCGCTATGCGGTTATGCTCGCTCTCCGTAAGGTTGAACCTCGTCCCGATCAGCGAAAGCGCCTTCTTGACCGTCTCTTCCAACAACAGGTCTGCCGTGTATCCTTCCCATGTGCCCTTCCTTCCTGCCAGGCTCTCTCCTTCAAGTTCTACCCTGCCGTAGGCAAGGTGCTCTATGCCATCTGCGATGTCATCCCTTCCAAGCGCATTGAATGAAAGCTTCAATATCATCTGCGGGAAGCTCTGCTTCACGTCGATTATATTTATCGCCTTCTTTACCCCGCCGAAGTCCATCGGCCTGCCGTCCTTGGACGTCGTGTATAGGGTTTTGCCATTAGGCTGCCTCTCCAGGAATACAGAGTACTTGAACGCGCTCGGTATAAGGCCGAACTTCCACATATGGAAAGCTATGTCCTTTGCCACGTATGTGGGGTTGCCATCGCTCCTTATCAACACCTTTGAGTTCTCCTTTAGCCCCTGCAGCTCCTTCGGCAACTCCTTAACCTCATTCAGGTTGATCACGAAGCAGCCGTTGTATTCCTGGTCATCTGCCTTTTTCGCTATGTTCGCCTTCTCCAGTATCCCCATAGCCTTTTCAAGCAGTTTGTAACCGAGCACATCGCTCTCCCACACCAGTACATCATGGTATATCCCATACTTGAATGACGTATCGTACTGCGCCATCACGCACTTCTCCGAGACCTCCCTGCCCAGCTTCGACTCATACGTGCCGTCCTGCTCTATGAGCGATAGGAGCTTGCCTACGCCTGCCTTGGTCTCAGCGTTTTCTCCTATCGCCTTGCTCACCTTGACATACTCCTCGCCTAGCCATGTATCGAACTTGCCTTCCGGCTTGTCGCCAAGGTTCATGTATCCCCAGAGGCTCTCTGCCACCTGCAAGCCGAGGTCGTTTATGAAATCCTCCCTCTCGACCTCGTAGCCGCACGCGTCATAGATATTCGCCACTGCGTCGCCAAGCAGTGCATTCCTCAGGTGCCCTATGTGCCATGGCTTGTTGGGGTTAACGCTGGGATACTCTATTATAACCTTCAATCCCTTTCCGAGATCCGACGCTGCCTTCCCTGCCTCTAGCCTGGCAGCGTATCCGAGCGTAGCCGCAGCGAACGACTTCCTGTCCAGATAGAAGTTGACATAGCCTCCATCCGCCTCCGCCTTCGCGACCATCTCTACCGGTCCAAGCTTCGAGGCTATAGCATCAGCAATCTCCTTCGGACTCTTCTTAAGCTCTTTCGCCAGCTTGAATGCAACAGAGCACGATATATCGCCAAATCCTTTCGATGCGCCTATGGTGTTCGACAAGCCGGTTTCCTTCCATCCCAGCTCCGATATTGCTCCAGTAACCGCTGCGGCTATGCCTTTTACCACGATGCCATAAGGTGAGTCCATGGGTTCACTTCCTTTCTATGCGCTAATTTACCCTGTCAAATAGCTTAAGGGCATTTGGTATATTATCTATTATATCTTGTGCTGTGACGTGCAGGCCCTTCTCTATAGAGAGCAGGTCCGCAATCTTGGAATGGGTATATACCGCAGCTGTAGCGCTCTCAAAAACATTCTTGTGCGATGCTGCGAACGCCGCGATTATCCCGTCAAGGACATCGCCAGTCCCCATTGTCGCAAGCGCAGGGCTCCGCGACCTGTTTATCTTGAGCAGGTCTCCATTGGTTATTATCGTATAGCGGCCCTTCAGCACTACGGTGCACGAGTGCGACTTCGCGAACTCTATGGCCGCGCGTGCTCTCTTCTCCAACTGGTAATCCTCCACGCTCCTGTTCGTCAGCGCCTTGAACTCCCCATCGTGCGGCGTTATCACCATATTGGCGTCAAGGAGGTTCTTGAATCTCTTAAATGATCTTATCGCGGTAGCGTCTATGACGATCGCGTTGTTTTTCTCCTTCTCGAACTTGGCGATCTTTGTCATTGCCTCATAAGTCAGCGCATCGTCCGACAGCCCAGGTCCCATTACGAGCGCATCGTGCTTCGTGGATATTATCGTATGGATATCCGTGCCTGTAAGCGCCCCTTCGCTTATCTCCTTCGTGACAAGCACCGGCGATATTGCGGAGATTACGCTCCTGGCGCTCTTTGTTGTGGCTACTGTGACATAGCCCGCCCCCGTGCGCAATGCGGCTAGCGCGTTCTGTGCGCTCGACGCAACCAATGACGGGGCTCCCCTGTACTCCTTGCTGCCCGCCAATATGAGCACAGTGCCGTGCGTATACTTGTTGGAGTACAGCGACCTCGACGAAGTTGACAGCGCGACATCTCCGGGCCCGGCGTACAGCTCTGCCGACAAGGGTATTCCCATGTCGATTAAATTTATGCCTGGCAGATCCTTGCAGCTCAGGATTCCAAGCTTGGGCTTGTGCAGTACGAAAAGTTCGTCGCATCTGATCCTCGCTCTGCCGGTAGAGCCCGTATCGGGATCAATGCCGCTTGGCATGTCTATAGCTATCACCTTCCTCCTGCCTGCGTTTATCGCCCCTATTGCCGCCGCTATGAATCCAGAGAGCCTACCCTTCAGGCCGGCCCCTATTATCGCATCGATCACTATATCGGAACTCTTCACGTGTTTTTCCAGCACCGGTATGTTGGTATCATCAATCATATCCACATGCATCAGATCCGCCAGCATGGTGTAGTTGGATCTCGTGGCGCGGTTGTGGATATGCTCCGCATCGCCAAGGAACACCGCGCTTACGTCAGCGTAGCTGAACATGTGCCTTGCCGCGGAAAGCCCTATGGCGCCCTTTCCGCCGCTCCCACAGACGAATAGTATCTTCTTGTCCTTGTATCTCCTTTTCAGGGCATTGGCCAGGACCAAGCCGGCGCTCTCTATCAGCACTCCTTCATCGATGCCCAGCGCTATGGTGTTGCTGCGTATCGCGAAGGTGTCATTAGAGCTAAGCACGGATTTCGTGTAAGTTGAAAACCCTTTTAAGCTTTGCATGGTATTAAATCATCATATAAATCTTTAAACTAGCCCATGGTGATTCTGGTTTCTAACACATATAGGGTCAAGGACAAGCTTGTCGTTGAGCTTCCAAACAGCGTCATAGCTGCGCTCAGCCTGAAGGAGGGCGACGAGGTCACATTCATGTCGTCGAGGGACGGCAGGATAGTAATAACCAAGAAGGGGGCGATGCCCCAGGCCGAAAGCCAGAAGGCAAGGCCGATAGAGACCATCGCAAAGCAGCAGGAGAGGCAGAGGATGGCTGCATACCAGTCATACCAACTCACCGAACCAGAGATAAGCGTGCTTAAGAAGCTGGACTCGCTCAGGTACGGCGTAAGGACGAAGGAGAATGTGGACAAGCTGCTTACCCAGCAGGAGAAGGTTATTCTCCAGGGTCTCATAAAGAAGAATGCGGTCTCGTTGTACAAGAAACAAGGCGAAAAAGAGGATAAATACGGGATAACAAAGAGCCTTTACGATACCTACCTGTTCGGGAAACGCGAAGGCGCTTTCAGCAAGCAACAGGTGCAGCAGCAAGGGGCGCGTGTCCAACAAAGACCCATTCCTGCAAGGGAGCAGAGAGCCCCAGAACCGCAACCTAAAAGATGGGAGCGCATGGTCGCGTCCGGAGGGTCCAATGTGGAGCTGCTAGAATCCCAAGGGTATCTCGTGCTGATGAACGAACCTGAAGCCTCGCAGCTGTCCGTAGCGCTCGAGGAAACCATAAGGAGAGGAATAGTCGTGGGCATAAGGGCGTTCAACAAGAGGTTCTATATCGCGCTCAGGAGCTTCGTGACCAAGAACGCGCCGAAGATATTGAAGGCGATAGGGCCAAAAGGCACGCCGGTGAGCGAGATTTCAAAGGCCACTGCCATACCAGAAGACGGGGTAAGGACTGTGCTGTACATACTGTCTGAAAATGGCGAGGTCACAGAGCTGAAAAGAGACTTCTTCAAGTTAGTGGCATAGTGACATAGTCAGTAATCGTAGAAGCCCTTCTTCGTCTTCCTTCCCAACATTCCTTTGCCAACCATGCTCTCAAGTATGCCGGCAGGCCTGAACTTCTCGTCATGCGTCTGGTCGTATATCTGTTTCATGATATCCCTGCACACGTCAAGGCCTATGAAGTCTGCAAGCTCTATCGGTCCCATCGGATGATTGAATCCAAGTCTGGCTACGGTGTCTATCCCCTCCTTGGTCGCAACCCCCTCCTCAAGCGCATGCAACGATTCGTTTATGAACGCCATTAATATCCTGTTTGACACGAAACCTGGAGAATCCTTTACCTGGACGACGGTCTTTCCCATGCTGCTCGCGAACCCCTTCGCTATGTCTAGGGCTTCCTGCGAGGTATCCATGCCGCTCACGAGCTCGACAAGCTTCATGACCGGGACTGGGTTGAAGAAGTGGAGTCCGAGGAACCTGCCTTTGTCCTTGAGCACGGACGCCATGGAATCTATGCGTATCGAGGACGTATTCGTGGCTATTACCGCATGCTGGGAGACATACGCCTCGATGGCAGCGAGGACCTCGCGCTTCAGGTCGACATCCTCAGGCACTGCCTCTATTACCATATCGGCGTCATCGCAATCCTGCAGCCTGAAAGAGACCTTCAGGAGTTTTAGGCATTCGGATTTCCCCTCAGCGGTCAACTTTCCCGCCTTTATCGACCTGTCGAGCCCGTTGGCTATCGCCTCCGATGCATTTCCCATGCTCTTCTCGCTGTGGGCTATCACTGTCGTCTCATGCCCTGCAACGATAGACGACTGCGCAATCCCGCATCCCATCGTGCCGGATCCAAGTACTATGACCTTCATCATATCACACCCTTCTAACGATCATCGCTGCAGCTCCACCGCCTCCGTGGCACAGGGTTGCAAGGCCTATGTTTTTCTTCCTGTCACGAAGCGCGTGGACAAGTGTGGTCGTTATGCGCGCCCCGGTCGCTCCTATCGGGTGGCCTAGCGCTGTCGCCCCGCCATTGACATTGAGCTTCTCGGTATCCATGCCGAGCGCCTTGACTACTGCGAGCGTCTGCACGCAGAACGCCTCATTGAGCTCTATCAAATCGACATCGCTAAGTTCCAGGTTCGTCTTGGAGAGCACCCTCCTCACCGCTTCCACTGGCGCCATCCCATAGAGCGCGGGGTCTATCCCGGATGCCGCATAAGCCTCTATCCTTGCCAACGGCTTTAAGCCATATTCCTCGATCCGTTTTTCCGACATTATGGCCAGGAACGAAGCCCCATCGCTGAGCTGTGATGAGTTGCCGGCTGTGACCGTGCCGTTGCTCTGGAATGCCGGCTTAAGCCCTGAAAGCTTCTCCATGCTGCTGTCCCTTCTTATCCCTTCGTCAACCGAGATAGTCCTCTCCTCGGTCAACCTTACCGGGATTATCTCGTTTTTGAACCTGCCCTTGTCCGTTGCCTCTGCTGCTCTCCTGTGGCTCTCCAGCGCAAAGGCGTCCTGCTCCTCCCTAGTTACGGAATATTCCCCGGCTAGCCGCTCTGCGAGCGCACCCATATGGAGGTCGTTGTAACAGTCGAATAATCCGCCGTTTACCATCTCATCGACCAGTGTGAGGTCCGCAGGGGAAGCCATCGCCTCTCTCATCTTGCCTATAAGGTCCTGGAGCGATATGTCGCCCAGCTTCTGATAGCCGCGTATGCCTTTCAAGGTGAAGGGTGCGTTGCTCATGCTCTCTATGCCACCGGCTATCACGATATCCGCATTCCCTGCATTTATCGACTCGGAAGCCAGCCCTACCGCCTTCAATCCAGACGCGCATACTTTGTTGACGGAATAGGCAGGGGTCGTAGCTGGCAATCCGGAACGCATAACTACCTGCTTAGCTGGATTCTGCCCCAAGCCAGCTGATATCACGTTACCGACTATGACCTCTTCAACCTTGCTGCCGTCGATGTTGGTCCTCTTAAGCATGCCCTTCAGCGTATACGCTCCCAGATCGGTCGCACTGACACCTGCGAAGGCGCCGAGAAACTTGCCTATGGGGCTCCTTACCGCATCCACGATATACGCTTCTGGCATCCAATCACCTAATCGAACTCTGGTCTCCTACGCTCCAGGAATGCCCTCAACCCCTCCCTGCTATCCCTGTTCAGCACTGCGGAGATAAATGCATCCGCCTCCGCTGTGAAATCCTGCCCTGTTAAGCCGGCATTGATTGCCGCTTTTGCCAATCGGACAGAGTTCCCGCTGTTCCTGCATATCTCGTCAGCCAGGGAGACAGCTTCACCGAGCGCCCCATTGCTGACTACCCTATCGACCAGACGGATCGAGAGCGCCTCCTTTGCGCCTATGATTCTCCCGGTGAATATCAGCTCCTTCGCCTTTGACGGCCCAGCAAGGAGCGGAAGACGTTGGGTCCCACCCCCTCCGGGGATAATGCCGAGCTTGACCTCCGGCAGCCCGAACATCGATTTCGATGTGGCGATTCTGATGTCACATGCGAGCGCGAGTTCGAATCCGCCGCCAAGGCAGTAGCCATCTATTGCGGCTATCACCGGCTTACCTATACCAGCTATCCTGTCCATAAGCGAATGCGTAAGGTCTACGAACTCCCGGATATCCTTTCTGCTCTTTAGCCCAGAAAGGTGCTCTATGTCGGCTCCAGCGCAGAAAGCCTTGCCGCCATCTCCGCTTACCACTATCGCCTTATACCTCTTATCGCCAGCAATGCCGGAGAACGCACGGCCAAGGTTCTTCATCAATGCATCATCCAAGGCGTTGAGCTTCTCTGGCCTGTTAATCCTCACTATCGCTACCTTCCCCTTTGAGTCCACTATCAGGTTCGGATAACTACCAACCATCAAATCACATTCGAATCTCAACGCAGTTTCAAATACCTGTCCTTCAGCCTTACGTAGGCTTTCCAGTTCCTGGTTATCCTGGATCTGTGCTCAGCTGTCACCTTTTTTGCAACCTTAGCAGGCATCCCGAACACTACGCTGTTGCTGCCTATCACCATTCCTTCCGGCACTACGGCTCCAGCCCCTATGATGCACCAATCCCCTATCTCTGCACCTTCCAGGATTATCGCACCCATACCTATTATGCAATTGTTGCCTATCGTGCATCCGTGCACTATCGCATTGTGGCCTATGGATACATTGTCTCCGACTACAGTAGGGAAACGGTCTGCGGTTCCGTGCATGACTGAGTTGTCCTGTACGCTGCAGTTCTTGCCGATCTTGATATAATGCATATCTCCCCTCAGGACGGCTCCATACCATACGCTTGAATCCTCGCCAAGGCTGACATCGCCTATGAGGGTGGCGTTCTCCGCCACATATGCCCTCTTTCCTATTCTTGGCATTTTCCCTCCAAAGCTCACGAGCGCCATAATCATCTACCTGAATGCCTCGAACCCCTCTCCAAGCGCATAGGACGCGATCTTCAACTCCTGTATCTCATCTGTTCCCTCGTAAATCCTCGTCACCCTGCTGTCAAGGAAGAGCGCCCCGACCGGGGACAACAGGGAGTACCCGAATCCTCCAAATATCTGCACCGCCCTGTCCGCCGATTCGAACGCCAGCCTAGAGGCGATCTTCTTCGCGATAGATATCCTGTTGTCGGCTTCTCTTATCCTCCTTTTATCCGTGATATCCTTCTCGTATTCATCTTTTGTTATTGCAGCGAAATACGTCGGCCATCTTGCCATCTCTAGATTCTGCCTGATCTCCGCTATATGCCTCTGTATGAGCTGGTGCTTCCCTATCGGCTTCCCATGCTGTATCCTTTCCTTGGACCTTGTCACTACGGCATTGAGGCAGCCTTCGATGATTCCTATGCAACCTGATGCGACCCCGAGTCTGCCGTTCATCAATCCGGAAAGCGCAACCTTCATCCCGTTGCCGATCCCTCCAAGCACATCAGTATCCTCGACCTCGACTCCTTTCAACTCCAGCATCGCAGTATCCGAGGTCAAAAGACCGATCTTCTCCTTTAGCCGTATCGCATTGAACCCAGTGCTCTTAGTGTCTACGATAAATGCGCTGGTCTCCGATCGGTTCGCTTTTGACTTTGCAAACACGATTACGCGGTCAGCCAACGACCCGTTGGTGATTAGGTACTTCGTGCCATTCAGTATGAATCGGTCTCCTTTCTTCTCATAAGTCGATCTCATCGAGTCCGGGTCGCTCCCGGCCTCCGGTTCGGTAAGCCCAAATGCAAGGATAAGTTTTCCCTGTGCTGCAGGCTTTAGGTACTTGCTCTTCTGTCTGTTGTCACCCCAATGCTGTAGGCTCATCCCCCCTAAAAATACCTGCACATTAAAGAAGCTTGATAACCCTAGCCCTAGCTGGCCGAGCCTTTCCTTCGAAAGCGCAGTTACCAGCTGGCTCGCTCCTGCCCCTCCGTATTCTTTCTTTATCGGTATACCGAGCAGGCCATGTCTCTTCGCTATATCTATGGCATCAAGGTTTACCTCATGCCTGATATAATGCTCAAACTCCCCTACTGCCATCTCTTCAGCGGCTTTATCGACCGACCTGAGGATTGCGAGTTCGGATCTGGTGAAATGGCGCATACCGTTAAGGTCTTCAACGGACTGGGCAAATAGGCTTTCCATCCACACACCAGATACAAATACAAAATTCCTAATTGATTATTTTTGTTTTTTCTTCTCCAACGCCTTCTTCAGGTTCTTGACTATCCTTCCTATATAATCTTCAGTAACCTTCCTTATTATACTATCACCTACGCCGCTCACAATCCCTCCAAAGCTGCTCTCATACCTCCATTCAAGCTCCGACTTCGACTTTCCTCTTGCCTTGACGGAAAGGGACAGTAAGATGTTGACTGTGCTCCCCATCCCTCCCCCGCTTATCTTGTATACGGCATAGTTCTTTCCCTTATCCGCTACGGTGCACTTCATATCGAAGTCTCCCGATATCAGGCTGAGCCCCACCTTGACGGTAAGATTGAAGTTCCTGTCATCTATTCTCCTTGATGCCACAACCTCAGGTATGCATGCTATCACCGAGTCGACATCCGTTATGAATGCCATTGCTGCAGATGGAGCCGCAGCCAAAGCGATTTTACCGGAATCATCTATCTCCATACGATCAACTAAACGCCTCAAACCCTTCCCCCAACACCTTTGACGCGATCTTCAACTCCTGTATCTCATCTGTTCCCTCGTAGATCCTCGCCACCCTGCTGTCAAGGAAGAGCGCACCGACCGGCGATAACAGGGAGTAACCGAATCCCCCGAACACCTGCACCGCCCTGTCGGCCGACTCAAAGGCCAGCCTCGAAGCGATCTTCTTCGCTAGCGATGTCCTGAGATCCATCTCGCTGCGCAAGGAGGGATTGTTCGGTTCGCCATCGTATTCTTTCGCACGCATAGCGGCGAAATACGTCGGCCATCTTGCCATCTCTAGATTCTGCCTGATCTCCGCTATATGCCTCTGTATGAGCTGGTGCTTCCCTATCGGCTTCCCATGCTGTACCCTCTCTTTTGCACGTGCGGTAACAGCTTTCAAGGAGCCTTCGATAACCCCCAGGCAACCGGAAGCTATGCCCATCCTGCCGCTCATCAGCGCAGAATAAGCCACATGTAGGCCTTTACCCTCAGTCCCGAGCACGTCATCCGGAGACACCTCCAAGTTCTTGAATACTGGCATAGCGGTATCTGAGGTGAAGAGCCCCAATTTCTCCTTCAGCTTCATGCCGACGCCAAAACCCTTGTCATTTGTGTCTATGATAAAGGCTGTGATATCTTTGGGGTTGGACTTTGATTTGGCAAACACTATCATGTTGTCCGCGATGGAGCCATTGGTAATCAGGTACTTAGTGCCGTTCAGGACGAATCTGCCATCCCTTTTCTCATACTCAGTCTTCATCATGGAAGGGTCGCTCCCAGCCTCTGGTTCAGTAAGCGCGAACGAGAAGATCCTCTCGCCTTTCACCATACTCCTCAGATATCTCATCTTCTGGCGGGCTGTGCCCCACCTCTGCAGGGTCAGTTCGGCAATGAATACGTTCACATCGAAGAAGGTCGGGAATCCAAGGCTAACATGCCCGAATCTCTGGTTGGTCAGGACCGCCATAAGCATGTCCATGCCTAACCCTCCATGCTCCTTACTGACCGGGATGCCGAATAGGTTGTTCTTTTTCACGACTTTTTGCATATCGGGGTTGGTCTCCTTATTAATGTAATGTTCGAACTCACCTATGGCGAAGTCGTCAGCAGCCTTATCGACCACAGAAAGCAGCTTGGACTCTTCCCTTGAGAAAGTATGATAGGCGCTTACCGCATCAATCGACTCCATGAACAGCTTATCCATGTCTTACTAATGATATAGAATCTTTATACACGTTGTGTTAAACGAAATCAAAATTCATAAATAGGTTATCCTATAGATTAAAGCGATGTACGAGAGGGCGCAAGGCGTAAACCTAATCGGATTGGTGATAGGGGTAGCGTTACTTCTCGGGGCTGTATACCTGTTTGCGTTCTATCTTCCGAACCTGAGCTGTGGCAGAGGCAGCATAGTTTTCTCAAATACGACGTATGGGTTCGCGGACAGCAGCTGTAGCTGGGGAGGGGGGAACCTTAACGTAAGCTTCGGCGTAGGCGATGCGTCTTCCGGAGCACTGGTAATAACTGGGGCTAACGATAGCAAAACATATGTCAACGTAACCTCCACAAATGCGTGTGCCACGTATGTTGGGACATACTACCTGCCAAAGCAGAAATACAACATCCATATAACTGTTAACGGGCCCTATAATACGTATGGCTGCCAGTTCATCAGCTTAGAGATGGAAAATGCGACCAAATGAATCTATCAGAAACCAAGTACTTCCTTCACCAACACGATGGTTATCCTACCCTTGCGTTCCTTCTTCAGTATCAGTATCTTATTCACGGAACTGCCTACACCGTAAGCCTTCTTCGCTCTTTCATTTTCAAGGACGAACGAACGTTCGTAGATGCGCCTGAATCCGTCATTAATATCCTTTACTATTTTATGGGTCCCGACAACCAGTATGACGTGCTCAGCCCCATAGGCGTAAGGGGACAGTTGGCTGCCTGTTGCTGACGCAATCATAAGGTCTCCATCCTCGGTAATCGCATGGACGCTTCCGACGACCCAACTCGGTGCGGAGCCTATCGCATTCATCTCCTTTCCCTGCTTGGACCTGTCCATAGACTTAAGCTTCTCCCTCACAGAGGCATACCTCCCAGAGGTATCAATCTCATTGCTAAGGCCTATCGTGGCTGTTGTTGTGGAAGTTACTGCGAACACCTCTGTTCCTTCAGGAATAAGCCCCAATACTCTCTTTTTTGCATCCTCCCCGCTATCTACCAGGATGACGTCAAACCCGTTATTGCGCAGGGCAGCAATTGTCTTATCGACAGTAGGATCATCCGCTAACTTATCCCACATGAACTCACTAGAACAGTAATGAAGGCGCACCTAATTAAACTTTTAGGCGAGATATTTTTAATGTGATGGGATGTCCGGATCAAGTACGATGAAGAGCAATAACCTGCTGATGTTAGGAGGAATAGCTATAGTGATAATCATAGTAGCAGTTGCGGTGCTGCTACTGTTATCACAAGGTAAATCTAGTAACCAAAATGTCAACGGCAACAATGGCAACAATGGGAGCGGCAGTGGAACCAATGCCGGCAGCGGAAGCAGCACTGATGCCATAGCGCAGGCGTTCTCATCCAATCCGACCCTAACCGGGGCGCAATTAGCCAATACGATAGCTCCGTATATTAAGAATGCGGGGCCGACGAACGTTTCGTACTATGGGACCATCACTCAGCATACTGTCTTTAGCAGCACACAGACTAACATAAACGGCAATTTTACCGAGGATTACTTGAGGAAAAATAACACTGCAAGGAATGACATGCTGGTATCCCAAAAGTTGGTCGTAACCAACCCTAACTATAGGCAAATGATCAATAGTACCGTATCAGCGATAGTGGTAGAAGCTGCAAATGGAATCGTGTATGGCTGCTCCGAACCTATAAACTCGACAAAGCCATCAATGAACCGGTATACCTGCTTCAAAAATCCTGCTTCCAATACTAATCCGCTATTCAACTACAGCAATCCATTCGGCTCGACAAAGAGCATCACGTACAGGCTTGTAGGCAAAGGAAGCGTAATAGGCATACCGTGTGACAAACTTGTCGGAAGCGGTGTCGTCCTTGCGTCAGGGAACAGCAGCTTCCAGGCGCCGCCGATCAATGTCAATGTAACGACATGCGTGTCTTTCAAATATTACGTATGGTTGAACTATAC
>JAJYEJ010000011.1 GCA_021785805.1 Microcaldota archaeon | reverse complement strand
GATTTCCGGCACCGGGCAAACCTTTTAATAGCTTATCAAGAGAATATATCTGCTAAGGCAAGGGCATTTTTACGTCAGAAAGGCTAATTTTGCTCAACTAAGTGAATTCAATGTCTAATATACTTGATGTCAAGGCCAGTGAGCTGGTGAAGGCAGCTTCGCTTCAGCTCAAAGACAAGATAAAGAAGCCGGCATACATCGACTATGTCAAGTCAGGCGCCAATACCGAGAGGCCCCCGGACAGCCCTGACTTCTGGTATATGCGATCGGCTTCTATACTGCGGCAGGTATATGTCAATGGGCCGATCGGCGTGTCAAGGCTCAGGGTCAGGTATGGCAGCAGGAAGGACCATTCCATGCACAGGCGCCATCATGTCGATTCAGGTGGCAGCATAATAAGGGATGCGCTTCAGGCGCTCGAGACGCTCAAGCTCGTCCAAAGGACCAAGAGAGGAAGGATAATAACCCCGCAGGGAAAGTCATTCCTGGACAAGATAAGCAGCGAGCTAGCGAAAAGGAGTGCGTAATCCATGTATGAAAACGAAGGTGAAGGCCAACAGGATCCGAACAACCAGAAGCGCCTGAGAAAGGTGCTGATGGATCAGATCAAGAGGCAGCAGATAGAGCGGCAGAAGAAGGAGGTCGTTAAGAAGCTCGTCGACAATGCGGCATACGAAAGGCTCATGAACATAAAGATATCCAACTATGACCTGTATGCGCAGCTGATCGACCTGGTAATCTCCCTCGCACAGTCTAACAGGATAAGGGGCAAGCTAACGGAGGAGCAGCTTGTCGAGATACTTAAGCGCGCTACGGAAAGGCGCGAGCCAAAGCTTGAATTCAAGCACAAATGAAATGAACAGGCAAAACGTTGATTAGGATGTCGAAGAAGACAAGATCGAAGAAGATGAAGCTTGGGAAGAAGCTGAAGCAGTCAAGGAGGCTGCCGATTCTGACCGCATTGAGGACCCACAGGAGGGTACAGCAGAACAGGTTCAAAAGGGACTGGCGAAGGCGGAAGATGAGGATACAGGACTACTAAGGTGTAGACATGGCCGAAAGAATACTTACGATAAACATAAGGAAATACCTTGCGACCCAGCCGAGGACGAAGCGGACGAAGAAAGCTATCCGTTACATAAGAGAGAGGGTGGCGCATTACACGAAGACCGAGCTCGACAGCGTAAAGCTGAGCCAGGACCTCAACGTGCAGGTATTCAAGGTATATGCCAAGACCATGGTGCCGTTAAAGGTAAGTGTCAAGATAGAGAAAGGCATAGCTACTGTAGCTCCATTTGGAGTGAAGGAATCTGCGCCCTCCCAGATAAAACCCGCAAATAGCGCCCAACAGGCAAAGCCTGATTCTCAGTCAAAGAAGCCTGACGCTAAGAAACAGGAGAAACAAGAGACAAAACTGCCTGAAAAGAAGGGAATGCCGCAATCGCAATCAAAGGCCCAGCCTGGATCTGAACCTGCTCCAAAGCCAAAGAACGAAAGACAACAACAGCAGGAGCAGCAAAAGAAATAATAAGGACGGGTTCTTATCTAATTAGGGTAACATGATGCCCATAGCTAAGCACAATATAGGGGGCAGTGACTACGTTGGCGCATTCGCCTGCGTCACTGACACGCTCATGTTGATAGCCAGGAATATCGACGCCAGGGAAAGGCACATCGCCGCCGAAGCCCTCGGTGTCAAGGCGATTCCCGTATCGCTCGCGGAGAGCGGCATGATAGGTCTCTTTGCGAGGGCAAACTCAAACGGCATAGCATTGTCGAACCTTGTCGACCATCACGAAGTGGAGGAGCTCAAATCCCAGTGCGATGGCCTAAGGATAGGGGTGGTGGATAGCAACCTGAACGCGATAGGCAACAACGTAATAACTAACGACAAGATAGCGATAATAAATCCGGAATACAGTGAGAAAGCTGCGCACCAGATAAGCGATATACTGGGGGTAGAGGTAATAAGGGACGAGCTGGGAGGCTTCAAGACCGTCGGAGCCAACAACGTGCTTACCAACAAAGGCATAGTGATCAACAACAGGACAACGGACAAGGAGAAGGAGCGCATAGATGGGCTCCTTGGCATGGATTCGATAAGGACCACGGCCAATACCGGGTCATTGAGCGTCGGGCTATCGGCGATAGCAAACTCCACAGGCCTCCTTGTCGGGGACAGCACAACAGGGTTCGAACTCACTCGAATCATTAACGCTTTGAATCTAGAATGATGTGGTAATATGAAGTACTCGGCTGAAGGTGTGATAAAGGGCAAGGAAGGCAGGAAGTTCAAGATCGAGATCGAAGCTAAGAGCGACAAGCACGCCAAGGAGCTCGCTTTCGTTGTCATAGGAAGCAGGGAAAGGATCCGAAAGTCGCAGATAGCGATTACGAAGCTAGAGAAAACCGGCAAGTAGTGTTTTAGATGGCAGAGACGAAACCCCCGGCCGCGCCACAGATGATGAATGCCGAAGAGAAAGCGAAAGCACTGGCCGAGATAAGATACCTGAAGCAAATATACCAGAGCCAATACCTGGTGATAACCCAGGCCGCGAATGACAAACTGGAGGACATGAACAACATAGACAATGCGCACAGGGCGCTTGAGGGGATGGACAGCATAACGGACAAGGGCGCACTTATACCGATAGGCGCAAGCGTCTACATAGAGGGCAATATCGAAAAGCCGAAAAACGTAATAATAAGCGTCGGCGGAGGACACTTCGTCGAGAAGAATATCGATGAAGCGAAGCAGCACGTGAGCAGGCTTATGGACAAGACCACAAGGGAGGTCAACAGGCTCATCAAGAACAAGAATGAGATAGAGGCCGCACTGATCGATTTATCATACAGGGAAGAAGAGCTGTCACGCTAATGGTGCCGCTCTTGCATGCGTCGAGGGATTCCAATGTTCGATGGACTCAGGAAGAAACTATCCGAAGCCGTAAAGGGATTCATGAAGAAGGAAGGTCCGCAGATAGAGGAGGAGGCGAAGACGCAAGAGGCAGCGACTCCGCAGATAGGGTCGATTAAGGAACAAAAGCAGCCGGAGCCACCACGGATGGAGGAAGTGGCTGCCGCTGTTGCGGACGCAAAGCAGCAGGATGAGCTGGTTGAAGAGAGACCGAAGCCCGAACTCCATGTCCCAAAGGCTGCAGAAGAGCCCAGACTGCCTCCAATGGCGACCGGGAAGATCGACAGGAAGGAAGCGACAAGGGAGATGAAGGAGAAGGGGGACAAGAGCATAAAGCTATCGCTCAAGACGAAGGTCAAGAGCGTATTCACGAGCACTGTCGTTCTCAACGAGAACGAGATAAACGACTTCCTCGATGCCATAAAGATGTCCATGCTGCAGTCGGATGTGTCGTTCGATACTACGGAGCAGATAGTGGACGATTTGAGGGGCATGCTCGCAACGTCACGCATAGATTCGAAGGGCATAGCCAAGGGGCTCGAGTCGCGTGTGCGCCAGGCGCTCCTTGACACGCTGAATAAATCCAAGCAGGGCGTAGATGTGTTCACGCTGATAAAGGAAAGGGTCCGGACGAACGCCGTCCCGGTGAAAATCCTGTTCCTCGGACCTAACGGCACAGGCAAGACCACAACGATGGCGAAGATAGCATACCATCTCAAGAAGAATGGGATAAGCAGCGTGCTTTCGGCTAGCGACACCTTCCGGGCGGCAGCGATAGAGCAGACTGAGCACCACGCCAACAAGGTTGGCGTTCCAGTGATAAAGAGCAAATACGGGGCCGATCCGGCAAGCATAGCGTTCGACGCGATAGCCTATGCCAAGGCAAGGGGGATAAGCGTGGTGCTGATAGATAGCGCAGGGAGGCAGGAGACGAACAAGAACCTGATAAACGAGATGCAGAAGATGGTCAGGGTGGCGAGCCCCGACGTGGTGCTGTTTGTGGGGGAGAGCACAGCGGGCAACGCCCTATCCGAGCAGATAAGCGAGTTCAACAAGTTCATGAAGATAGACGGTATAATACTTACGAAGCTCGACTGCGACGCAAAAGGTGGCAATGCGATATCTATAGCCAATACCACAGGCATACCAATCCTGTTCTTCGGGACCGGAGAATCCTACGAAGCACTTGTCCCGTACAGCGCAGACTTCATCCTGAACGCCATAATGCCGGATAACTGAATGGAACAGTGCACTTCAAATACCGTAGTGACTCGTCAGGCTTAAATATCTGGACATCTGTATAGTAATATACGGCAATAGTAATACAGGCGACAGAAATGACATCCACCACCGCTACGTCACCGACAGGCGACCCGACCACCATAGAGTCAATAAGAAATACCATAAGGGTTGGCATAAACACCATACCTGAAAGGCTCAGGTGCATACGCCTAGTCGACTCCGCATTAGGAAATGATCTTCCGAAGGAACAGCTCCCGGAGGCTGCACAGGCTGCATTGAGCCTTCACAGGCCAAGCCTTGCGATCCAGTTCTACCGCAGCGCAGGCATGCCAAAGGAGGCTGGGGATGTAGCTCTTGCCATTGACGACAAGGTTCAGGCGCTTGAGATATACCAGAAGGCAGGGATGTACTTCGAAGCCGCAAACGTTGCCTTGAGCATGCATTACACCAGCGAGGCAATAACCCTAATCAACGCCGGATTCAATGCGCCGTACCTGAGAGAATAATAGGACATACTACGACTACATAGTAAATCTGTGTCCAAAAGCCAAAACTTTCTAATTGACTTATCGTTTTAAGTCTCGGCTTGAGACAAGGTTGACCTAATATGGAAAGGGGCACCCAGATGACCGCCGGTAGCGATCTAACCAGGAAAATCATCGTGTATAACAAGAGAGGAAACGAATCGGCCGGGCAAGGCGTCGGAGCCGCTTGACATGATGATCCGAATTGCCCACACTGAAGCAGATCAGCCCTTAACCGATTTGTTGTACAGTTGTCCGCAATCTACGCAAATAAGGTCGGTCTGATTTACGTGCCCTTTTACCAGCCCACCGCATTTCTGACAGATAGCAGTCATTCATATACCATCATAAGGTTATACTGTCCTCTTCATACTCATGTGCATTACCCTGTCTTAATCTGTTTTCCACGGGCTCGGTCCTAGATTCGTATTCCGAATCTTCCGCCCTTCTTGACTCTGGTTCTTCTGACGTTTCGCGTGTCGGATCATGCACAGCTGTGGATTGTTCTCGCCGTGCTTTCCCTTCACAGCCAATCCCGGTCTCTGGATATTTAGTTATCTCCATAAGCGTCTCCTCCAACTATCTGGTTATCTTGCCGAACCTTTCGTTCAGGTGGCATGAGAGGTAGTCTCTCGCGTCTTCAGGCTCTTCGCCATTGAAGAATCTGATTCTTGCGACGTATCCGTTGTCATGGTCCCTTACCAATACCTCCCTGACTGCCTCCAGCTCTGTCAAGGTCTCTACCAGTTCCTCTGGGCCTACGTCCTCCTTCGGCTTTCTAAAATAGAACCTATGGTAAGCGCTTTTCCAAGACATCATGACACCTGCGTAGCGGCGCGATTCTTCCTCATATAAATGCAAACCATCACATAATCACGGTCATAACCTGCTTGACCTGTACCTGTCCGGCGTGGAAGAAAAAGAGAGTGGGGTGGGAACCCGGCCCGCGGCGCACAGAATGGTTGGTGAGTGAGTTGCGCCATGAACAGTATAGTGTGGAACAGAATTATAGGGTGTTTCACTGTTCACCGGGCATGTTCCCATTTCTTCCACCCCATATAAACTATGGGCCTCAGAATATATAATGTTTACACAGAAAAAAGACTAAAATTAAGGTTAGCAATTGCAGAAAAGGTATAATAAAAACATAATAAATGGAAAAATGTGTTACCAAGGCTGAAATGAACCTTATTGAAAGGACAACTAATAAATATATTATAGGTTATAAGTAAACTATGCAAGGTTTGCCGGCACCAATCGCAAGGGCGTATGAACGGATAAAGCAGGAATACCCATTCTTCGTCTCGCTCAAGCGCATCCATGGGAAGTATTACTACCTATACAAACAGACTACCCAATGGGACAAAGAGAAAAAGAAACTGCGCGTGATTAGCGAATACCTGGGCAAGTTCACCCTAGATGGGAAATTCATAGCTAAACTGCGCGGCGCACCGCGCGACCTGGAAAAGGCTATAAACGTAGTGCATGCCTACGGCGGCAGCGTTACCCTTCCGGAACCTGAGTCTGATGAAGCCGGAGAGGCTGCGCATGCTCCGGTGTCCGATTTCGACAAGAAACTGCTTTCGATACTAAGCATGGATGCCAGAGCCTCTGCGGGCGACGTGGCCAAGTCGTTGAACATAACGATAGGCAAGGCAGCCCATAGGATAAAAGATGTCATAAACAAGTACGAGGTAAAGCCCACCATCGAGATAAAGCCGGATACTTTCGGCTTCACGCGTTATCTCATAACCGTGAAGTTCGAATCCAAAGAACCTGACTACAACGCCGTGACCGCCCTACTAGAGAAGGAGCCGAAGATACAGCTGGTGATGACCGGCGAAGGGGACTACAGCGTGATCATCTACGCCGTAGTGGAGAACATAACCAAGCTGGAGGATCTCCTTTACGGTATAAGATCCAACCCCGTATTTGCGGCATGCCCGGCAAGATGGGATGTCACGTATCTGGATGAGCCATACGGCTGGTACATGCCGATGAGGGACGAATTCTTGGGGATATTGAAGGACAGGGTATGGCACAGGTCCAAAGAGTTCCCAAGGAAGCTTCCAGAGCAGCTTCTGTTCAGTGAATACGTCGTCATAAAGGAACTGAACAGGGATTCAAGGGCGAAGTTCTCCAGCATAGACGACAAGTATGGGTTCAACAAAGGGCATTCAAGCCACGTGTACGAAAAGCTTCTGGAGCGCAAGACGATCAAGCGCAGCACAATAGTGATAGGGAAGTCGCTCATGAAGTATCCTGTGTTCATATATCTGGAGCAGGTCGATGTCGGAAGTTTCAATGAGATGAGGAAGGAGTACCTCGAGCATGTGGTTGAGGAGACCGACAGCCCGCTAAACAAGTATGCCTATATAGCTAACGTGGCTGCGCCGTACGGGATAGCGCTAATAGCCCCAGTGCTGAAAGAGGGAGGGTTCGAGAAGATAAAGGAGGAGCTGAAAAGCGTAGCTAAAGGTACGGCTATGCGTAGTATGATAATAACCAATATACTGATAGGATCGCTTGGCCTTAGAAGATTCGATACGACAAAATCGTCGAGTTATGAGATACTCCAATCCTTAATAGAGAAAGAGAATACTCTATCCGAGATCGATTAACCGCCTGATCCTGTGCCTCCTTCTGTCATTTGTATCACTGTGTAATTGAAAGAATTACAATCAAAATGGACCAGCAACATTTAAATAACCCACTGTATTATGGGGTTAAAGTTATGCAATAAACGTATGCCGCTATTCGGCATCCCTCTTCGCAAGCCTTATAACCCCGGGCCTTGGGCTATATATGTCTCCGCTCCTCTCGAGCTCAACGATATACTTATTGGCTGTCGAAGCATCGATATTCACCTTTTCGGCCTCCTCTATTATCGCCTGCATCCTTGTGCCCTGCCCGCCGCTCTCCTTCTCGAGCTTCCTGATGATGTTTATCATGGTGTTTATCTTGTCTATCTTCTCCCTGGGCATTCCTGTCATCAGGGTGTCGATGTCCCTCCTCCCTCCCTTGTCGACAGCGAGCGTCTTGAGCATGAATTCGGCCAGGGCGATGGCACGGTCCGCATCGACCAGCGTGACCACGTCAGCCAGCCTTGTCTTGGCGCTCGCCTCCGCCATCCTGATAAGGCCCTCAATCTGCCTTGGCGTTATCGGAACCGCGCCCTGTTTTGCGCCTATGCGCCTGAGCTCCACGTAATATGTCTCTATGCGGTTGGCGGCCTCTTCACTTAACCTGGGGAGCACGTTCTTCCTGGCGTAGGCGATGTACTTGCGCAGCAATTCGCCGTCGATCGGTGGTTTCTCCACCTGCTCGTACCCCTTCAGGTCCGCGATTATCGCTCCGGCAGCTTCATGCTGCATGAGTATGTGTTTTGCTATGCGTTTGTCCTGGTCCTCATCCATGGTGTCCATTATCGGGAATATTAGATCGAACCTGGAGAGCAGCGTCGGCGGGATGTCAAACTGCTCAACAGGATAAGCATGGGCATCGAATCTCCCGTACTTCGGGTTCGCTGCGGCCAGCACCGCCGCCCTCGCATTGAATGTCGCGATAATTCCTGCCTTCGCCACGCTTATTGTCTGGGATTCAAGAGCCTCGTGCAGTGCCGCGCGGTCGGTGTCATCGATTTTATCGAACTCGTCGACGCATACTATCCCTCCGGATCCTAAAACCAGCGCTCCGGCCTTTAGGGTCCAACCCCCTTCAGAAAAGTCATCCCTCTCTGCGACAGCGGTCATCCCCCCTCCTGTCACCGACTTCCCGCTGACGTAAATTCCTTTCGGCACCAGCTTCGATACTGATTGGAGGATTCTCGTCTTTGCGCTACCGGGGTCTCCAATCAGCATGATGTGCATGTCGCTCCTTATCAGTCCACCGTCGACAAGTGTCTTCCCCGGCGTGCCTCCGAACAGCTGCAATACTACAGCCTGCTTTATCTCTTCGTGTCCGTATATCGAAGCGGCAATCGATTTTGAAATCCTCTCGAATATCTGCGGGTCCGTCGCAAGCTCGCGTATGATGCGCTCCTCTTCCTCGCTTATATGGAGCTCTGCAAACTCCTTCTGCTTCGGTATTATCGAGACAGTCTCGAGGAACATGGTGTAAAGGCTCTTCTCCACCTTCCCGCGCATGTTCCTCCTGGGCCTTATCCTAAGGATGCCGGTAAGCTCTATGCGATCTCCCGGTATGACGGTGTTTACGAGGTCGTCCTCCAGCCATACCTCGAGCTGCCATGTCGGCGTATTGCCGCGCAGCTTTTCCAGCGGGTCCTGTACGGCAATCTTCTGCAGGTTTATGAAAGTCGACTGCTCGGGATCCGATTTGAGAGACTTCCTCTTGCACTGCATGCATATCTCCGGCACCTCGTCCTTCCCAGAACGGAGCTTGTAGACCGTGCCGCAATAAGAGCACTTCTGTGCATCGATCTTCGCCCTCGGGTTGATTTCTGACCTCTTCACGATAAGGCTGTCAAGCATTATCATCTTTCCGATGTAGGAAGAGCCGACGTCCTGCACGAGCGGCGTGTTTATGCTCTGCCCGGTGAATCTCACATGCAGCTCCTTATCTCCAAGCTTTATATCGCTCAGCTTCCCTTTCAGGGATTCGGTCGCGGCCTCAATGACGGTGTCAGGCTTTTCTATCAGTTCATTAGCGAGCTCTGGATCGAACTTGACGAGGTCCTTCACATCAACAAGAAGGCTCCTCTTGCTAGGGAACGATATGATTAGGTCGTCAATCCTTTCGCGATAATAGCGCTCGAATAGCTCATCGAACCTCGCCTTGATAGCCTCTATTATCTGGTCAGCCATAGGATCATCAGAAACCCAAATCAGGAACAAGCGGAAGACTCCACTGCACCCAAGTTATTATCGATAACAAATAGATAAAGCTATCGATTCTAAATGCAGAAGAGATTCGCCATATAGGTTTAAAAAGCGCATCGGAGAAACGAGTTGCGGAAGTGCACTGGGGCGCCCTCCGGTTTTAAGACAGGTTTTTATATCTGTCGTTGTAATATGTCCTGCTGGTTTTGAGATTTTTCACGACCCAGCAAATATGCACTAATTCAGAAAGTGATGGAATGACCAGACAAAACGAAACACCTAGGGGGAGCTCACGCTCCACGCAGATTCAGGCAACAGGCAACTTCCTTGTCTATAAGGACGGCCTGACGGACACGGAAAAGGATACATGTTTAGACCTCCAGACTGCGGTCAGGATACTAAGGGAGAGCATGGCAGGCGGGGTTACCGTACGCGGGCTCTTCGCGCTGTCAGAAAAGATGGCTGCAGGCTCGTTCGGGATATTCCTGTCAAACGAGGTGCTCGGGGAGTCCAAAGGCGGCAAGGTCGATACACTGTCGGTCCACACGAAAATATTCTCCGAACTGAAGGCCCGGAAGGACACGATGATAACCCACGGAAGGTCTTATGCTGCTGAGCTGCAAGCCATAAAGAGGAGGACATTCCCAAACGACCTGACCCCTGTGATAATCGAGATGGTACCAGAACATCTTCTGAGGCTTGGCTTTACCAGCAGGGGCGAGGAGCTTGCCCATTTCATAGGCACACAGACGTCAAAGCCGTGTGTGGTGCCGCGGGAATGGAGGCGCTGAGCCCTTAATCACTGCACCGCAAAGAAACCATCGGGAGCGCGTACGTCTTACGCCCTCCCAAAACCGGTAGACGGTATTGGTTTCCCAGCCCACATCGATAAGGATATATCATCCGGCCGTTTTTTGCAAGCGGAGTTCATACCTTCTTGAAGAGGTATCCTCCCTTGCTAAGCTTCTCAGTGAATGATGGCCTGAACGCAACGTCATCGAGCTTCGTTATCTTCGTGCCTAGCTTCTGCGCTATCTGTTCGCACGTGGCAGGTATGTAAGGATAAAGCAGTATGGATATCGACCGTATCCCCTCCAGGAGGTTGTACAATACGCTCTCCAACTCCTTGCCATCCAGCTTCCATGGCGCCTTGTCATTCACATACTTGTTGCATGCCCTGACGAACTCCATTATCGACTCCAGCGCCATATGGATGTCCATCCCGTCCATCCTCGACCTTATCTCTTCCAGCTTTAGCTTTCCACCCAGCTCGTTCGGCCCGGAGAACGACTGCATGCCAGATTTCTCCGTGAGCGTAAGCACCCTGTTCACAAGGTTGCCAAGGTCGCCCAGCAGCTCCTTGTTGATCCTGTCCTTGAGCCCGTTCTCCGAGAAATCTCCGTCATCAAATGTCGGGGGATCCCTCATCAGGTAGTACCTGAGCTCGTCCGTCGAGTACTGCTTGAGCAACTCCATCGGCGATACGCTGTTGCCCAGCGATTTGCTCATCTTCTGCCCCTCGATGGTCAGGAAACCATGCACTAGCAGCGCTTTCGGCAACCGGATCCCGGCCGAAAGCAACAGGGCTGGCCAATATACGGCGTGGAACCTTATGATATCCTTGCCTACGATGTGGACATCTGCCGGCCACCATTTATCGAAGCTTGATTCGTCTCTCCCGAATCCCACCCCTGTCATATAGACCGAAAGCGCATCAACCCAGACGTACATTATCTGCGTCGGGTCATCAGGTACGGGGACTCCCCAGCCCCTCGCCCTCGCGACCGACCTCGATATGCTGAAGTCCTCAAGCCCCCCTTTTATGAAACTCAATATCTCATTTTTCCTCTGCACTGGTATAATCCTAAACTCCCCGCTCTCTATGGCGCGCTCAAGCTCCTTCTGGTACTTAGACAGCCTGAAGAAGTAATTCTCCTCCTCTACCGGTTCTGGCTTCGTCTTGTGTACCGGGCATATGCCATCATCGAGTTCGTCCTCGGTATAGAACGCCTCGCATCCCACGCAGTACAGCCCCTTGTAGCTCTTCCTGTAGATATCCCCCGCTTTCATGCATCTGCGCCATAGTTCCTGGGCCCCGTTCCAATGGATATCCTTGTCAGATGACCTGAGGAAAACACTGAAGGACAGGCCTATCCTCTCGGCGAACTCCCGGAACAGCATGGCGTTCCTGTCAACGAGCTCCCTTGTCGTGATGTGGAGTCCTTCTGCCGCCTTTACGTTCTTCAGGCTGTTCTCATCGGCTCCGGTGGTAACGAAAACGTCCTCCCCGAGCAGCTTGTGGTAGCGCGCAATCACATCGGCCTGCACGAACTCGAGGGCATGGCCTATATGCGGGGCCGCATTCACGTACGGTATGGCCGTCGTTATGTAGAATTTTCCAGGTGCATCTGCCATATGGATCATCACCATAAGAGTACTAAAGTATCAGGCACCTCAGTCTTTAAACCCTATCGAATTATGGCGCTCACCTGTCTTGTCGCATAAGTGGCGTTTCGCGGCAGTTGGGCGGGTTGCACTCCTAGCTAGGCTATTCTGGCTCTGCAACTTTTCTACAGTCTTATTAATCTTCTTGTAGTCTTATTATCATGGGACTGGCTAAACGATATCCAATAAAGAAATTCACTTTAAACGTAAAAATGCACTGTTGCTATTCACCAAAGCCCTATAAACGATGCAACAATGCGGCTACGATAATAAAAGCATTCGACATAGGGGAAGGCAAGACTGTGCTTGCTTATTGCGGAAGTTGTTTTAAAGATTATCAAGTTAGACAGAGGGAGTGCAGGAAGATGGGAATAGATTAGGCCCTATCCAAAACTCGAACATAGCGCTTATCTGCACACAGGCGCTATGGCAAGCGCCTTTAACACTGCGTCTTCCCGGTTCAATATCAATAGGTCAATGCCTGTGTGGCTGGGGGGTGGGGCAGGAAGCTTATCGCTTCTTCCTGCCAAATACCAGATATGCGATAATCGCTATCACCACTATCACAGCCACTACGCCTTCCGCTTCAGATGCGCCGCTGTTGGCTGATGCCGGAGCGGATGCGGCAGTCTTATTCGATGCCGCGGCGGTCGTGGAGGTAGATGGAGCGGTGGATATGGTGGTTGACGAGTTTGTCGCCGGAGAGTATTCTCCGAATACCGCTATTATCGGATCCTTGTTCGGAAGGGTCAATGACACGGTGCATGAGCTCCTGTTTACGTCATAATCGGCGAGCTTTACCCAGGTCCCATCCTTCAGCTTGAACGGGGCTATGTTCGCGTATGTGTTCATTGCGCATGGATACCTTATCGTCATGTTTATGGTGACATTCGCGTTCGTCTTGATGCTTGCGTTAACCAGTGACAGGACCTTGGTCATATTGGCAGGGGCATTGGCTGGCAATGCCTCCCCGGATAGGTTGGCTACGAATATCGAGGCTCCCTGTGAAGATTGATTTGATGACATGATGACAATCAACATGTCCATGTTGGAGAAGTTGAACTCCATAGGCGACCCAGACGATATGTTGAACGTCGAGTTGAATGACCTCTCTGATGAACCGATGTCGATCACCGGTATGGTAGTGGTTGAGGTAGTGGTCGTCGTGGTTGTTGTCGTAGTTGTCGAAGACCCTCCTCCCCATACGCCAGATCCCCCAGATCCGCATAACGTGCATCCGCCTGAGCCTCCGCCTCCACCGCCACCAGAATTCTGAACCGCATTTATAATTATCGTGTTTGCGACGGTGTTGAATGTTACAGGAGTGCTTGCGCTATCTACCGCATTGACGGTAAATACAGCATCTCCGCTCGACGTACCAGATGTACTCAGTTCGAGCTGATTGAAGGTTATAACGTTTCCGGAGCTGAGCACGGTTGTACCGTATGTGGTTCCAGGATTAGCGTTATTTCCGTTTATCTGGATTGGTATGGAGTTGCTGACTAGCACCAAGTTCGCCGTAATCGGCAATGCGCCCCCATTAACTATTACATTGTAAGTAACATACTGGCCTGAATTAAGCGTTGTAGCGCTTGGAGTAAGCGATATGGCAGTCGGTGCGGGGTGTACCATCAGGGTATTCGCCAGCGAAGTCACAGTTACCGGAGAACTGGCGCTATCCTTTATCCTCGTGCTGAACGACCATGTGCCAAATACGGTGTTCATTCCTGTGAAAGCATAGGAAGTTCCACCGTAGAGGGCGATTGAGAGGCTATTATCGGATAGTGCTGTTATTGTGGTATCGACAGGTCCTGGTCCACTTGAAAATATCACGCCACAGGCAGTTTGAGGTATAGCATTGCCAGACATTTGGCTGAGTACGCAGTGGGAATAATAATCCGGTCCGGTACCGCCAGAGAATGCGGTGTGGAGCACAGACAGCTGTCCTACGTCTATTATTGTATTTGAAAGCGTAGGTGGATTGGGCGAAAAGGAGAGCGCAGGGTTGACGGATATCACAGAATTGTCTGGAGCGTTGAAGACGTATGGAGTGGATGTCCCAGTATCTGTGATGACTATGTTGACTGTATAGGTGTTCGCCGTAGCCGGAACGAAGTTCAGGTTAGCCGTTCCTCCTAAAGCAATTCCTGTAATCGTATTGGCGACAATGTCGTTGTTCGCGTATACGAGATTTGCGGTGAAGGGACCTATACCATTGGATATGGTTGTAGATATTATAACATTCTGGCCTACGTCCAGCGTGTTTGTCAATGGCGTGATCGCTGAGCCTGAAGGTGTGTTGGCGATGAGGACATTTGTCGAGGTAGCCGACAGTGCGGTTACAGGTGTACTCGCCGAGTCCACTATGGCACCGCAGAAGTGGAATGAGCCTGGTGTTGAGGTGAGACCGGAACCCAAGAAGTAATTTGTATCTGAATATCCTATCAAGCCACTATGCACTCCAGCGAGGCTTGAACCTGTAGTACAGGCGGAAGTCGCTGTGCTAAGATACGTGTCTGACTCATAAGTAGGCGTCCCTCCAGTCCAGGTTTCGGTTAATGCAAAGCGCTGTGCCATGTCTATCTCTGCAGGTGGATTTGATATCGGATTGACCGAGAGCGTATTGCTGATCGTGAAAGTGTTGGTGAACTGGACGCTGTTCGCACCTGTTGAATCTATCGCATTGCCAGTCAGGGTCCAGAGGCCGAATACTGTATTCGTGGTCCCTATGCCATTTGCGTCGTATGACACGCCGTTGAAGGTCAGTACGAGCGAGTTGGTTGAGACTGCATTTACTGTGAGGGCAAGCTCGTTGGTCGAGGGCAGCGGCTGTATTATCGTATTGGCCAGTGTAAGCACGTTGGTTCCCATCCACGCCCAGACGCCGTTGTACGGAGGGACCCCCGTGCTTATCAAGGCGTTTATCGTTGTTGTCTGCCCTACATCTATTGCATTTCCAGGGGTGAACATTCCATTGGAAGGGCCCGCTGTAAGCGATCCAGCAAATGAAATCTGCAGAAGCAGGAACGCAACCAAAACTGCCGAGAACCGCGCTAATGTATTCATTCTTTCTACCTCATCTAGAGTCTAATACGATTAAGAGTTTCTAAGCAAAAGTTTAATAACTTAACCCGCCACCATAGACTTAGGCTGTTGACTTCTTAAAATACTTTTGTTCCTACAAAATTTGTTGATTTAACTTTGCTTTTTCAACAAAAATCAGACTTTTTCAACAAAGCCGACCTCACAGGAAACTATAAATATGTGAAGCCATGTCAATCGTGAAGCGTGGGGTATTTCAATGGACAATGAAACTATAGAAAGAATATCGATGGTAATCGTAGAGTCGCCACGAGGATTCCTGTTCGTCCGTCGAGGTGCCGAAGCCGGCGGGATGTGGACGCTTCCAATAGGCAAGCATGAGAACGGAGAATCGGACAAAGAAGCTGCGATTCGCGGACTCGACAAGAGCACAGGGATTCTTATGGACCCGGGAAGCCTTAGATACGTAGATAGGTTCAGGACCATAGGATTCGAGATAAGCCTATTCCATAAGCAGGTCGACGCTGAGATACAGAGCTACGACATACACGTGTCCGATGGCTACGGTGCGGCGGCATTCATGAACGCATCACAGCTAAAGATGCAACATGAAGGGAAGTCGCTTCATCTGCGCACTGATTCGGCTGAACACCCTCGACCCGAAAGGCTGGCCGATTACCTCCCTGCAGTCCAGCATGTGATAACTCACTATCTGCTTTCCGAGAAGGCAGATTCAAGGCGAAAGACGAAGCAAATGACTGATGCTTAGGAGACGGCAAACCCGGTGAACTCGACACTACCATCCTTGTCCTTGTATCTGGCAGATACGAATCCGAGCTCCCCTTTATCTATAACCGCGCCGGTACGCATATCGTACATCCCCAACAGTATAGTGAGCTTTCCATCCCTGAGCGCCTTCCCGACTATGTCGCTACTTTTGATGAGCTTTGCGATCTCAGCCTTGGAGTTGTCCATCACCGCGTTGTCCAAGCTATCTATATTTTTCGGATTGCCCTTTATGTTGGTGTAAATCCTTCTGACCAACCTATCCAGCGCCGTCCTCTCCGGGATTTCGGATTCGTCAATCTTTCCGGAAACGACCTTCTTAAGCGTGGCCTGCCCGGCTGCGACTTCACCGCATCCTGTGTGGCCAAAAAATACCAGCATCTGGATGTGCAGATGGCCCACGCCGTACTCTATCGTGCCTATGCTAGATGCATCTAGTACGTTGCCTGAGAGCCTAACGGTGAATGACTCGCCAACGTCCGCGCCTATCACCTTCTCCAGGGGCGCCCTGGAATCTGCGCATCCCACCGTCCCGAACTTCGGACGCTGTACCGTGGCGAGAGCGGCTATGAGCGTCTCATTGATGTTCTTGAATACTGCATTCCCCTCAAGCATATCCGTGACGCATCTCCTGGCACGTACATCCGCTCCGGTTTCCGGTCCTGGCTCCTGTAACATATCACTTGCAACCAACATACCACCTATCAACCATCAACCAATACGGGCTATATGGCATAAAATGATATAAAAGAATGACCTGTCCGTTACCTGACCCTGCTCCCTGGTTTGAGCTCCCTATCCGGGACGAGAAGCGAAACCTTCTCCCCGTCATCTGCGGCAAGCAGCATGCCCTCCGACACGAATTTGCCTATGTTCTTAGGCGCAAGGTTCGCCACCACTACGACATACCTGCCTAGCATCTCATCCCTCGTGTAGTGATTCTTCAGCCCAGCGGCAAGATTCCTGGTTCCCAGCTCCGCTCCAAGGTCGACCTTCAACCTGTACATCGGTTTCCTTGCGCCTTCGAGGTCTTCGACCTCGATTATCCTGCCCACCCTCAAATCGATAGCTGCGAACTCGTCTATGGTTACCATGGTACCACAATTATCGAATACGCTAGAGGAGTCTATAAATATTTCCAGAGTCAAGGTATAACCGGTGCTTGTATATATTCAGCAAAAGCAACAACAAGTTCGAGGACATTAAATTCGATAGCTACACGAGGCTAAACGACGTCCCGATAATAAATTCAAGGGTAGCCAAAGATGAACACGGCCGTACCCTGCAGCTGGTGACACCGTACCGTTTTTCCGGCGAATCCGGGCCTTGCATAGTGATATTCGTGAATAGGTACTCCCCGACCCAGGCATTCGAGCGCATCATCGATCTTGGGAAGGAGGGTCATCTCGTGCTTATCGATATAACCGTGGTGAAAAAGCAGACGCGCAACAGGTATCCGTATAGCATTTCGACCTATCCTGAGGAAGCATGTCCTGAGATAAGGGCAAGCTATCCAAAGCACCCCGTAGCCGCGTTGCACAGGGTCGGGCAGTCCGCCAAACAGCAGCTCCGCAGCCTAGCCCGTTCCGGTACTGATACCGAACATGTTGGCCCCTCCATCTGAAAGGCTCTCGCTGGACCCCGAGTATCCGTAGTAATAACCGCCTATCCTATCCATCGCCGCCCTTTTGTTCTGCTCAGCCTTGTCGAGCAGCGGTTTGTCCTTCTCCTTTATCTTTATGGCGTCATCAGCCGCATCAGCCGCCTTTTTCAGGATGTCGTTGTCCTTGGTCAGCGTGCCAAGCGCAAGATAGACATCGGAGAGCTCAAGGTAAGCCTCAATGGTCTGTATTCCCCTGGCCTTCCCTTCAAGCTTTTCAGCAAGCACCCTGAGGGACTCTATGATATCTGTCCTTCTCCTGGCTAGGTCATCCTCTTCGGTGCCATCCCCAATCCCCTGTACTGTTTCAAGCACCTCAGGAGGCGCCCCAAGGGCGTCAGATGTCACATCGCCAACAATGTCAAGGTCGGGTGTCGCCACATGCCCACCGCAACAGTATGTCAAGCGACAAATAAAAGGGTTCCTATGCACCATGAGGGCATTCCTGTCAGGTTTCCGAAAGGCACCTAAACGTTTATATTACTCTCTAACCCTCATCTTAGGGAAAGGTGTTGATTTGGAGGGAGAAATAGGGGGACAAGCCCCACAGCAGCCGTCAGGAAGTTCTGCTGCCGTACAAGGCGCGAAATCCGGAACCATGAAGATAGCCGGAGCCATAATCGCTGTCGTAGTGATAGCGGCAGTCATATTAGTGGTGACAGGAAACCCGGGCAGCAGCCACAGCGGCCAGCTAAACGGCTACTATACTACAATAGGCACGATAACCGTCAACGGCTCCACTACGTCTACGATAATATATGTCAATTCATCGACAGGATCAACCACGACTACGATACCGCAGAAGAGGAACACCACCACATCCACCTCTACCACATCCACAGCATCGACAACGACCACCATTCCTCAGAACACCACCACATCCACAGTATCGACCACATCCACAGCATCGACAACAACCACAACCGTATCAACGACCACTACTGTGCCGAGCACTACGACCTCCGTCAGCACGACTACAACTATACCACCACCGAGTTGCTGCACTATAACATTCCAGGCCAGGGCTTCCCCGGGGAATCTTACGATCCAGAACAGCAGCGTGTACCTACTAACGGTGCATGTCAACTACGTCACGAACGCTATAGTGAACGTATCCAAGCTCCCATACTCCATTACCGTGCCTCCGAACACCATAGTCGGATTCGATTATATCGGTATGTTCAACTCAAGCAGCTATGGCACGCAATATAACTATGCGAGCACATCAGGCTGCGGCGCGCCTAACGTACCGTCAGGCCAGTTCAACGCGTCATATAACTGCGCCATTAACGCATCCTATGACATAATGTACTACCTGCACATCTTCGCCAACAACACGCTTGGAACCGTATCCGCCAATCCGACAGGCAACGGCTTCGGATTCTACAGAGCCGGATCGCAGGTAACGATAACGGCGACTCCTACATCCCCGAATTACTTCTGGGGATGGACCTGCACGATATCGCCTGCGCATTGCTACTCGAGCGCATACCAGGGACCTAAGAATCCTGCCACCGTGACAATGGACACCCCTGTCATCGACATGGCGGAATTCTCCCCATATCCGTTCATAAACCTGAATGCGAACTCCACCGCCAACACTACTGGGACAGGGCCCTCATTATCGTTAAACAAATCAGACACATCGTTGCTTGTCGCTGTAGCGGCGAATAGCATAATCAGCACAGGTTTCAACCCATACACTCCGTTCAACAGCGTAGGCTATGTCGTTGCACAGGGCAATGCATCAGCCAACGGTGTCGGGATCGATGCAACGCCTCCGTCAGCGATGTCCGCAATAGGTTCGCCGAACATGACCATCGCAGGCAGATATGTCACCTTCTGCGTACAATCCGGATGCACGGCCAACTCCCTGACATACAGTTGGAACGGCTGGGCGCCTGGCGCATACGAAGCCATAATGATATCGGCATATTGGAACGGCATGGGATCCCCAACGGAAACCTTTAGGGGTGGACCGAACTGCGCGACCATGGCAGCGAAACCTGTAAACTCAACAGGCACGGCGGAACACGGCTATACGGAAATAGACGTTTGCCACCCTCCACTGCCTTCGTCAGGCTCGGTGAGCGTCACGATGCCCTATCAGGGTACTGTCTATATATCCGCTACTCAACTCACATGACCATACATGGTTTTTAGGATGCTGCGGGGCGGTTAGTGCTATGCGGCACAGATAATGCAAGCCCGTAGCCGAAAGATACGATACCGGAATCAGAAACGGTAATCATCCTGCCGCTTTCCTGACATGTCGGCCGCCAGTTCCCTATCATCCCTGGATCTAAGCATCCTTGCATATGGTGTCGGGTATTTCCCGCTAAGGCATCCCGTGCACAACGGCTTGCCTATCGCCCGTTTCAATCCATCTATCGAGACATATCCTAACGAGTCCGCCCTGATAAACCTTCTAATCTCCCCAACGCTCCTGGTGCCTGCTATGAGCTCGCTCCTTGTCTTCATGTCTACTCCATAATAGCATGGGTATTCCAGCGCAGGGCACGTTATCCTGACATGCACCTCCTTCGCCCCGGCGCTCCTGACGAGATCAACTATAGTCCTTAGAGTGGTCCCACGCACTATGGAGTCGTCAACCAGGACTACCCTCTTCCCGTCTATTACGGACTTGACAGGATTGAGTTTCAGCTTAACCGCATCCTCCCGCCTCTCCTGGCTGGGCATTATGAACGTCCGATCCACATACCTGCACTTCGTGAGGCCCTCCTCCGAAACGATTCCAAGCTCTCTCGCGAAAGCTTGCGCTGCAGGTCTTGATGTATCAGGCACCGGTATAACGACATCCGCATCAACCGGGTGCTCCCTCGCAAGCTCTATCCCTAGCCTTCTCCTCGTGTCATAGACCTCTACGCCCTGTATCACAGAACTCGGGTCAGCGAAATACACCCACTCGAACATGCAGTGGCTAGGCTTGTCCGCCATGATCTGCGTTTTCACTATCCTGCCGTCCTCCACCACGCACAATTCTCCCGGACCCACATCCCCTGAATATGGTATCCCATTGGTGTCCAATGCCGCTGTTTCTGACGCGAAACATATATAATCGCTGTTCTCCCCGTAGACCAGCGGCCTTATGGCGTGGGGATCCCTGAAAGCGAATACCTTTCCGTTGAACATCCCTACTACTGAATATGCCCCGTCCGCCTTCTCCATGAAGCCGGTCAAAGCGCTCTCCAGCCCATCGCCGGCATGGGAACTGAGGTATGACGCTATCAGCTCAGAATCCGTTGTGTTGTTCAACCTGCCATTCCATTCAAAATGGCCCCTAAGCTCCTCATGGTTGACAAGCTGGCCGTTATGCGCTACAATCACATCGCCTACGGCGAACGGCTGGATATCCCCGTTTCCGGACTTCAGTCCAGCTGTCGGGTAGCGCGTGTGCCCTATTCCAATATGTCCGCCTACGTCGAAGTCTGCATCGGTGAATGCCTCTTTGACCAGGCCAAGGCCCTTCCGGACCCTGAGGTTATTCCCGTCGAATACCACGAATCCGGCAGCGTCCTGTCCCCTGTGATTGAGCTTTGTCATGGAGTGGTAAAGGAGAGGCGCAACATCCTCTTTATGCTTGGAGTATATTGCGACTATGCCGCACTCCTCATGCTTCTCTTCAGTATCGGTCA
>JAJYEJ010000058.1 GCA_021785805.1 Microcaldota archaeon | reverse complement strand
ATCGCAAGTGAGCCAAATGGAAATATGCGTGATAAACCCGTTCTTCCATCCATATTCCGGAGGTACGGAGAAGGTCCTTCTTCAGGTATACTCCAGGCTTGCGAAGCGCCACAATATAACCGTCGTGTCTGCCGTCCTCGAACAGGGGGATAGGCCTCACTCGGACAAGGTGAACGGCATAACGGTGATGCGCCTGCCTACGCGGTACATATCGCTTCCTGTGCTTCCGCTGCCGTTCATGATGATAGACGGCATGCGCGAGGCTCTAGAGCGCGTCGACGCTGACATATACCACATAAATAACAGGTTCCTATACTACAGCACCACGCTTTCAACAATAAAGAGGATGAGACGCAAGCTCGCCCTAACCATACACAATGCGCTGCCCATGAACATAGACCTGCTGACCAACAGCGGAGGGCTTGTCTACGACACTACGTGGGGCAGGAAGATAATGCAGCAGGCGGACGTGATAACCGGCATATCAAGGAACACGATCGAGACCACCGTGCCGAAGAGGTTCAGGCATAAGACGCACCTGGTATATAACGGGGTGGATTTCAACCTCTTCAAGCGCAGGCCAAAGAGCAACAGGGAAGTATCAAAGGTGCTGGATTCCCTTGGCGCCCACGGGGAAAATATATTCACCAATGGGAGGATGGTGGCCCAGAAAGGACAGTCCTTTCTGCTTAAGGCATATGCGAAGCTGATAAGGGAGAAGGTGCTTTCGAATAGGTCAAGCCTGATAATGGTAGGCAGGGGTCCTCTCAGGAACAAGCTGGCAGCGGAGGCCCAGCGCCTTGGCATAGCTAAAAATCTCAAGATGGCATCCGGGATAAATGAGGAGCAGCTGCCCTTCTATTACAACAGTGGAGACATATTCGTGCTGCCATCGCTGTATGAGCCTGCATCGCTAGCGATACTCGAGGCTCTGGCAAGCGAACTCCCGTCTGTGGCGTCCAACGTGGGAGGGCTTCCTGAGATGATGGACGGGTGCGGGCTCTACGCAAAGCCCAGGGATCCGGACGGGTTGGCCAGGCGCATAAAGGAACTGCATGACGATCCGAAGGCCGCTTCGGCGCTGGCGCATGAGGGAAGGCGGCTCATGACGAAAGAGCACGACTGGGACAAGATAGCAAAGCAGTATGAGAACATATTTTTAAATACGATGCGTAAATAGGAAGGCGAACCCGCATGGCAAGAGTCAAGGAGACCGAAAAGAAGCGCAAGAAGTCGTTCTGGTATTCAATTACGCATACGAAGAGCCTCTCTCCCAAGGAATACAGGGGAATGGTCAGGAAGGTATCGCTATTCGTAGCGGCAGGGTTCCTCGGGAGCTTCATAGTGTTCATCGCTTTGGCGTATCTCGGCGGGATAAACAAGGTCATCGGCATAATGTTCGGATCCAACCTGCTTCTGTACTCTCTTGCGTTCGTGAGCGAGATGGCAGGGTATACGATAAGGTACGCGAAATGGAGCTATTTCCTTAAGCGGCTCAAGGTGAAGGTCCCTTCCAAAAAGAATTTCATGGTATACCTGTCGCTTTACTCGATGAACATAACTCCAGGCAAGATAGGCAGGGTGGTCGCGGCGTTCACGCTAAACAGGATAACCAAGATACGCTTCATGAACATAGTGCCGATAGTCACTATGGACATATTCACGGATTTCCTCGGAATAGCGATACTGGCGCTCATAGCATCGTTATACTTCGACAAGTATGTGATATTCGTGATAATCGCAGACATAGTGATGCTGCTCCCATTTGTATTCCTGCTTAATGACTGGCTGTTCAACCTGTTGAGGAAGATGCTCAAGTCCAGCAGATACCTTGAGATGTTCTCACTGTACGGCGAGGAATATTTCGCGTCACAGAGCATACTTAACAAGCCAGACGTGTATCTGGTGTCTATGATGTTCACGCTGCCTGCTGCATTCTTCAGCTCACTCACCCTGTTCTTCGCATTGACAGCGGTGGGCGTGCTGCCCCATCTCTCGACTACGGTATTCAGCTATACAATAGCGCAGATAACCGGGATGGTCTCTACTGTGCCTGGCACCGTCGGGGTCACGGATGCCTCGCTAGCCGCTCTCCTGGGAAGCGTAGCCGGAGTGAGCAGCGCTACCGCGTACGCGGTCACAATAATGACAAGGCTGGCTTCGCTGTGGTTCGGGGTGATACTTGGAGGAATATGCCTGTTCTATACCCTAAGGTACTGGCATCCGAAGAATACGAAAAAGCCTGATAAGGGAAGCAGTGCCGCAAAGAGGCTAAGATGAGCAGTTTGCGGACTATCTGTTTTACTGGTCCTCCTCTACCGGCTCAAGGTCATCGGCACCATCAGCCCCATCGGCCGCGGCTCCGTCTCCCTTGCTTATTACCTTTATCTTTCCGAACTTGCCTGTGGATAACTGAGGCGTTCCCCTGAACTCGCTTACGTATCCGTTCGAGATCTCTACCTTGTCTCCGACGCTTACCGTTTCGATATCATTGCCCCACAGGGACATAGGTATGCTTCCGCTGTCGTCTTTCAGTACGGCATTCGCGACATGCAGCCTCTTGCCAAACTTCGTTACTACCTCTCTCGGGTCGTCTTTTTGTACAATAACTCCTTCCACGGTAACATTGCTACTTCCTGCCTTCAATTCGCTTATTTTCATTTCATGCACCTGATATTATCATTTACTACGCTCATGATGAGTCAGTAGGAATATTAAGAGATGCAAAACTATTTAATATACTATGGATTCGGCGGAAATGCGGCATCCCGCGGCCGTGAAGCCATGTGTAGCCTTTAAAAAACTTCTTTGAGAAGGCTTTACGTGAGCGAATGACAGCGGTAGTGGACGAATTCAGGGAAGGTATAGATGCCGTGCTGCATCCGGGCAACGCCACCAAGAAGAAGATGGAGATAGAGGATGCATTCGCAATGTACTATAAGTTCTCCATAATCCCTACTGTGTTGGCAATAATCATAAGCCTGTTCTCCCAGGCTGGCGAGCTGTATGCCATAGTCCTGGCGTTCGTCATATGGATAGGTCTCCCGATAAGCATACTGGTCAATTCGGCCCTATATCAGTTCTTCGGCAAGGTGCTATTCAAGGCATTCAAGAACTCATATGCCAACAGCGTTACCGCATTGGTATACGGATCATTCCCCGTAGTGCTGTTCTACTGGCTTGTCAGCCTCGTGTCTTTAGGGGGGAACCTGGTCACTGCCTCATTAGTGCTGTTGATATTGTTTATAATAGCGATATGGGAGCTTTTCGTTACAATAGTGGCGCTCGCGAACCAGCAGAAATGCTCAAGGCTCACCGCTTTCGGGGTGATGATAATCACAGGCGTAGTTGTGGCTGTCATACTAGTGTTTCTGGTGATGATATCCGCAGCTGTCTTGGGTCCGGGCACCTCCCCAGGGCCTGTCGGCACGTCACAGGCATACCCATTAGGCTAAAAACCCCTGTTCCTGCCCTGCTTTTAGGGTTTCGCACCGAAAACGAAGCCGAAGGCAATCGCAATATATAAATATTTGGGAAGCCGTATAATGATACAGACCAGCAGTCATCCAGAACGATAGCAAAATGCTCTAATTGCCACATCTGGAAGAAAATTAATATAGCGCTTACAAAACCGCACCTGGTTAAAGGTAACCCACATGGATGAAGGAAACGGAAGGCAGCCATACCCTAGGCATGCGACGCTGCATCCAGCAGCCGCAATACTGAGGAAGACCCAGCCGCAGCAGCAGGACAGCGAAAGTCAAGCCCAGAAAAGACCACCTCAGATATCCACACCATTGGACATGTCTGTGCGAAAGACAAGCGCAAGGGCCGGACCAGGCGACTTGACATCAGGGTCAGCGCCGACATATAAGGTTGGGCAGGCACCAAAATCGCCAATATATAGCTATGCGCAGGCACAAACAAAGCCACAATCACGACCGGGCACTCCAAGCGTAGGAATGCAGGCAAGGCCGCCTGCAGTGATGCAGGATCAAGATATGAATGTAAAATGGGGATTGGCATTCACCCCTACTCCTTCAATGAAGATTGAAACGCCATTCGGACCGATAACCGTAGGCGAATGCCCTACCCTAACGATATCAGAAAAGACCGGAGCAGAAGCTGTGCCGACAAGCTTCCTTGAGCAGACAAGACAAGGAAGGGGCGGCAAAGAGGTGGTGATGCCAAGACTGTTCCGCATACATGAGATGAATGCAAGGGTCAAGGGGATGATAGCGGAAAAGAGGCTCAGCATAAACAAAAATACGGGAGGAGCAACGGTAAGGATGGTCTACCGCTTCTTCACAAGAGGAAAGGAAGGCAAGTAACCAAATC
Organism: Microcaldota archaeon; assembly: GCA_021785805.1. Classification (GTDB taxonomy): domain Archaea; phylum Micrarchaeota; class Micrarchaeia; order Micrarchaeales; family Micrarchaeaceae; genus JAJZYD01. Next base: position 44 of record JAJYEJ010000058.1, on the reverse strand, counting down.
CCAAGCTTTTTATAAAGTACATCCATAAGTAGAATCCGTAACCA
>JAJYEJ010000057.1 GCA_021785805.1 Microcaldota archaeon | reverse complement strand
CTCCTGGCGCATAACCGCATCATCCCAAAAGCATATAAGCTTTAAAAACCTATAATGACATCACTTGCTGCACGGGGCAATCCATGAAGAACTTCAAGACAACCGCTTCTATACCTATACCGGACCGCCTGGTAGACCAGGTGGTAGGCCAGGAGAACGCCGTCAAGATAATAAAGAAGGCCGCAAAGCAGCGCAGGCACGTTCTGTTGATAGGCACACCTGGGACGGGCAAGACCATGCTAGCCCAGGCGATGGCCGAGCTCCTGCCATCTACGGAGCTTGAGGATATCCTATCGTATAGGAATGTCAACGACGAGAACATGCCGCTCATAAGGAGCATGAAGACCTACCCGACGCAGGAGGCGGCAGCCAAACTGGGAGACGGCCAGGGCAGGATGCTGCTGCAGAAGGAGAGGATGAAGAACAGGATGAATGGCGGGAAGAGCGGATCGCTGATTACGCCGATAGTCCTTATACTAGTCGTAGTCCTGGTCGGGCTGTCGATAAGCGGCCTGGTATCGGGATACGAGATAATAGTGATAGCCGCACTAATACTCGGAGTTATGCTATTCGGGTCTATGGCCCTCTTCACATCAGGGCTCACCAGGAGAGTAGGCGCGCTCCCAGGCATGGGTGACTTCAACGAGCCTAAGCTCATAGTGGACAACACCGGTCAGGCGCATGCCCCGTTCATAGATGCCACAGGCACAAGGGCCGGCGCCCTTCTTGGTGACATAAAGCACGACCCCCTCCAAAGCGGCGGCCTTGGAACGCCTGCCCACCTGAGGGTGGAGAGCGGCGCAATCCACAAGTCAAATAAAGGGGTCCTATTCATAGACGAGATATCAAGGCTGGAGCCAAAAGCCCAGCAAGACCTTCTCACCGCGATGCAGGAGAAGAAATATTCGATAACCGGCCAGAGCGAGATGAGTTCAGGCGCTCTTGTCAAGACCGAACCAGTGCCATCCGACTTCATACTCGTTGCTGCAGGGAACCTCCAGGACATACAGAACATGCATCCGGCGCTCAGGTCCAGGATACGAGGCTATGGATATGAGGTATATATGGAAGACACCATAACAGACAACGAAACCAATAGGGACAGGATCATCCAGTTCATAGCGCAGGAGGTCAGGAAGGACGGAAAGATACCGCACTTCGACAAAGGAGCGGTGGAGGAGATAATAGAAGATGCTAAGCGGCGTGCAGGCAGGAAGAAGAAGCTCACTCTCGTGCTCAGGGATCTCGGCGGCCTTATCAGGGCGGCAGGGGACATAGCTGTCGAGAAGAAGAAACCGGTAGTCTCGCGCGAGGATGTGATTGCCGCAAGGAACCTGGCGGCGCCGATAGAAGCGCAGGTAGTGATGCAGGCCATAGAGTACACCAAGGACTACAAGGTGTTTACAACGAAAGGATTCAGCGTCGGCAAGGTCAACGGACTTGCGGTCTTCGGATCATCTGCCACAACCACCTCTGGGGTAATAATACCCATAGTGGCTGAGGTGACACCCGCAAGCTCAAGGTCGGAAGGCAAGTTCATACCTACAGGAAGGCTGGGGAAGATAGCCAACGAAGCGGTCAAGAACGTGAGCGCCATAATCAAGAAGCACATGGGCAAGGACATCGCAAACTACGACATGCACGTGCAGTTCGTCCAGACCTCATCCGGAGTGGAGGGCGACAGCGCAAGCATATCCGTCGCGATAAGCATAATATCCGCCATGGAAAGCATACCAGTCGATCAGTCGATGGCGATGACGGGCTCCCTGTCGGTAAGGGGAGAGGTGCTCCCGGTCGGCGGAGTGACAAACAAGGTAGAAGCCGCAATGAGCGCTGGACTTAGGGCAGTCATAATACCGGCGAGCAATGCAGACGACGTTTACCTTAACAAGGAGCAGCTCAAGAGGATAAAGATAATTCCAGTAAAGACCCTGGCAGAAGTGCTGCAATACGCGCTCAAACCAGGCTCAAGAAGGGATGAAATAATAAGAGAGCTCAAGAAATACGAGCACAAGTGACGCGAACGCTTCCGGAAGGCGCGACACACCCGGAAGCACACGGTGACCACGATGGCAAAAGACGACAAGGTGAAGGGAAAGGAGGAGTCTCCGAAGAAACTTCTGGAGGGTTTCGGGTCCGAGATACTGGCAGATATAAAGTCGCAGAAGGATCCTAAGTTCAGGACGGTCTCAAGGACAAGGTCCAACATCATCTACGACCAGAAAAAAGGGTTCCTGACTATGGGCAGGGCTACGGAGGAGAGGAGCTTCCTGAATGCCGCACAGACCAAGAGGTTTATGCAAACGGTAGCTATAGCTTCGAAGTGCCACAAGTTCATAAAGGAGAACCTGCACACTTCTATAAGAGGCCTGTTCTATCAGCTCAAGTATTCCCTTGGCGAGGACATAGACGAGAACATATTCAGCGAACAGTCGGAGTCGAATCCGCTAATCGAGGACCTTGAGGCTTCGCTCGAGGTGAGGAGAGAGGACCTGAACCTTAACGCGACAAGGAGAGGGGTCCTTGCGGGCAACCTGAAGATAATCGACACGTTCGGCGACGAGAAGGAGGAGATAGACGCCTCCAAGATGGGCAGGAGCGGGTGGGCCATACCGAGCGATGTTGATAACGAGATAAAGTTCACCGAGGTCAAGGCGAAGTACATACTAATCGTCGAGAAGGACGCGATATGGCAGAGGCTCAATGAGGACGGCTTCTGGAAGAAGGAGAACTGCATATTGATATCCCCACAGGGCCAGGCGACAAGGGGCACAAGGAGGCTCATAAGGAAATTCGCCGACATGGGCCTTCCAGTATACGTGTTCAACGACGGCGATGCATGGGGTTGGTACATATACTGGACGATAAAGACCGGCAGCATAAACCTGGCTTACATAGGAGGGGACATAGCCACCCCGGAAGCGAGGTTCATCGGCGTCACCATGTCGGATCTGGAGAAATACGAGTTCCTGAAGAAGATGACCCTCAAGGCCAACGAGGTCGACCTGAAGAGGGCGCAGGAGATGCTCGAATATCCCTGGATAAACTGCCACAAGGAATGGGTCGATGAGCTGAAGAAGGTCCTCAAGCTAAAACAGAAGCTGGAACAGGATACCCTTCAGGGGCCGAGGCTCACATTCGTCGGCGACTATATAAGGGACAAGATAAAGAACAAGGACTTCCTGCCGTAAACGCATAAGACGGCTATCTAAATCGACATACGGCGTCAGCCGCGTGCCTGGGTTTATGCGATCCCAGGATAAAGACATATGGATACAATGCATATGGAGCAGAAACTTAACCCCGTCGCTTATAGCGATGAAGTTAAACCAGTCGGAATCAATTGAACCTTCTTCTAGGCCTCTGCCTGTCCCTGCCCTGCCTGCCATGGCCCATCTGCCTGCCTTCATGCCCTTGGGGCCTCCTCCTGTCGAACCTCCTCTCCTGCTGCCCGGCTTGCGGTTTTGGCTTTGGAGGCGACGCCCTTATCCTCTCCACGGTCTCGTCAAGGGTCTTCTTCAGCTGATCGGCTATGAACTTCTTGGTGAAGTAGTCTGCCTTCAGCGCGGTGCAGAGCTTTGTAGCATAAGCCCTAGCTATCCTTCCCCTCATCTCCCTGCCTGCCGAACCTATCGCCGGGAACTTGAACAATACGCCGTACTTGGGAGGCTTGCTCCCGAATTTTATGTGCTTGAACAACGCCTTCTCCGCTCCGAGCAGCTGAACGGTGCTGGCCGGCATGGTCGCCAGCCTCTCCAGCGAGCCTGCTTTGCTGAGGAGTTCAGCGGCTATCTTCTCATCGGTAAGATAAGTGGCGTTCGGCATCAACTTGGTCGCAGCGTACTTTATATATACCTCAAGCTCCTCCAGGGCGGAAATGGTATCGTTGGTCATCTCAGCGAACCTGATGAGGGCCTTCCTCTCGTTATCCGTCATCTCCCTGCCGATCGTGGACATGGCCTTCTCATAGACTGATTTCGCCTTGCCCTCGTCGCCTATGGCATCCGCAATCCTTGCCTGGTCGGCATCCTTGCCAGTCATTATTACCGCAAGGCTCGCAAGGCTCTTCGGGCTCGTCATCCTTATCTCAGGGAAGTATATCCCGTACCACTCGGTAAGGCGTTCATACATGAGGTTCATGGACTTCGTGGTCTCGAGATAGGCATTCATCGCCTGTATCAGCGCATACTCCTCGCTGGAGTAGGCGCTCTTGATGCCCTGCTTGGCGCTCGCAAGCATCTTCTCCCGCATCTCCTCAAAGGTCTCCTTAGGCAATATAACACCGATGGAATTAGCAGATTGTTATCTTCGCCCTTCTATATAAAACTTTGGTTTGCCCCAATGCATAAATACCTGCAAGAGTGATGCGTTAACACGTCGCCTGATTAC
>JAJYEJ010000010.1 GCA_021785805.1 Microcaldota archaeon | reverse complement strand
CAGGCCGTATCCGCAGCCTATTAAAAAGGTCGCTTTCCAATAGGGAATGGCTTTGACAACAGGGTGCATCGGAATGGTGACTAGCAGGCTCCAACTGAAGGATCACGTGATAGTGTGCGGCTTCGGGGTTGTGGGGCAGAAGATAATAGACGTGCTTGTCGAGCGAAGCATCAAGTTCGTAGTGGTCGATACGGACACGATAGCGATATCAAAGGCGAAGGAGCTAGGGTACAACGCCATAGAAGGTGACGGAACCCTCTCAAAGACGCTGAAAGAGGTTGCCGTGGAGGACGCGAAGGCGATAGCGTTCGCGATGGACAACGATGCGAAGAACCTTTTCGGGGTCCTCACTGCAAGGGACATGAACAGGCACATATTCATAGCCACAAGAGCGAATGACGATTTCGTAAGGGAGAAGCTGGTAGAGGCCGGAGCGGACTACATAGCAATGCCGCAGAAGACCGCCAGCAAGGAGATAGTCAGGGAGCTTCTGAAGTAAGGTTTCGCCTGGCATAGACGGGAAAGGCAAAGGGATTAGATGGTAAATCCAATAAAGCATCAGGAGATCCACAGGTTCGCGACAAAGGGGTTGGTGATTCTGGGGATCGCGATGCTCGCGTTCACCTTTGCCTCAACATATCTTATCAGCGGCATAACCAACCAGCCGACTGCTTCAGGCTACTACACTGTCGAGGCGCTGTTCGATGCCGTAGGCGTGGACTCAAGCGCCATCCTGGGCTCTTCCGTGCCGCTTTTCAGCAGCAGCTTTTACGAGATATTCGCCATCTCCGTCATGGATGGAATCGTCAAGATACTGGTCGTCGGTTTTGCCGTTGCCGCGATAGTGAACATGATATCCATGGCAGACCTAAGGTCGAAGGTCCTGGACGTCAGCGTAAGGCACATGAAGGGGCACGTGGTCCTATGCGGATACTCTCAGCTCACCGAAAAACTGATTCAGGAACTCAAGTCGAATAAGCTTCGGTTCGTAATTGTGGAAAAGGAACGCACCAAGGTGGACATGCTAAGAGAGGAAGGGATACCTGTCCTGCACGACGACTTCACTAAAGATGAAGCCCTGGAACGTGTCTCTGCCGGCACGGCGAAGGCGGTGATATTCCTGACCAGCAGCGATTATACGAACCTTCTCGGCGCGGTCACCGCAAGGCACATATCGGCCAAGGTGATGATAATAACCAGGGCGAACGACATCAACAGTATAACGAAGATACATCGGGCAGGCGCCGATATAACGGTGATACCGGAAACGCTTGCAGGCCTTGAGATAGGGAATGCCATAGGGGGTTCGAAGTGATGCGATGGCGGATTCACAGACTACTGTATTGAGCGTTGTGTTCGTATCGCTCTTCCTATTCATCGTAGCCATAACGCTTACGATCGCCGCAGGCGTCGACATAAGACTTGCGCTGATATGGAACACGCTGGCTGCACTCGATGTGGCGTTCAGCATAAACCAGATATACTCCAATGCGGCTAACCCTCTAGTATTCGTAGCGAATATCCTCGACGCATTCGTATTCGCACTGCTCGCCGTGGCGATAGCGACCGTATTCTTCCGCTTCATAAACAACATAGATATAGAAAGAAGAGGCGCGCTCTCAAGGATAAAACGGCTGAGGAAGCACGTCATAATAGCCCCATACAACAGCTTCGCTTCGGCGCTGATGAAGGAGTTCAACACGGCATCCATACCGTATGTCGTGATAACGGACAGCGAGCCCGAGGCGCGCAAACTCTATGAGAAGAAGACGCCGGTGCTGATAGGCATCATCGCGTCAAGCGACGCATTCAAGACTGCAGGCATAGACAGGGCTAGGCTAGTCGTCGCGTGCGATGAGGACGACACGCAGAATGCCCTGATATGCGTGACGGCCAAGTCGGCGAATCCAAGGATGAGGATATTATCAAGGGTCAGCAGGCTTGACAGCATACCGAAGCTTGGCAAGGCCGGGGCATATAGGATGATACTTCCGGAGGTCGCCACCGGCACAAAGCTCGGTGAAGAGATATCGAAGGCGATGATAAACGCGGAGATAGGCAAACGTAAAGAGCAGCCCTAGCGTCAGCAGCCCGGGTGATTCTCGACCGTCAATCCTCCTTCCATTCCTCCTCCTGGTCCATCTTCCTTTTCCTTTCCTCTTCGGTCTTCCTTCTCTGCTCTTCGAAGTCCCTCTGTTTCTGCTCCCTCTCCTTCTGTTGTCTGTCCAATTCCTCCCGGGCCGTTTTGTTCTTCAAGTGCTCGTCCTGCCATCTCTTCTGCCAGTTCTCCTGTCTCTTCGCGTCGGCAAGGACCTCGTTATGGCCGCTGCTCCTCGCGTAGCCGAACCCTGCAAGGCCGCCTGTCGCTATATACGTTGCGTACGCCTTTGTCTTTGAACCTTTAGTGGGTCCCTTTCCGTTCCATGCGCTCTGGGTCTTCGCATGCAATTGCGCTTCGTAGTCGTCCTTGGCGGGCTGTTCCTTCTGTGTCGGAGCCACTTCTCCGGGTTCTGGCGGAGGCATGTTATTTGGTTTTGCCTTTGTCACCTCCGGAGGCGGTCCCTTGAGGCCTGTGCTCTTCTGCTGTGATGGCCTGTTGAAACTCACCCCTGTAAGCCAGCTCGCCGAAGCCGCCAAGGTGCCGTGCGCCTCCGCAAACGTCAGCATATTGCTGAATCTGCTTCCCGGAGGTCCGAATTCCCCGCCTGATGCTTTTGCGTAAGCGTTGTTCTGCGCTTCATATCTCGCATGGCTTCTGAGCGAAGCTCCGATGCTGTTTGCGGCACGCCCTTCAGTTGTGCTGAAAGGATGTAATATGTGCCTGCTGGTCCAGCCTCCGCTGTCCATTGAAGTCAGGTTCCATAACTTAGTATAACGCTTCGCTGACGATGCTGCGGCTTTATCCTGCCTCGCTGTGGCTCTATCCAACGCTCTCTCGGCGCGTTCCAAACGGCGCCTTGTCCTTCCGCTGACGTAACCGCCAGTCGCGGAAGCCTCCCTATGCGCGGCCGCTAATGCGGCTGACCATTCCAACTGCGTCGCTGCGGTTTTACCTGCACTTTTTGTGACATTGCGTTCAGCCTGTCTGGCGAACGCCCCGGCAAAACCTACCCTGAGCCCTCTTATCCTGCCTTTCCCGATTGCTCTTGACAGGTTCTTCCCCTGCCCTCTCGACTGCCTTACCCAACCGACAGCAGAAGCACCAGCCATCGCACCCGGTAGGCCTAACTCCCTAGCCATACTTGCATTTCTGGCGCCGTATGCTGCGTTCGCAGTGTCTCTGACTAACTTTGCACTCTTGTCCAAGCCCCTGCTCTCGTAAATCTTGGCGAGCCTTTCGGCTGCGTTCCTGTCTCCCCTTGAAGCAGCGCGCGCCAGCTTCTTTTCAAGCCTCCTCTGTTTGATCTTCCCCTTCAGCGCATTTCCTACCGACTTTCCGACTCCATAACCGGCAATCTTCTTCTTAATCCCTCTTGCCGACTTGCCTGCAGCTACTCCCTTTCCTACCCTTCCGCTGCCTCCGGTGCCTATCCCCATTATCGCCCCGACGCCGAACAGCCCGAAGAGGTCCGTCCCCCTTGTCAGCCCGGCGGCTGCGACTATCAGGACGAAAACCACTATCAGCGGCGCAAGGTTCGGCAGCACAGATCCGCTCGTTACGGCTAACGCTGCCCATGCGATGCCCGCTAATGCAAGTCCAATTGTCATTCTCTATCACTCGTCCTAATAATAAAGCAGCAGATTTAATATATATAGTAATATGTTTTTGTCAAGGGCGTTTGCCGTCTTTGAAAGAAATGCGCACCCCTGGAAAAATTAGACACCCGCCTAAGTATGCCGCGCAGTGGGCTCAAAAGGTTTTAATAGGCTTCCTTTTCAATACTCTATGGCTCCTGGCACGTCCATGCAAAATGATGGCGCGTGCAAGCATGCAGAATATCATGATAATGTACGGTAGATAAGATGAGTTCATTGATTTTGATACCCATAGCGGCATCTGTATTGGCGCTGCTCTACGCCTTTCTGAGCTCCATTTTCATATTGAGGCAGCCGAAGGGCAACGAGCGCATGAACAAGGTCGCAGCCGCGATCCAAGAGGGCGCGAACGCCTTCCTGAAGAGGCAGTACAGGACTGTATTCATATTCTGGCTGGTGCTGGTGATAATATTCTCCATAGCGGCTATGTACAATGTGGTTCCAGGCCCTACTCCGATAGTGTTCACGGTAGGGGCTGCGCTCTCAGCGCTAGCGGGATACATCGGCATGCAGATATCAATAAGGGCGAACCTCAAGACCGCAAAAGCGGCAGAGAAAGGCCTGAGGCATGCGCTCCGCGTCGCCTTTGCCGGCGGTACGGTGACCGGCATGAGCGTAGTCGGCCTTGCTCTGCTCGGGTTTTCCATCATGTATTTATTATATGACAACCCGCTTCTGCTTGTGGGCTTCGGCTTCGGAGCAAGCCTGGTGAGCCTATTCGCAAGGGTAGGCGGCGGGATATACACCAAGGGAGCCGACGTAGGCGCAGACCTGGTGGGCAAGAGCGAGATAGGCCTCCCAGAGGACGACCCCAGGAACCCCGCGGTGATAGCCGATAACGTCGGGGACAACGTAGGGGATTGTGCAGGAATGGCCGCAGACCTCTACGAGTCATACATCATAACGGTGCTTGCAACCATGCTTCTGGCTCACTACTTCAATCTGCCTTCATTTGCGCTTACGCTGCCTTTGGCGATAGGGGGGATAGCCATAGTCGCATCGATAATAGGCACGTTCGTGGTGGGGACCGATAACAAGCACAAGATATGGGACACATTGAACCATTCGATACTGGTGTCTGCTGTGATAGCGCTGATAGGATTCTTCGCATTCACCTACTACACGAACAACCTCATTTACTTCTACCCTATGCTCGCAGGCATAGTCGTAGCTGTTCTCCTTGCTCAGATAACCGGACATTACACGAACAAGAACACGCGCGCGGTGAAGGAGATAGCGATAGCGTCGAAGTCCGGTGCTGGCACTAATATAATATATGGAGTGGCTACCGGCATGCACGCCACCTTCCTCCCCGTGGTGGTGATAGTGCTTGCCATACTGTTCTCTTATGCCACGGATGGCGTATACGGCATAGCGATAGCGTCCATGGCGATGCTCTCCCTAACCGGGGTGATAGTATCGGTCGACAGCTATGGTCCGATAACGGACAACGCCGGCGGAATAGCGGAGATGAGCGGAATGCCTGCTAAGGTCAGGGAGATAACCGACCCGCTGGATGCGGTGGGCAACACCACGAAGGCGATAACGAAAGGGTTCGCAATAGGCGCGGCCGCGCTCGCAGCCCTGTCACTCTTCGTCGCGTTCGCAAGCGCCACCAACCTCACGTCTATAGACATACTCAACCCGCTTGTGATCTCCGGACTATTCATAGGCGCGATGATACCGTACTTCTTCTCAGCGATAACGATGAAGGCTGTCGGCTCTGCCGCTGCCAAGATAGTGGTGGAGGTAAGGCATCAGTTCACAACCATAAAAGGATTGATGGAAGGCAAGGCCGAACCGGACTACGCTAGGGCTGTGGACATAACGACGAAGGCAGCGATATCGTCTCTTGCTGCGCCGGCAATGTTGGGTATACTGTCTCCGATAGTGATAGGCTTCCTGCTCGGTCCCGAAGCGCTTGCAGGCCTTCTCACCGGGGTCATAATATCGGGGCTCGTGCTCGCCCTCATGATGACTACAGGTGGAGCCGCATGGGACAACGCCAAGAAGTACATAGAGGAAGGCAAGTTCGGCGGTAAGGGTTCGGAGGCGCACAAAGCCGCCGTTGTGGGCGACACTGTAGGCGATCCGTTCAAGGACACAGCCGGTCCTGGACTGAACCCGCTGATCAAGGTGATAAACATGGTCTCGCTCATAATAGCGAGCTCTCTGTTGACCTATGCGCTTCCTCATGTGCTGAACCTGACGATAGCGTAAAGGGGAAGTGGCGTCTTCGCCACTTCGATCTTTTTCTAATATTCCCGATTTCTTCAGCTACCCATACGGGATCCAATAAACTACGTGGGCCCTTTCCAATAAGCATAGTTACGGCAAATGCTACTCCAGTATGGATGAACTCACTCGTCCATGGTCCTTCTCGCGTGACTACATGGACTGCCCTCCCATATCCTGATGCTGGCCATGCCTGACTAGGCCAGCGATCTGCTCCTGTCCCTTGACGAGCTTGTCATTCTTCAATTTCGACAGGAATGCATCTACCTGTTCCTGTGTCCCGAAATGCTCATCGCTCTCTACCACATCTTCCTCATTCCGCCAATTAATGCCATCGTATATCCACATGTGGCCAGTAAGGCTGCCCTGTCCTCCGAGGACGGTTCTCCTTTCGTTATCGATCCCATAAACATGTACATGGCCACCAACGTTGATATTGCCTTCGAGAAGCACCCATTCCGCTATGTGTGCATCACCAAAGCCTCGCGACCACCCGCGCATTATCCCGCCATCGCTATAGAAACGCGCATCATCCTGCAATGCCGCCCCCTCGCACAATGTCGTTGTCCCGTAAATCATCGAATGGTCTGTCATGCGGGCCTTTTCCAGGACCAGCGCCTTTGCCCCTACATAGGTGTCTTTGCCAGCATATGCCGTGTCCTCGACGAAGCCTCCCAAATCGCCATTCCTGTTGACGTGCCTTTCGAAATACCTTCCTTCTCCGTCTACCCCGTCTACCTTGACTGCAGCGCGCATCACTCCCTTCGGCAATGTCCTAAGCTGCTCAACATTATCCACTGTCCTGGTCTGAGCCTCTCTCCTCTCTACCGTAGTATCAAGAACCATAGTATCACACCTACGATAGAGTGCATTCCAGATATTTAATCGTTTTGAAAATGAGGGTTTAGACATAAGATTTAAGGTTTTTGTAGCTTCCGCATAAGTGCCGGATTAATTCCTCTGCACCTGTTTTCCGAGGAACCGGCAGATACCTCAGCGAGCTCGTGGTGGAAAAAGAACCGTGCGCTTCACCCGCATATCGATATTGGACGCTTCCCGGGGTGCAGCATCATCCTGCACTCCTTCTGGAATCTTCCATGAAAACCATCATGGCGCCAGAGTGGCATTGTCTACTGTTATTACTTATCCTGGATGCTTCTGGCATACTCGTCCGCGCAGGTTATGCTTGTTCTGCTCTCCATCCTTTCCGCGATCGCTCCGTCTTCATCGTAGAAGTACGCAATCACGTTGACGTTGTAATTGTCTGGGAAGTTGTTCGGCCTGGTGTAGATCCTGACTGGCTTCTTCAGCGCAGACGAAGGTTTGAGTATCCCCATCCTGGTCCTCCCTGTGGTGAGTTCAGAATCGTGCGACAATGACAGCGGCGGCGAAAGCATGACATCGCACTCGCACCAGTATGTTCCATTGTCGGTGCTGGTGACGCTTATGTCCATGCGCGCCTCGTTCTTCGAGTACGCCTTAAGTTTCTTCGGTTCAAAATCCACCTTGACTTCGAATCTGCTCATGATAACAACCGCATTTAATTGCAAGAGAAGATATTTAAAGCATAGAAGACAAATGGTTACTCTAGACCGGCTAGTCGCGCATTTCAGTCCAGGCTATTCCGGAATGGAACTAGGAATAAGAATAAGGATAAGAATAACCGATCAATCTTTATGCGGGCATTTCATGGAGATGAATGAGTCCAAGCTGATAGAGAAGGAGATAACCCTCCGCAGCCTAAGGTTCACCAAGGAGGTAGCGGAGACCAGGCGCTCCCTGATCAGATGGCTTGCATTATCGCTTGGCGTGATAAATCCGGGCGAGTCGAGGCAGGGCGCCATTTCCGTATTCGACGCTATGCTCCACTTCCAGTTCAACGAGAAGAGGGACCCTGACGTCACCGAGCTCATTGATTACATAGGAAGCGCATGGGGTCCAATAAACGAAAAGACCCTTAGGTACCACCTGCTCCAGCTGAAGAACTCCAGGATGATATCCAACAAGAAGGGTAAATATTTCATGAGCCAGCCGATCGATGGGGACAGATACGACGAGGCTTCATGGCTCAACTATTATTTCTCGACCGAGATAGACCCGATAAAGGACAGGGTCATCGCAGCGATAAAAGAGCTTAGGGTTAAGGGCAAGGCGACGCCTGCCTGATTTTTGCTAAATATGTGATACGATGGGAGCGGAAAAGCAGGATGATAAACCAAAAGACGGCGGAAAAAGCGCCACATGGCTGTATGTTGGCATAGCGGTTGTCATAGTCTTTGCGGTATTCGCCATAGCGTCGATATCCGGCGTATCTAACAGCGGCAACCAGGCATACGATATCTCCATTTCACTTGCGCCATACGGTCAACAGGCAGTAATTTATCCGTTCCAGACGTCCTACCTATTGCTAAAAATCAGCAACAACGGAAAGAACTACGTAAATGACATGGTAGTGGGAATATACATCAACGGATCGCAGGAGACGACATACGGCGTTAACATGACGCCGATGTCAAACAGGACCATACTCATTCCGCACTTATACACCGGCGCAGGCCAATACCAGATCGAAGCGATAGCCGATCCTGGGCACGTGCTCAACATACTGAACAGGACAGCCGCACAGAGCTCCACATCAATCGATGTGGCAGCGGCTGAGCTGCCCGACGTATACACCTCGGTGCCGAACGCAAACATATCCTCGACACAGACGTTCTCCGCGCTACAGACCGGACTTGCCACGGCTCTGTTCTCAAGCCAATATTACAACATAAGTATATTCAACCGCATCACCGGAATGCACAGCGTTATATTCGACATCCTCGCAGTTTTCTCCCAATACCTAAATGCGGTCAATGTGGCGGAGATAAACTACTCTAATTCAACGGACGCGTATGTGCTGTGGATGCAGGGTTCGGTCATGCCGGTCCATGTCTTCAACGAATTGTCGTCTCTCGGGATCCACACGAGGAACACGACCATCAACGGAACAAGTGTAGTGTTCGCAAACATTTCCAATAGCAGCAGCCTGTGCACGTATTACCAGATGGGCTGGACCAAGCTGATATACCTCTCTGTCCCGAACACCATAAGATCAAACTCCCTGACGTGCTTATCCTTCGCCGTCAAAGAGTACCAGCCGTTTGAGGAGAATGCCATCCTGACTTCCCTCAAGTCTGACAAAAGCCTGTCGCTGTATCAAAAGAAGTTCCAGTACCTGAATTCCACCGATATAGGGTCGTCTCTCACATACCAGAACGGTAGCATAGGCGCACTTGGGATATCACAGAACCAGTACGGGTTCTTCTCCAGTTACATAAGGCAGAACAAGCCTCCGCTTGACGCGAATGCGCTCAACCTTACATGCATAGGCCTCATATACTCATCGAACACCGAAAGCGTGTGCACGTCATACGTATTGCCGACCAACTCCACAGCCACCCGCAACTACGCGTTCCTGAACTCCACAGAAGTCGGCTCAGACTACAACCTCACCCTGTACTCCCTGATCAACAGCACATACATCCAGGGCGCACACTACAGCGCCACAGCCCTGATAAATTATGTCAACATTAGCCAGAGCTTTGCCGCATGGAACACCAAGTTCAAGAGCTCATGCACATCGTACAACGCATCCATCGGATGCAAGCTGATGTCCTTCGACTACAATGGGAGCGTGGCGCACCTCGCTATCACGGACAACCTAAGCACCCCGATGACGATAAACAAGATAGGCTGCTTCACCCCCGGGTCCATATACGTGAACACCACCCTCGATAGCAAGCTGATGCCAGGCCAATCTGGCAATATGACGGTGAACTGCTATTCAATAACGATGTCGGCATTCAGCATAATGAACAACTACGACCTGCTCGTGAACTTCACCGCAAATGGCGGCTCGCACATAGGGGTAGGCGTGCTAAACATAACCAACTTCCAGTCTTGATGGAATGGAAAAAAGCGATAGGGCTCAGAAACTAGGGGAGAAAGAGGTCTTCAGCACAAGGCGGTTCAGGGTGATCAACGCAAGGCTGAAGATAAGGGGCAAGGTAGTCGAGAAGCCATACATACGGCACAACGATTGCGCCGAGATGCTTGCGGTAACCGGGAGCGGTTCCATACTATTGATTGAATCGTACAGACCGGAGTTCGACGACTACTCATACGAGCTTCCTGCCGGGACATTGAAAGATGGCGAGAATCCAAAGAGGGCTGCCGAGAGGGAGCTGGAAGAGGAGACGGGCTATGCTGCAAAGAACGTAAGATACATGTTCAGCGGATATCCTCTTTTGGGGTATTCAAGCAGCAGGCTGCACTTCTTCCTTGTGACCGGATTGCGTAAGAAAGAGCAGCGCCTGGAAGACGATGAATCGATCTCTGTCAAGGAGTTCAGGCCCGAAGAGGTACTGGCGATGATGGAGTCTGGCGAGATAAAGGATCTCAGCGTCACGTCCGCCATGCACTACTACATGCTTCTGCGCAAAGGAAAAACGGCGAAAAAGGCACAGCACAAAGAATCACGTTAGATAAAGAGAATCCTGAGAAACCATTAAAAGGGTTTCTTGCCACCATGTATCGGTGGGAATATGGCTGCTCCAATGAAGCTGCGGGTTTCCGTATTGATGGGAATAATAATAGCGTTAGCTGACATCTACTGGTCATATACCAGCTATATGAATCCGATATGGCTTGCGCTAGGCGTCATAATATTCATAGCTGATATGATATGGCTCTGGATAGACATAGGGTTCATGAAATAAGGGTGCTAAAATGCGAAACCTCCTTGCAGTCTTTCTCCTCTTCCCGTTAATCATGGCTGGAACAGCGATTGCCCAGTACGGCTACGGGACCTCATCGATATCCTTGAATCCGAATGGGGCATCGACAGCGGCTGGAAGTTCGGTCCAGACATCCTATACGGTTAACCTTGCAAGCGGAAATACGTGGGGAACCACCCTGGGCATAGCAAACCAGGGGAGCCTTTCCTCGCAGGGCATAACGGTCAGCCTGAGCGACTCCAGCGGAGACCCTCCATTCTCCGGCACAGCCACAATCGCGGTATCGCCCTCAGCCAAACCGGGAACGTATGAGGTGACGTTCCAAGCGTCAGGGGACGATCCTTCCGGTCCGACTAACTACACTATTACAGTCACCGGCGCAACCACCAGCACCACCAGCTCCACTACCTCCTCATCGACAACAACCAGCACACCATCCACGTCAACATCGTCATCCACGTCATCTACGACATCAACAACATCCACAACAACCGCGATAACGACATCTACACCGTCGAATCAGTACCCGCAGCAACAGAGCAACATTCCGCTCTACGTTTCAATACTGGCGGTGATAGTGCTGATAGCAGTGATCGTGGCCGCATTCAAGATGCAGAAGTGACCGCCAAACAGGCTTTTGCAGCGTAAGCCGCACCTACACCATATGCTCATTTCTCCCAGCGGAGTGCAGAATCTACGCCCCTAACCATGCAATCGATTCATATATTAAGATGCTGCGCCTCTCCGTTTGCGGCACGGCAGTGCAAAAATGAAGTCCCATCCCGCGCATTCATAGACCGAGGAAGTCCTTTGCGCCCTTTCCAGTAGGGAATGCCCTACCATTCTGCGCCTCTATGGGCAATCCCAGCTCGTTCGCCAGCCTGAGCAGCTCGCTAGTGTCTATCACCCGGTCGAGGAACAGCTCCACATAGTGGCTGTTGCCTACCTGTATCCTCTTGATCGTGAAGGTCATCATCTGCAGCATGCCGGACCTCTTCACCCTCGCCTTTATGCTTCCCTCCTTCAGTATCCTCTTTGCGCTCTCCGAAAGCTCCTCTGGCATAAGTGCATCATCCCTCCATATCGCCTAGGATTACCTGCTGAACTCGGCTATCTTGCCCCACCACTTAATCCTCTTCTCGATTAATGCGTCGAGCGAGTATTTGCTCGTGCCGTAGCCTGCATTTATCAGCATGAGCATCAGGAAGACGATGGCGTATATCACTCCGGTGCCTATGTCGGTGGAGCTCGGCCCATAAGGGCCTCCGAACCCCTCAGGCACGGACCATATGACGAGGCTGAAAAAGAACCCTATGACATAAGCTAGCTTCCTGACGACTCCGAATACCAGGGCCAGTCCGAGCAGAAGCTCTCCCGTACCGATGAGCATAACCCAGAATCCAGGGTTCGAGGCTACGGTATTGGCCCAAAAGTTGAACCACGGCAGAAGCCATCCTGGCTGGCCCTGCCCCGCGGCCTGTATCAACTGTACGAAAACAGCAGGCATGCCTGGCTGGAACTTAAGCAAGCCATCGATAAGCCAGACTACCCCGAAAACTATCCTAACCAGTGACTTTACCTCTTCCCTCCTCCTATAAAGTGTTTTGCCTGTAGACATAACACCACATGCTATATTGATGAGCAAAGGTTAAAAAGGTTGATTCTTATATCAAACGGATTGCGATGCAGATAAGCTCTGGGTTCATAAGCTCCTACTTCAGCCAGATTAGCAATGCGCTCGCCCCCGCCATAGGATCGTCATCGCCCTTCCTTGCCCCTGTGTCTCTCGTAATCGCGCTTATCGTATTCGAGATTGTGCTTTCGGTCATTCTCTCGGTATTCGCATATGTCTTCGGTTGGGCCGAGAGGAAGATAATGGCGAGGGCACATACCAGGCACGGGCCCACATATGTGGGCAAGTACGGGTTCCTCCAGAACCTTGCGGACCTTATCAAGCTGCTGTCGAAGGAGAATATCATGCCGGACAATGCGGACAAGCCGATATTCCAGAGCGTCATACCCATAATGCTGGCTATATTCGTATTCATGCTGGCGCTGATACCGTTCAGCAGCACCTTCATAGGGATACAGACCAGCCTTGGCCTCATACTAGTGTTCATGTTGCTTTCGCTCATGCCGTTGCTCGTATTCCTGTCGGGCTGGACCAGCGGGAACAAGTTCAGCTCGATAGCGGCGCAGAGATCTGTGATAATGCTGCTGAGCTACGAGATTCCGATGGTGCTTGTGATTGTGTCAATAGCCATGCTGGCGAGCAGCTACTCGTTCACCAGTATAGTGAACTCCCAGAACCCATGGTGGTTTGTCGTGCTGATGCCGATAGGGTTTGTGGTTTTCTTCATAACGATGATAGCTGAGCTTGAGAGGCCGCCGTTCGATTTGAGGGAAGCCGACAGTGAATTAATAGCAGGATGGCTTACCGACGTGAGCGCTCCGTACTACGGAATCGTGCTGTTCCTGGACTATACCAGGATGTTCGTCGGATCGCTAATCATAGCCGTGCTATTCTTCGGCGGATGGCTTGGCCCATCCATACTCCCGCCGATCGGCTGGCTGCTAATCAAAGCGGTTGTCATAGCGTTGTCCATAATAGCGGTAAGGGTAACTACGGTAAGGATGCGCATAGACAGGCTACTCGGCCTTGGGTGGAAGTACCTCATGCCATTGTCAGTTGTTAATTTATTGATTACTTTCCTATTGTTCATAAGGTGAATGCAAGGCAGGTGGAGGCAAACGAAGCGGGGTGGAGCGATGGTGATATTGAAGCCGATAGTAAAGGTCGTAGAAGAGATGGCAAAGCGGCCCAGCACATTGGAATATCCGGAGAACAAGGAGGGCTTGGTCGATACCTATAGGGGGATACACAAACTGGACATGAAGACCTGCATAAGCTGCGCAGCGTGCGCAAGGATCTGCCCGAACCAGACGATAACGATGGTGAAGGTGGACACCGAAAAGGGTGAGAAGCAGATGCCGGAGATAAACCTGGAACGCTGCCTCTTCTGCGCCCTGTGCGAGGAGGTGTGCCCGACGTTCTGCCTAGTGCTGACCAAGGATTACGATTTCGAGAAGTATGACAGGAGGGAGTTCATAAAGAGGCCTGAGGACCTGGAATGACCCGGCTATAGCGAGGACGGTGGTAGTGGTACAATGACATACCTGATATTGTTTGCAGCGGTCTCAGTCGCCGCCGTGCTCTCCTCCCTGCTCGTGTTCCTCTTTAAGGACATGTTGCATGCCGCGACGGCTCTTGCGGTGCTCTTCTTCGTAAATTCCCTATTGTTCGTGATGCTCAACCAGCCGTTGCTCGCGATAATCCAGCTCTTCATAATGATAGGCGGGATATCGACATTCCTGTTCGTGGGGGTCGCATCAGCGTCACTGTCGCACTTCAGGCATACGAGGATGATTGCGCTTGTTGTGCTGTGGCTCACGGTCTTCGCCGCTATGTCATATCCGCTGCTGAGCGGACAGGCCCAGTTCCAGGGTTCCTCGCGGAACGTCCTCGATACCGGTTCAGCCGTCAGCTCCCTCAACAGCAGCATTAGCCTATTCTACATACTTGCCGTCCTGCTGTTCGGGATAGCCCTTAGCTCCATAATACTACTAAAGAAGATAGATACGAAGTCGAAGGTAAGGCGAGGTGTGACAAGATGATATCGGAGTTCTTCATGATACTGAGCTTTGCGCTCTTCGCCCTGGGGATAAGCGGTGTCGCAGCAACAAGACATTTCCTGCTGATGATACTGTCGATAGAGGTGGCGCTTGTCTCCGCAACGCTCCTGGCAGTGACATTCTTCTATTACTCCACCCAGGGGAACATAATGCTGCTGCTGTTCAGCATCTGGGGCGTAGCCGCAGCGGAGGCGATGGTGCTCATAGCGTTCTACAGGTACATGTCGAGGTTCGAGATGAGTCTTGACGTGACAAGGCTTTCGAAGTTCAAGGAGTGATGATATGCTTGCATTGTTCGTGATAGTTCCATTGGTCGCCGCTGCACTGCTGTCATTGGCGCTGGGCAAGAAGCCTAAGGCGATAAGATGGGTTGCGCTTTCAGCGAGCATACTGTCGCTGGTCATTGCGATATACGTGGCGATGGGCCCACAGGGCGTGTCGAGACTTGACTGGTTCAGCATAGCCGGATACTCATTCGGGATCTCGATAGCCACTAACCCGCTGAATGCCTTCCTACTGCTGATAGTGGCAGGAATAACCCCCTTGATATTCGCATATTCGATAGGCTACCTGGACACACTTAGCGAACAGTCGCGATTCTACACCGAGATGTGTATATTCGCAGCTGCGATGATGCTATTCGCGATATCGGGGAACTTTATAACGATGTTCATAGCGTGGGAGATGCTAGGGATAACGAGCTACCTGCTGATAGGCTTCTGGTACTGGCGGGAAAAGGCACCCGTGGCCGCAAGGAAGGCGATAACCACGATACTGATCGGGGACATAATGATGCTGATGGGCATGCTGCTGATATGGAGCACCTACCACACGTTCGAGTTCGCCGCGCTGGCTACGGTCGCCGACTCCCAGGCGCTTCAGGTCGCCATGATACTCATCACACTTGCCGCATTTACAAAATCGGCGCAGTTCCCATTCCACGAATGGCTTGCCGATGCGATGGAAGGACCTACTCCAGTGTCGGCGTTCCTCCATTCCTCTACGATGGTCAAGGCCGGAGTGTTCCTGATTGCGGTGCTGCTCCCAGTTATAGTGGCCGTGCACCTGCAGTGGCTTCTCATAATCGTAGGGATCGTGACTGCGTTAATCGGGGCGACGAATGCCATCGCAGAGAGGCACATAAAGAGGATTCTGGCATATTCGACCATGGAAGATATGGGATTGATGTTCGTGGCGCTAGGATTCAATGCAATATATGCAGCGATGCTGCTCTTCCTGGTTCAGGCATTCTACAAGGCCCTCCTTTTCATGGACGCCGGGTCTATAATGAGGATAAACACGGACAAGGAGGACATATATAATGTATACGAGTCAGGCGCGAGGAAAGGCGTACTTATAAGCGCGCTGATAGGGTCCGCATCCCTTGCCGGCATCTTCCCGCTCAGCGGATTCTTCGGAAAAGCTGCCGTAGAGTCTGTAGCATCCAATGCGGTGATATACGCGTTGCTGCTCCTTGTCGAGATCCTTAGCAGCTTCTACATATTCAGATGGCTCATAATCCCGTCAAGAAAGGCTCCCTTGGAGGAGGACAGGGAGATCGTAGTGAATGCGAAGACGATGTCGAAATGGATGGCAGCTCCTGCGTACATCCTGGCAATCGCTGTGGTGGCGTCCTCGCTGGCTTACCTATACCTTCCAAGATACCTTCTAGGGCTTACATATCCGGTCATCAGCATAACTGGCTCGATTGTCGATACCGTCGTCGTGCTAATGGGCGCTCTTGCCGCATACTACGTGTATGCAAAGGGAAACAGGTCATATCTGTCTTCAACCCATCCCACGTTCCATAAGATCATGCTGAACAGCATGGCCGTCAATGCCGTGTATGTATACATTACGAAAGCCGTATCACTGGCGGCGTCTGCTGTCGGCTCTATAGATTATGCTTTCGACAAGTCGATATATGCGCTTTCAAGCATGTTCGTCAAGATCGGCGATGTCCTGAAGAAGATGGAGACCGGGCAGACGAACACGTATGTAGCCGCATTCATAATCGGATTCGTGATATTGTTGCTTGCTGTTGTGTTATGATGTGATGCCATGCTGCCGTTCATAGGGATAATGCTTGCTGTGCTCGCCCTTACTCTTGTAGCATCGGCAATGCTGAAAGGCAACGCAAGCAGGTTGGCGGCAATAGCGGGATCCGCTGTGGCTGCGGTCCTTGCATTCGCGCTGTTGGGCACCGTTTTGTACACCGGAAGCTTCGGCACGGGCGAGTCGCTGGCGAGCTACATCCCCCAACTGAACGTGCTCCTGGACTTCAGGTTGACTGCCGTGTCGCTTGTGCTCATAGTGATGGCATCGATAGTCGCGTTTGTCACCTTGCTGTCAGGCAACGTGGAGATGGAGCGTCTGAGGGTGTCAAGCAGCCTAGTGCTGCTCTTCGAGCTCGCCGCCATAGGGCTTTTCTCGTCAGCCAACCTTCTGCTTTTCTTCATCTTCTGGGATGTAGGGGTAGTCGCCCTGTTCTTCATGATATACATGTTGGGTTCAGCGAATAGGAGGCATGCGGCGATGAAGTTCCTCATATACGAGCTTCTGGCAAGCCTGCTTCTGCTCCTGGGTATAATGATGGTGTACTTCTACACCCCGATCCACTCGTTCGACATAGCGTACATAACATCAGTGGCATCGACCGTCTCGAAATCGACACAGGGGCTGATATTCTTCGTCCTGTTCATAGCGTTCCTGATAAACATGCCTGTATTCCCGGTCCACCTCTGGCTCCCCGACGCCCACACCGAAGCGTCGACACAGGGGTCCATGCTGCTTTCAGGGGTGCTGACAAAGTTCGGGGGGTACGGGATGCTGTTGCTGTTCTCGATGCTGCCCATAGCGTCAGCCTACATGGTCCCCGTCATGATACTAGCCGCATTCTCCGCGTTCTATTCGGTGCTTGTCCTCATGGTACAGCATGACATAAAGAGGATAGTCGCATACACGACCATAGTCGAGATGAGCATAATACTCGTAGGGATAGCGTCATTGAGCGCCTTCGGCACAGCCGGAGCGACCTATGCCATGCTGGCCCACGGACTCACTGTGGCGCTGATGTTCCTCGCCGCGGGATCGGTCGGCTACATGTTCGCCGACAGGGACATAAGGAGCGTTTCTGGAGTAGTGCGGAATACGATCTCAACGACATACGCCTTCCTTCTCGGGATATTCGCGACAACCGGTGTGCCGCTCACCACCGCATTCATCGGCGACGTGCTCATATTCATAGGTGCGATAGGCGCCTTCGGGATATACGGCGCCATTCCCCTGGCTGCGCTGGCACTGCTCGGAGCCTTCCTGTACTATGTGGTGAACAGGTCTTTCCTATCGGTGAAGCGGAAGTCGAACGCCGTGGCGTACATCGGCAGATCTCAGAATGCGGGCTACGCGATACTCCTGTTCTTCATACTGCTGTTCGGAATCCTGCCTTTCGTGATTCTGAAGCTGTTCGGGATATGAGATGATTATGATGATAGATGAAAATATGTTGCAATATGCGCTGTTCCTTGCGCAGGGACTTCTTGTAGCTTCCGGGATATTCTCCGTCATGCACAAAAACAAAAAGGCGCAGTTCGCCATCAGCACGATACTTCTGGTGGCGATAGCGCTGACCGCGTCATCCCTCTTCGCGTCGGACTCAAGCATAGTGCCGTTCAGCGCATTCAGGATAAGCCAGTTCTCAATGTTCTTCATCTCCCTGTTCTCAATACTGCTGGTATTGGTAAACATCATCTCCTACGAGTATTCGCAGGATTACATAAGTTTCTCAGCGTTATTCGGATTCACGATAGCGGGGATGTATGTAGTTACCATGGCTAATTCACTGATATCGGTCTTCTTGGGAATAGAGCTCATGGCTTTGCCCACCGCATTCATGATAATGATAAACGGAAAGCAGGGCATAGAATCCGCAGTAAAACTGTTCGTGATGGCAGCTACGGCGATTGCGGCGTTCAGCTTCGCCCTAGCCCTGGTATTCCCCTTCAACGCACAACTATCTCTGACGGCGTTGCATATAGGTTCGGGACAGGGCAACTACCTGGTGCTTCTTGCAGTTGTGTTGTTCGTGATATCGCTGGCATTCGAAGCATCGCTCTTTCCGTTCAACCTCTGGGTCCCCGACGTATATCAGGGAGCGCAGGGCAATATTACCGCCATGATGTCCGGGATAAACAAGAAGGTGGCGTTCGTCGCGATAATGGAGGTATTCTTCATAGCGCTCGTGCCGTTGTCATCGGTGTTCTCCCAACTCTTCATAGCCCTGGCGATAGCGACGATGTTCTACGGCAACATAGTGGCGCTTGTCCAGGACAACGTCAAGAGACTATTCGCATATTCCTCGATATCACAGGCAGGATACATAATGATCGGCATCGCAGTGGCAACACAGTACGGTATCGAGGCGAGCATATTCCAGATAGTCGCGCATGCACTTGCCATAATCGCGATATTTGCTGTAATACTCTGGCTGGAGGAGAATAACATAAAGTCGTTAAAGGATTACACCGCCTTGAGCAGGAGGAATGGCTTCGCGGCGTTCACATTGACCATATTGATGCTCTCCCTTATCGGGATACCGCCGCTCATAGGGTTTGTGGGCAAGTTCCTGCTGTTCACCAGCGCCATCTACAGTAACCTACTGTTCCTTGCTGCCATAGGCATATTCAACAGCTTCATCTCGGTTTACTATTATGCGAAGGTGATAATGGCGATGTACTCGAAGAAAGAGGAGGTGCGCAGCCTAAGGATGGGGTGGAGCGTATCTGCGGTCTCAGTAATCTCAGTGATAGCTGTCCTGGTGCTTGGGTTGGTGCCACAGTTCCTCATAGCTGCCGCATCGCAGGCGAGCGCTGCCCTTCTTGCTATATGAATATGGTTGATCAGCATCCAACCTGCCCGGTGGGGACATAAGCGGTTATTTCTTCATCTGATCTATGTGGAGAAATCCCTTCCGAAATAAATCATCAACGCGCCAGCGGCGATCGAGACTATTGCGGCGTAGAGGTACGAATACGTTGGGCTTACCAGATAGAGGAGCCCCATTACCAGGTTGGCGAAAAAGAGGCCTAAGCCGCGAGCTCCCTGGAGCGCGCCCATTCCGGCATCGAGCCTTACCACGCTCTTGACCAATGATATGATAGTGGGCTCCATCGTCTCTATGACGCCCAATCCGAAGCCCATCAGCGCCACTCCTGTGTAAAATACGCCAAAATTGGCTCCGAACGCGTATCCTAAGGCCAGGATCCCTGTGCCTACTCCGGACAGCATATAACCGAGGTAACCGAGCGCCTTCACCTTGTTGAGCCTCTTCCTGGAGCCTATATAATAACCGGTAACCGCAGACACGCCGAGATAGACGCCATAAGACCCGATCCCCAGGAGGACGTTAGAGCTCTTCGCTATAGTGAGTATCGGGAAGCCCAGGCTATAATAGCTGAAGCCGTAAAGCGCCGTAGCTAGTATCACCCCATTGAATGCGCCCTTCTTCGCCCTTATCACGGAGCTGGCCTTAGCCCCAATCCGCACGAGGCGCTGCTTTTTCCTTATATCCGGAGTCACGACCAACAGGAAGACGGATACCAGCAGCGGCAAAGCCGTAAGAAGCAATATATCGTTCTGATTAATGCCATAACCGAGCAATAACAGAAGCAAGATAACCGAGAGCATCCCTCCTCCTATATCCAGGGCATGCAGGAAGCCGAATGTCCTCCCATAATCGCTTTTTCTGCTTACGTCAGTAAGCATAGCCCTTCTCGGAGGGACCCTGAAGTTCCTTGCCCACCATCCTGTGGCAAAGAGGGCAATCGCCAGGAAAGGATTGAATGTCGCTCCTGTCAGAGGCATCAGCAGTATGAACGCACTGCCTATCACCGCAAGCCATTTCCTGCTATATCTGCTGCCTAGCAGACCACCAGCATAAGCCAGCAGCGCCCCTCCTCCGAAAGCGATAGCGTTAGCGATACCGAAGTAAAACGCGCTGGACGAGAGCGTGATGACAAGATAAATCGGGAAAAGAGCCTGTACTGTCTGATAACCGAGATCTGCGAAGAAAGCGGAGAATGATATGAGAAGAACCTCCCTTCCTAACCAACCGCCTTTGCCTGTCATGCAGCATCACGCTAAAACGATCCAGCAGATAGCGAATGGGTTGCCAACTGCCAAAAAGGTTTGCATCATCCTCAACCTCAAAGTATGATGATGCACCAGTGATTCACCAGAAGAGTTCCCCCGTCTACTTCCGGAACACCGCCCATATGTGGTTGCATTTGTATCTCTTGCCGAAGAAAATCTCATATTTCCTGATACGTTTAAACTCCATCAGTTTCAGCCCAGAATAAAATTCAAGAAACTCCTCCTTGCCATAGGTTTTGGAGAACTTCCCGTTCATCGGATGAAGGAAGGCGTTCTTCTCCTGCAATTGCGAAGTCCTGACAAAATTCCTGTGGAACTCGTCCTCCGTGGAAAGGGCATAGACCATAAGCAATCCACCTGGTTTCAGGACCCTTACTGCCTCGTCCCTAGCGAACGAGCGGCCCTCGTAGCTCTCTATATCGGTAGAGGCAAAACAGTCGATAGCGAAATCGAAACTGCCTGATTCGGATTTCCATCTCCGTGTCGCGTCTTGCAGGAGAAGCTTAACGCTATGGTCCACTTTAGCTGCCCTCGCCCTCCTCCTGGCCTCCGATATCGCATTCTTGGAGAAGTCGAAGCCTGTCATATCTATTCCGTTCCGGGCTAGCCATATCACGTTCCGGCCCTTTCCGCAGCACATCTCTATGCCTTTAGCGCTGCCGATGTCCTTGATCATGCCGAAGAATCTGAGAACACCGCTCGACGGTTTGTCCGAATCCATCTGCTTCAGGACACTGGGCTTCTTGTGCTCATGTTCCCAAAGAATGCGTTGCTTACTGTGGCTTATCGAATCCATGGAATTCCTCTGAGAAGTGCT
>JAJYEJ010000001.1:68416-83622 GCA_021785805.1 Microcaldota archaeon | reverse complement strand
GCGGGTTTCGTGTCTGGCCTCGTTGGCGCGATGAGCGGGCTTGGAGGCGGGGTAGTGATAATTCCAGTGCTCACGCTCCTGTTCGGGGTTCCACTCGAGTACGCAGCTGGAGCAAGCCTCATCTCCACCATAGCGACCTCTAGCGGGGCAGCGAGCGCTTACGTCAAGGATAAGCTCGCCAACATAAAGATAGGAATGTCTCTTGAGATTGCCACTACTCTTGGCGCGATAATCGGCTCCCTTCTGGCTGCTTATGTCTATGCCAATGGGATAAGCAGGTGGCTATTTGTTCTATTCGGTGCGGTGCTCCTTCTGTCTTTATACCAGGCATTCAAGCAGTACGAGGATGCCCGCAGGGGCAGGATAAACAAGGATTGGAGCACTGATATGTTCCAATTGCGTGGCAGCTATTACGACAAGGCATCGAGGAGAACCATAAGGTATTCCGGTTACAGGTGGTGGTATGGCGAGTTGGTAATGGGCGTTGCTGGACTTATGTCCGGACTGCTTGGCATAGGATCCGGGGTATTAAAGGTGATGGGCATGGACTGGGGCATGAAGCTGCCGATGAAGGTCACGACGGCAACAAGCAACTTCATGATAGGCGTAACCGCCGTGACTGGCAGTGCAATATACTGGATTTTAGGTTATATACAGCCATTTATAGCCGCTCCTGTAGTTATAGGCATAGTGTTCGGCGCGTATTACGGGTCAAAACTCCTGCAGAGGACTGCCGGCAAAAACATACGCTTGCTGTTCTCGATACTGCTTGGGATAATCGGGATTGAGATGCTGTTAAGGGGATTCGGTGTCGCCTAATGGACATGAATGACGCGATTTCGTATGTGCTTAGGTTTGGGGTAGTCGCCAGTGTTCTGCTTGTGTCAGTGGGAACGATACTGCTGTTTGCGGATAACGGAAGCAACGGATTTTCTTTGAGCCAGATTGCAAACGTCAACGCCGGAATAAACTCGGCTGTAATCACTGTGCCGGCCATAATCAGCGGACTCTCTGCTCTTCAGGGAATTGATTTTGTACTGTTGGGGTTGATGGTGCTGATGGCAACTCCGGTGACACGGGTTTTCCTATCCATATTCGCCTTCCTGTACGATAGAAACTGGATATATGTGATAATAACAGCAATCGTGTTTATTGACCTGATGATTGCAGTTTTTATAGTTCCGAGCCTCCTTGCACATTAGCGTTAACGGAGCTTAATCTCATTATACGGTTCACATTGACCGATTACCTGAACACAAGCTGCTAGTCTTTCACATACCAGCACATCCGCTATCCTGCCGGCGTCTGCATTCTTCGCCGTTGTTGTAAACGCCTTTATAAACCCCATGCTCCAGCTTGCCTATTGTAGTTTAAAAGCAGAAGGATTGTCGTGCATGAATCTCCTTATCAGTTCGACATCCTTTATGTCCTTCTCCCTTCCAAACGCCGTCTTCCATTTAAGTACCTCAGCCAGCCTTACTACTGGTATATCATCGATGATATCAGCTTCCCTTATGAGCTTCGATACATCTGGGGTATAACCAACATAATTCCATTCGTAGAATGCCTCAAACTGGTCCTTTACAAGACCCCTTTTTCCGGTGACCGGATAGACCTTCTCCATCCACCCGCTTTTCTCCAGCCTTTCATACAGCCCACGCATCACGATCATGTCTATATCGTTGGCTTCCCTGATTCCATGTGCCGCAAGAGGAACTGATCCAAACAGTGCGTATTCCTTTCTGTCGAAGCCTAACTCATTTACCATGCTCTTTATGGCTATGAAATCCATACGCTTCCCCCATACACATTCCTTCCTCACCACTATATAAGGCTATGGTGCGAGGCGAACACGGTCTTTCTCAAGCTTTCGGAGAATGCATAGATTCCTTCCTGGACGGTCATGGACAAGGTGCTATATGGCACACCAAGGACACAGCCTGTAAGAAATATGTTTCTTCACTGAAAGGATGACTAATACCACCCCAGTCTCTCTTCTTTTCGGCTGTAACTAGCTTCTCCTCAACCTCCATCCCCGTTCCTTGAACGCCTTCTTTATGGCTCTTTTTATGAACTTGTCTTTCAATTCCATGTACCTCTTCTTGTCCCCTTTAGCTATCTTCGCAGCTTTCTTCTTCACTGCGACATACTCCTCTAGAGCGTCCCTGTCATCTGACAAATAATCTCTAAATGCCACCATCTCCTTCCAGTCGATTCCATTCATCCTGACGAGATGAAGGTGTATATTGATCTTTTTTTTCTTGTAGACCGCTTCCCTGGTGAAGAATCTTCTCGTCTTGGTCCCTGAATTCGGAAGGAACGTATATCCTAACGATTCCAGCTTATCCTTGATCCTTAACGGCCTTCCACTCCTTATTCCGACTACGATATCAAGTATATTTTTTCCACCAAGGCCCCTAACCGCTGTGCTTCCTACGTGTTCGACCTCGGCTTCCTTCCCCAACCTCCTCCCCAGCCTTCGCTTCTCTACGGGAAAGAAGGAGAAGAATATGCTGTCATGCCGCTTGAAAACGTATTTGTTCATGGGATTTACCCGGCATGATTAAATCTAGAGAGCATTTATAGAGCCTTTCAACCATGAGACCAGATCCAGTTCCTTTGCCTTCTCTATGGGCATCCATTCATATTTTGTGTGCTGCTTCTCAGGATCCTCCAACTTCACGTCTTTTGTAATAGGGGTGCACAGATAGCTTTTCCCTACGAGTGTCCAATTCTTCCATGGAAGCGGGAACTCCCAACTGTCGACTAACCTTTCCACACTTATGTCGATTCCAGCTTCCTCCTTCGCCTCTCTTACCAGAGCGCTATCATCCGATTCATTCTCCTTCTTCCTGCCTCCTGGCGTTTCCCATTTGTCCCTTGTCCTGATGTTAGGGTCCCAAAGGAGCAGTATCTTTCCATCATTTATTATGAGCGCCTTCACAACCAGCTGTCTTATCGCTTCCATACTTATCCTATAATAATTCATTATTTAAATCTTGCTAGCAGAAGGGAGTTCGAGACAACGGTAAAGGAGCTGAATGCCATTGCGACCGCTGAAAGCATGGGCAACACGTTGTATATACTTACGGAAAACACAGGTATCAGTGCACCTGCCGCTATCGGTATCAGCACTATGTTGTAACCGAATGCCCAGAAGAGGTTCTGCTTTATCTTGTTCATTGTGCGCTTGCCAAGTCTCAATGCAACGAATGCATCATAGACGCTATTTCTAATCAATACTATACTGCCTGCCTGTATGGCTACCTCCGTGCCTGCGCCTATCGCTATGCCGAGATCTGCCTTTGTCAGTGCGGGGGCATCGTTAACGCCGTCTCCTATCATGGCAACAACGCCTCCGTTCTCCTGCAGCTCGCTTATCTTCTTCATTTTGTCCTTAGGTTTCGCCCTGGCGATGACGTTCTCTATGCCCAAGTCCTTCGCCACTGCGTTTGCGACACGTTCGTTGTCTCCTGTTATGAGCCATACGCCTATCCCTGAAGCTTTCATCGATTCGATGGCCTTCTTGCTATCCCTCTTTACCCGGTCGGCTAGCGCTATGAGCCCGGATATTCGCCCATCTATCCTTACGATCAGCACCGTCTTGCCCTGCGATTCAAGACCTTCTAAGCGGTCTTTTATCGCAATAGCATCATTCCTGGATAACATATCAATGTTCCCGACAGACACCCTCTCTCTGCTTTTCAACAATGCCGTTATTCCGCTACCGTGCCTGTAACTGAATGACCTTGGGAACTGAACACCAATGCCGTTCGCCCTCGCCATGTCCACGATCGCTTTTCCAAGCACGTGCTCGGAATTCATCTCAGCTATAGCTGCGACTCTCAGCACCCTGTTCTTGCTATAGCCTCGTAACGGTAGTATGTCAGTGACTTTTGGCCTCCCTTCGGTCAATGTGCCCGTCTTGTCCAGCACTACGGTATCTACCCTGCTTGCTGTCTGCAGGGATTCCCCGCTCTTAACCAATATCCCGCTCTTCGCCGCCTTCCCAGATGAGACAAGGAGCGCGGCAGGCGTCGCGATGCCGAGAGCGCAGGGGCACGCTATAATCAGAACACTGACAAAAATCAGCACAGAAATGTTCGCCCCGACCCCTGCCAGATACCAAAGCAACGATGACGCGACCCCGATTAGGACCACTACCGGCACGAAATACGAGGCTATCCTATCAACAAGCTTCTGTATAGGGACCTTGCTCGACGCTGCATCCTGCACTATCTTTATTATCTGGGAAAGCGCCGTGTCCTCTCCTACCTTTGTAGCTTTAACGGTGAGCGCGTTCGATGAGTTTATCGTGCCCCCTATTACGGTATCTCCTGGTTTTTTCGACACCGGTACGCTCTCTCCAGTTATCATGGATTCGTCAATGGAGCTGTATCCCCTAACCACCACCGAATCTGTTGGTATATAGTCTCCAGGGCGCACCAGAATAAGGTCCCCCTTCCTGACCTCCGCTACAGGGACGTCTGTCACGGTCCTTCCACTAACTACATGTGCAACCTTCGGCTGCAGCTTTATTAATGCAGATATCGCGCCGGAAGCCTTTGTCTCAGCAAGCCTCTGCATGTAGGTACCTGTAAGTATAAGCGAAATTATTATAGTGGAGGTGTCGAAGTACACGCCGTTCGATGGGAATGCCGATGGAAAGAAGACCACGATCGTGCTATATGCCCATGCTGCGCTGGTGCCTATCGCTATCAACGTATCCATGTTGCTTGACCGGTTCCTTATCGCATCGGCTATGCCAGCATAGAACCTCTTTCCGGAATAGAACTGCACTACGCTCGCCAGCACGAACATCAGATAGCCTCCATAGCTGAGCCGCAGCAGGTAGCTTAGCAGTATGACAATCGCGGTGAGCGGCCATGCCACAAACAACGATATTCTTATATCCCTAAGCTCCTTTTCAGGCTTCTCGAACTGTATCTTGCACGAACTGCTGCAGAAATAGTATCTCCTGCCCTCCCTCTCCCAGACTAGCTTGGAGCTCTTCTCATCGACATACATGCCACATACAGGATCCGTTGCCACTACTTTACACCTTTCCTCCTCTTCTGTGCCTCAATCGACTGGCTTGCGGTCTCCAGATTGCAGCTATCGTGCCCGGAGCACCACATATGGCACGCATCCGCAAGCTTCTTGCTAGCATAATGCAGGCCGCATATGGGACATTCGTATCTCATCAAGTTCAGCCTTTCACATGTTTTTCAGGGCTCTTGTCGAAACTCTGCTTGCAGGATGCGGAGCAGAAGTAATAGTCCTTGCCCTTATAGTTGCTCTTGAACTTGGAGTCCTTTCCCACTTCCATGCCGCATATAGGATCCTTCATATATTCACCCATGAATACAATGGCAGACAGTGGCAGGCAATGCAATAAATCTCTAACCGTACTATGCGCAGTAAACCTTAAATATTAGCACTAGAAATTATCTGGCGGGTGTGATATGCAAACCAAAAGAAGCATAGAGGAGTACTTAAACCTTGGTCAGTACGAAGAGGCATTCAAAGAGGCAGCGTCATTCAGGAAGAACTTCCCCGGAGAGGTAGAGGGCGAGATTCGCAGGCTGAGCGCCCTGTCTAGGAGAGGAGAGCTCAGCCCAAGGGAAATGGCATACTATAAAGCACTGCAACGTACTTCACGGTAAGGCGGCAGGAGATGCCAATATGGCAACCGTAAGGCGACTATTCCTGTACAAATGCGCCTACTGTTGTCTGGTAATTTAAGCTTTCTTGTTCTAACTAAATGACTGGGGATGCCAGTATGCCAAAGGAGATAGAGCTAACTGTAGTCCACATAGACAAACGCCAGGTATTGGGCAGATTGAAGAAATTGGGCGCAAGGTACGTCACCACTCATAATTACAGGAGACTGGAGGTGCCGATCAAGGCGGGAAGAGTCTGGCTCAGGCTCCGCACCGACGGCAAGAAGACCACCCTCGCATTCAAAGCCCGCCTCGGCAGTGGGATAGACATGACAGAGGAGTATGAGGTCGAAGTCGGGAGCTTCAAAGAGGGGGTCAAGCTATTCCAGACGCTTTTCAAGGGGAACATTCTGGGATGGGATACGAAGCGCATAGAGTATTCGCTTAACGGCACCAT
Organism: Microcaldota archaeon; assembly: GCA_021785805.1. Taxonomy (GTDB): domain Archaea; phylum Micrarchaeota; class Micrarchaeia; order Micrarchaeales; family Micrarchaeaceae; genus JAJZYD01. Next base: position 77,502 of record JAJYEJ010000001.1, on the reverse strand, counting down.
GGTGACCATAGACAAGTGGCCTAAGATACCATGGTCGCTTGAGATAGAAGGAAAGAGCAAGAAGGCCGTTTATTCGACGCTCCGCTCCCTTGATATAAAAGGAAAGAATGTGGGAAATGCGTCTATATTCAGGATATACCACGAATACGGGAAAGAGTTCGTAGACAGCGTGAAGATGGACAGCGATAGGCTCAGGAGGCTGCTCGCAGGACAACACTGATTATTTATCTCAATTCAGCAAGGCGCTAAGCAATCAGATCTCCAACATTTCTGAATACCTGCCATTAACGATTCCGGTCTCTTCCTGAAATCCGTTATGGCTATTCTCACGCCTCCTTCGAGCGCCACAATACCAGAATCGTTCCGCATATACCTCTCTTCTTAAAAATATCGAAAGTTTTAAAAATAGATACAGAGGGTATATTAATAAATATTATAGGTGACCAGTGCAGTAACGAGGAGATAAAGATCGGCCTAAGTAGAGGTGTGTGTGTGGAAAAAATAAAATGCATTTCAGTGAAACAGCCTTACGCTGACTTCCTGGTTAGCGGAAAAAAGAAGGTTGTTCTAAGGGGCAAATATACGAACTACAGGGGGGAAGTATTGATACATGCGGCTAACGAACCCGATCTTGCCGCGTGCAAACGGCACGGCATAGATCCGAAGACTCTTACGCATGGGGCGATAATAGGCAAACTCCACCTATACGGCGTAAAGGAATATCTGACCGAGAAGGGATTCCTTTCCGACACGAAGAAGCACCTGGCTGAGGACTTTGACGAGAAAAAGCACAGGTATGGCTTTATGCTCAAGGCAGTTGAGAGGTTCGTCGAACCAGTATATCTTGACGTGGATAAAGGCGTCGATTTTTTCGAAGCCAAAGTATAACCTCTATTCCTAACCTCTGCTTCTTCAAAAAGCTTTTATAGCCTTAACCGCAAGTATCTTCTACTCTACTCATCGGGCCTGTAACTCAGTTTGGCTAGAGTGACAGGCTTTTAACCTGTAAGTCGTGGGTTCAAATCCCACCAGGCCCGTCCAAGAAATCGGCCCTCTCCGGATACCGGTCGCATAAAGATGCTAGCGTATGCAGTCGACCCGACAGATGCACCGCAATCCATATATATCTGGTCTAGAAGAGGCATAGCCAGTGAAGAAATGAGCGGAGATACTAAAACCAAAAACGGAACGACAAAGGTAGTCGGAGCAATGAAGTGGTCGCTTGAGGTAAAGCACCAAAATGGCAGGGTATACATCCATACTCTCCACAAGGTGCACGACCTATGTATGCGCCTAGGCATGAGACAGCACATATCAGTAGCAAAAGCAGATCACGCAATCATTCTTACGAGCAGGGATGGCGTTCCTATAACAAAACAGGAGATGGAGCTCATTTTTGACAAAGCACAAGAAAAAGTAGGCATAACAGTGGTTAAATTCTATCAGGATTCGCCAACTGTCGGCGTGGATGTGGATAACGGCGTCAAGAATGAGAATGAGCCGACCCCGATAGGAGCACACAGGCGCAAAGAACCGCCGACTACTCCATTAGGGGCTTCTCAAAAAGCGGAAGAGCGGACCGAAGCCCACGAAACGCCGAAATCCGAGCTCACATTGAGGATGGAAGAGCTTGAATCGCGAAGAATCGCAGAAAGGGGCAATGCGGATGACACTGCTCGGAAAGAAATCGACCGAATAAAAGATGACGCAAGAGACAAAAAGAGGTATCTGAAGGAAAATAAAAAAGTGCGCGAAGCCGATACCAACACACTCAGGGTAAAACTTGACAAAATACGCGATGATGTTGACTCTTTGGTAAGAATGCTTCAACAAACAGATATTTTGGCTTCTGTACAATACCTTACGGGATTGAATATCGTCAGCAGAAAGATGACACATACAGCAATAGCATTCATGGCGCTGACCGCTTATAGACTCGGCAATGAAGAATCAAAAGACGTAATGTCGATGCTCATCCAGAATATCCCAGACGAGCCCACAATAAGCCGCGTAGTCAGATTCTTCGTAGAGCGTGTTCCAAGGGCCTTCAAAATCGAAGGTACTGCCATGACCGGCGCAAGATGGGAAACAGAACTCCTTGTAAAAGCGCAAAAGATGTTAATCAAGGTGAATCTATCTGATAAAGAGCTTCTCGAGACCACTAAAGTACTAAGGTCTGTGGTACTCGCAGCTACAAACAAATGTATAGAAGATAGAGCCGAATGCGAAAGAAACTATGCAAAAGAGCACGCAAAGATAGAGGAGGAGCGCGATAACGCCATAAGAGCAATCCAGGAGAAGCTCCCTGAGGCGCTGCAAGAGATAGAGAACCGTTTTGCGGAAGAGCGTTTAAAGCTTACTGCAATACCTCCAAGAGCCTAATCATCTTAGCAGAGGAACAAGATGGAAAAAGACCCCGAATCGGGGTCCTTGGCCGCGTTGATTAAGACAATAGGTAGATTACCAATGACACCAAGGTGCCGGTTCTTCCAGATTCCTCTCAAAAAAGAACCGGTTTTCATACTAAGGTGCTTGAAATACATAATAGAATTAACACCGGCAGAAGGTATGTCAGAAAGCGATGCATCAGTATGCCTGGCAAACTTAATCAAAACGTATGCCGATGACAGTATACAGCTCTAGGTCTTAAATTTCCTGATTGAGGCGGAAGCTAGGAAAGGGCCGCTGGAAGACGTCCAAATACTCCTAAAGGCAAATGATATAATATCCTCAGGCAATATACCTAAGCGTCAATAGCGTAATGCGATATATCAAGTCTTAGCGGTAATTCAACGGCATCCGAAATAAAAATAAAACGAATGGCGAAAGGGAGCGAAGACAAAGTAAGAACGTTCCTGGACAGGGAATGGCTAAGATGGACCCGCGATAACGGATACGATCACAAGTCCAAGAGGCATGCGTTTGTCGCATATGTCGGCAGGGAGGTTGTAGGATACGTTGACCTTGCCATAATGGGAGGCTGCGCTCACTACGGTCAATTGATCGTAAGCGGGAGCGCAAGGCACAAAGGCATAGGCGAATCATTGCTAAGAAAGGCTGAAGATTGCGCCAAAGCAAACGGCTGCCATCTGGCATATCTAGACACACATGAGCGGAATGCCGCAGCCCTTCGGCTGTACCACAAGAACGGATATGAAGATATCGCCGTAATGCCTGACAACAAGTTCCATTTCACGTGGTACATACTTGCAAAAAGGCTAAGGCGGTGAATAAACCTGTTATCGCTTTCTACTCCTCCTATAAATAAAATACAGTATATTAACCATAAGCAATGTTATCAATAATGGATATTGGATTCTGAGGAATGAGAGCCCAAGATAAAAACCTGCGGCTGAAGCTCCATACGCTATCTGCGCGTACTTACCATACGGGGAGGTCTTTGGTTCCACGAGCATGACAAAGGCAAAGTAGTAGTTCACACCGAAAAGGAGCCCTACTACGGAATCAACGGATACATGAACCAGCGCTCCAGTGGCAATCATGAGCAGCAGGTCTGCGCTCACGAATGATAAGGCCATGGTAAGGCGCCGAGACTCGTACGCAAGGATGATGAGTATAGGGGTGAGTGTCACTGCCAGTCCATATATATTATAATTGCCTGCGGCCCACCACTCATCCCCCGCACCGAAGATCGCAAGCGCAACTACGAGCCCTATCGCCGCTGGATTGAAGATATTGCCGCCTTTGTACTTGATGAAGAATTTAGAAAGTACTGCTATGGTAACCGCAATCGAGACCAGGAGCAACGGTGCGCTTATCGGTGCAACAGAACCAACGATCAATCCGGTTATTAATCCGGAAATCGGGATCTTAAAGCGCTGTCTCTGATAGAACCGCCTTATCAAGATCTCGATTAAGGCTGCTATCAGTACTGAAAGGACAAGGGCGTATGGAAATTCACCGAGTTCATAGCTCGAGAATATCGCAATGGCGGAAAGCAGCGCAATTGCCCATAAATACATTACACCGATAGGCTGCTCCATTACCTTCATTCTGTGACCCCTTCCCTACGCTATATACCCACTTGGGTCAACGACCACGAAGCCATCATCCCCGAACGAGGAATCGAAGTTGAAGCCATCATCCCCAAACGTAGTCTCAACGACGTAGAGCTTATAGTCGGGCTTCAGTATTATGTACTGGTGCTGGTTGTTCCCCGCTATAGCAAGCGTAACCTCCGTTGTCCCGTTCTGCAATATTGTGGATGTAAGGTTGAACCCGGTTAACGCGGACTGTGCCTGGCTGCTGATAGGTCCAGGGTATACCTGATAAGCATATGGAAAGTATTGCGTGCTGGAAAAGAGTACCCCTGAAGAGTTTACGTGTTGTTTCGCTTGGGATGCATTGCTGTTGTAAGCGATGGCGACATTCTGCCGCGTCAGGGGAGCATGAGGGATTAAGGTCACGAACATTGCCCCGGCGGCTGCGATGACGAGTGCAATCACTACCATAATGAGAACTCCCCTACTCATATGAATCATTTATGATTCGTGTTATACATTCATAAGACTTCTCCTTAATTTCAGTATAAACCCACCTTAACGTTCGAAAAGGCGGAGCGGCAGGTTCATAATCCTTGCCGATTAATACTATCCGTGCCAAGGTGGCGGAATCTGGTAACGCGTGCGCCTGGAAATCCTTAACAGGAAGCGCATGCCCTCACGGGCTTTAGGGTTCAAATCCCTACCTTGGCGATCTGTTCATCTTGGCGTATTCCATTGCGTCATCAGCGTGTCTGTAAAAAGGTTTAAATACCTTTGATATAAAGGGATTACGATTCTCATATCGGAGAGCATACAACAATCGATACCAGAAGACTATATCCTAAGGTTTTCGGTGTATTGCTCTTGCGTACGGTGTATCAATGGCTGAAAATGAAGTAAAAGAGGCGAAGGAGGCTAAGGGAGCTTCGGCACCTGCAGCTCAGGCAAGGGAACCGCAGAAGGGCAAGAAACCCCAGAGGAAGGAGGAGAAAGCAGTAGCTTCAATAGTCAGGTTAGCCGGCAGGGACATAGACGGATCATTGGGTGTAGAACGCGCCCTCAGCCACGTCAAGGGGATAGGCCAAAACATGGCGCACTCCCTGTCATTCGCTATAGAAGGCAAGCTCGGGATCACTAAGAACACCCCGTTAAGCACTCTAAGCGAGGAACAGATTGAAAAGATAGAAACGGTCATAAAGAACCCACTCAATTACGGGATACCACTTTATTCCCTTAACAGGAGGAAGGACCCTGAAACCGGAAAGGATGTCCACGTGGTGAGCAACGACTTGCTCTTTTCCACAAGGCAGGACATCAACAGGGACCAGACGATAAAGTCATGGAGGGGCTTCAGGCACCAATATGGGCAGAAGGTCAGGGGACAGCATACGAGATCCACTGGCAGGACTGGAACCACGGTTGGCGTCATGAAGAAAGCCGCCGTAGCGGCAGGAGCGGCACCAGCAGCAGGAGCGGCAAAGCCCGCAGCCGCCCCCGGACCGGCAGCGGCACCGAAGGCAGAGAAGAAATAACGCTAAAGTGATTGATTGGGAGCACCTAGAAGAAACAGGAAGAAATTCTCTAAACCAAAGATAAGATGGGACATTGAGAGGATAAATGCGGACAACGCAATGCTCAAAGAGTATGGATTAAAGAACATGAAGGAATTGTGGAAGGTGCAAACCGAGGTAAGCAGGGTCAGAAGGAATGTCAGGTCGCTCCTGTCAGAAGCTTCCCCGGAGAACGCAGCCATCCAACAGAGGCTTCTCGGTAGGCTTACGCGGTACAAAGTCGTGCAGCATGGCGCTACGCTTGACAATATTTTAGATGTGAATGAGGATGCTTTCCTGAGTAGGAGGCTACAGACTATAGTATTCAAGAGGGGCATGGCAAGGAGCATCAAGCAGGCAAGGCAGCTCATAACCCATGGCTTCATATCGATTGGTGGCAAGAGGGTCAACAAGCCCGGTTATGCCGTCAGCGATGCTGAGGAATCCATGATAGGGTTCTATAAACCTATAGACGTCAATCCGAAGCAGCCTGCGGACAGGGCCCCGATAGAGACGGCAGCGCCTCAGACAACGAAGCCGCCTGTCCCTAAGGAAGAAAAAAAGGCAGAATAATATACTTATGAACTGGTGCGCTCATGGCAGGTAAAAAAGGAGGAAAAGCAGCAGCAAAGACACAGGCTCCAAAGGAGCAGAAGAAGGAGATAGTCTCATACGAAGCCAAGGCGCTGGAAGAGTCAAAGATAAAGTCAAGGCCGGAACGCTGGGCAATCGCGCACGTATACTCATCGAAGAACGACACGATCATTACCCTGACCGATCTAAGCGGCGCCGAAACCATCGCAGTAGGCAGCGGAGGGATGATGGTAAGCGCTGATTCCCAGGAAGGGACTCCATACGCCGCTATGCAAGCCGCATACAAGGTCGCAGCCATGGCGAAGGAGAAGGGGATAACGAACATCAATATAAGGATAAGGGCACCTGGCGGTCACAATGCAAAGACACCGGGTCCTGGAGCCCAAGCGGTGGTAAGGGTCCTGGCAAGGAGCGGACTAAGGGTAAACAGGATAGAAGATGTGACTCCATTGCCTACTGATACCACGAAGAGGCCAGGCGGTAGGAGAGGAAGGAGAGTCTAATCGTTCCCCAATGACAAAGGCTTAAATTATTACAAAGCCCTTTAGCATGGGCTATGCGATGGTGAAAAGGATATACTCTATAGAGGAGGAGATGGACATTCTCGAGTCTATAGAGGAGCGCGGCGAGGTACCCATAAAGTACGACTACTTCGGGATCGGGTCAAAACGCTGGATAGACATTGCCAAGTCTAGGCTCAGGGAGGACACAAAAGCGATAAACATCCTTGAAAGGATCCTTCTAACGCAGAAAGCAAGCACGATATTCGACTCCCTCTCACTTTACGGCTATAAGAACTTCAACCTCATAGACCTGGGTTGCGGTGATGGCTCCCCGTTATACCCGATATTCCAATATCTGAGATACAGCAGACCAAGGGCGGCAATCAGGTACAATCCGATAGATATAAGCCCTGATATGCTAAGGGCATCCTCCACGAATGTGAAGCAGGGTTTTAGGGTTTATGGGGGGCAAAACAAGTTCGACCTCGATAAAGGCAACTTCTCTAACCTGACTTCTAAGCTGAATAGGACGGGTTTCGGCAACCTTTTCACGTTTCTTGGTTCAACCTTAGGGAACATGCCCGACATGCGCAGGGTATTGGTAAACGTACGCGAATCCATGGGGAAGGACGACTACTTCCTGGTCGGGGTTGAGCTGGTCAATCCAAAGGAGATAGGTAAGATGATGCACGACTACTACGATGTTCACTACGTATATGATCTGCTATTCACCACCCTGGAGCACTTCGGCATAAGGAAGTCCCTTGGAGAATACAGGATAGGGTTCAACCGCAAGCGCAGTCAAGTAGAGGCATACTTTACTCCCGACAAGGACATACATTTTGCGATAGCAGGGAAACAGGCAACGCTAAAGAAAGGAAAAAGCCTTCTTCTGGCTAGGAGCGTCAAGTTCACTGTAACTGGGCTGACGGACTTATTCTCTAAGGCGGGATTTAGGGTAGAAATACTCTCCACATCAAGAGAGAACAACTATGCGATAATCCTCGTCCAGCCACATCTCTGACTATGATGGAATTGGTTCATGGTTTAATTATCATAATCATTAGAAATATTTTTAATACTTTCTATATATAAATAGCAAGTTCTAAATATTAATTAATCCATTATCCATATGCGACGGCAGAAACCGCCCGATAGTGGTACAGATGGAAAAGTTGAAGGAAACAGCAACTGACAAGGAGGAGAACAAAGAGCCTATCTGGAGATCCACTAGGGTGTCCTCAGACCAGGTCAACTATAGTCGTGCTACGTTAAGATTGGAGCTAGCAAATCCGGACGCATTCCTGAAAAAGAGTGATGCGGTTGGAGCGATACACAGAATCGTGAGATGGCAGGCTAAGAGGCTGCACCCTTTCTGCGATATAAACATAAGGCTTGAATACAAAGCAGAGGACGGGGGCGGAATCCGAACGATACCACTGGAGTGGATGACTGTGGCAAGTGGGATAAACAATTATCTACTTAGTAAGGTGCGGCCAAGAGAATGGCGCCCCGAGCTTCATCTAAGGGACACGATGGGACCTGGCAGTGGCCTGCTCTCTGGGAACGCGGTGCTTAAATCATATGGGGCCGGTGCAAAACTACACGCAATAGAGATAACTGTCACATCAAGGTCATTGTCGCATGGAGAGGGGATATGCCGGAGGAGGGCTATGGAAATAGCCGAGGGTATCGAAGTCATGCTTGAGAATAAATCAGGATTCACGCTAGATGAGCATGAAAGGATATTAGAAGGGATGGCTATCGGAGCCACGATTCTCTTTGCAGGCGCTAGCTTGATGAACCTTCTGCGTGGCGACATCGGTGCGGCTGCAGCGACGTCGGTTTCTGCGGGTTCTTGTGCATTGATCACGACAGTACTAAGCATGATGCGTAAAATGGAGTTCAACTGGGCTATGGAAAGCTTGGCTCCTCCCGCTAGCTCCGATTAAGCAGCCCGCTCCCTGATGCGGATACTGAAGTCCTTTATGAATCCTATGAACGCTTTTGCGCTCGCTATACGGGACTTGCTTCCATCCTGTGTGCAGTGCACTCCAAGCCTCTCAAGTATCAGATAATCAACGGGCTCTATGCCCTTCAGGTAGAGGCTCTTCCTGTCTCTTCCACCCACGCAGTCGAACAGCGCTGCGAAGTAGTTCGCTGAATAGGTGTTGCTGTACTTGAAGAGGTGTTCCCTCCTCTCCAACGCCTTCTGCAGCATCTTCCTGAGCTTTGAATGGTAGAAGAACACCCTCGTCTCGTTATCATCCTTCTCGACCAGTATCCTGCTCGGCAGGACACCAAGCTCGTCCAAGGCTATCTTTGCGAACTTCTCGGCCATCGCGTCGCTTCTTGTCCTAAGCTGTATCGCCTGGCCTCCCTTGTTGCATGCGTATATGCCAAGCATATAGCTTATCTCCGGATTGAGCTTCAGT
>JAJYEJ010000001.1:0-68316 GCA_021785805.1 Microcaldota archaeon | reverse complement strand
GTCCAAGGCTATCTTTGCGAACTTCTCGGCCATCGCGTCGCTTCTTGTCCTAAGCTGTATCGCCTGGCCTCCCTTGTTGCATGCGTATATGCCAAGCATATAGCTTATCTCCGGATTGAGCTTCAGTTTGGCTGACATATGTCAGTATGTAGCGTTGAAGCTTTTTATACCGATGAGCCCCTAATCACTTTCATGGACATTAAGGAATACGTGCATGGCTACGCCCTGACTGCCTACTCATTTGACGGTAACGCGGAAGACAACACGGTAGCCGAGCTGATATACAAGAATGTAAAGGGCAAAAAGGTTCTGGATTTAGGGTGCGGCCCTACTGAACCAGTACTGAACATTTTCTATCCTGAAGCGAAGGAGGTCGTTGCGGTTGACCGTCTGCAGGAAAACATATCCTTCGCAAAAAACAACGAAAGGCTGCTTGGCGGCATAATAGAAAGGGCTATGGCGTACAAGCAAGGCCATCTTTCCAAAATGGGCGTCAAGCCAAAAGTAAGGTATGTGCTAGGGGATGTCACGAAGAGGCTCAAGCTCGGGAAATCCGATTCCGCCATGCAAATCGGCTGTTTTGGCTGTCTCGGAACAAGAAAGAACTTCGAACTGGCCGTAAAGAATGCTTATCGGTACTTATAGCGTACCAGATTAATCTTACAACTTCCATAGCGAGGTTGTCATTGTGAACTCACGGTCAAGAGTTGTAAGACTTTCAAGGCCTGCTATAAAAGACGGCGGCACCCTGCTGATGGTCAATTGGGAAATAGGGGAGGACCCCAATCGACCGTATTATGCGGATAGGCCATTAGAGGTCGGAAACCTTTATGTACCAGCACTCAGGGAGGCTGGCTTCGAGATAAAGAGGCTCGGCTCTATGTCCAGATTGAAAAAGGAGTCTAAAGATGCCGGATTCTCAAAGATGATATGGGCAGTTGCTCGGAAATGAGCAAAGCTCACGCTATGCGGGGCCATCTAAAAAGAATGGAGTGTAGTCTTGAGAATTAATGCAAGGAAACCGCAATTGCTTACGCACACAGTTGTTGAACAAAATTGTTCGAGGTGATCTATCCGCAGGTTCCCCTACGGATACCTTGTTATGCCTTAGCCCTCCTCACAGAACTTTAATTCGAAAATGCCTAACGGCATTGCCTCATTAAAGCCCCACTTGGGTGGCTTGGCAGGCGGTGTGTGCAAGGAACAGGGACAGATTCACCGCCTGATAGTGACAGGCGATTACTAGGGATTCCAGCTTCATGAGGGTGAGTTTCAACCCTCAATCCGAACTTAGGCTGGTTTTAGGGGATTTGCGTTGCCTCTCGGCATAGCATCCCATTGTACCAACCTTTGTATGCCGCGTGTAGCCCGGGAGATTCAGAGCATACTGACGTACCGTCGCCCTCTCCTTCCTCCTCTTTAAACAGAGGCGGTCTCGACAGAGTGCTTAGCCTATATCTAGGCCAGTGGCAACTGTCAACGAAGGTCTCGCTCGTTACCGGACTTAACCGGACAGTTCACACCACGAGCTGACGATAGCCATGCACTACCTCTCGGCTCGTCAGGCAAGATCTTTAGTCTGGCCTTCAACCTGCCGTCGCTCCCGGTAATATTTCCGACGTTGTATTCAATTAAACCGCAGCATCCACCCCTTGTGTGTTCCCCCGCCAATTGCTTTAAGTTTCAACCTTGCGGCCGTACTCCCCAGGCGGCAGACTTAACACTTTCGCTACGGTACTGCAAACGTTCGAGACATTTGCAACACCAGAGTCTGCATCATTTACTGCTAGGGCTACTCGGGTATCTGATCCGATTCGTTCTCCTAGCCTTCGCTCCTCACTGTCGGATGCGTTCTGGTAAGGCGCCTTCGCCACCGTTGGTCCTTACAGGATTACAGGATTTTACCCCTCCCCCATAAGTACCCCTTACCTCACCCGCTCCCGAGCCAATGGGTATCCCATGCACGCATTGATGTTGAGCACCAATATTTCACATGAGACGGCATTGGCCAGCTACGAGCGCTTTAAGCCCAATAATCGTGGACACCACTTGTGCTGCCGGTATTACCGTGGCGGCTGCCACCGGTCTTGCCCAGCACTTATTCGCCAAGCTTGCTATACTTGGCAAAAGGTTCACCGAAGTGAACCACTCAGATTCCCCCTATCACGCTTACGCGCATTGTAGAGTTTGCGCGCCTGCTGCACGCCGTAGCGCTAGGGCCCTTGTCTCAGTGCCCTTCTCGGGGCTTCTGCTCTCACAGCCCCTACGGGTTATAGGTATGGTGGGCCGTTACCCCGCCATCTGCCTGATCCGGCGCAGTCTCATCGTAGAGTAGTTGCGCTACAATTTGCGTACCTTTTGACTAGTGCTCCTTCCAGATGCTCTAGCTTATGGTGTATTAGCCTCAGTTTCCCGAGGTTATCCGCCTCTCTACGGTAGATTGACTACGTGTTACTGAGCCGTACGCCGCCCAACGAAGCCGTTGAGCTGACTTGCATGGCTGTCGAAATCTGATAGCAGTGTCCTCCAGCAGCATCGACTGGAGTCGATGGCTGGATTGCCGCTTATTAAAGACAATCGTTGCGGTTCCTTATAACACTTCTCAAGACTACATCCAATCCCAAACAGGAATTTTCATGTATCCATTGCCAAGCAGCAATGAACCTCCTCCTTCATTGTTCGCCCAAGGCGTTTTACGCCATGGAAACATAAGAATAGGTAATGAAGTTTTAATAGCAAATGTATTTATACCTTACCTCGGGCTCCAGAGAGGGTTCCTCTCGTAAGGCTCGCATCAGCGCGGCAGCCTGTCTACGATTTTTCCGTATACTGCGTAAAACTCATCTTCGGAAAGGACCGGTACCTTACCCTCATCGGCGAGGGTCGCAAGACGCTGCTGCATGGGCACCACCCCGATGAGCTCCGTTTCCAAGCTCTTTGCCACTTCCTCGGTGTTTCTGCTTGCCTTCCTGTCCGACATGTTTTCCACTATGCCAAGGATCGATACCCCGAGCCTCTTCGCCATCATGCCAGACCTTATGGAGTTGATGCACGCTATGCGTTGCGGAGTCGTCACGATGACGAACCCATCGAGCTTCAGGAGCTGCATTATCGACAATGGAGAGTCGCTGGTCCCGGGCGGCAGGTCCACGATGAGATAATCGAGCTCTCCCCATTCCGTGTTCTCAAGGAAATCCCCTATCATCTTCGCCACTAGCGGCCCTCTCCAGATTATAGGTCTCTTTATCTCATCCACTAGCATGGCCGTGGATGCTACCTTCACGCCTTCCTTGGTGAGCGGTTGCAGCGGCATGACTGGCTCCATCTTCGCGTCTTCCATCCCGAGGAACATCGTGACGTTCGGGCAGTCGATGTCCGCATCGAGAAGCCCTACTCTGAAGCCCTTCCTGCTAAGGGTGAATGCGATATTGACAGCGGTGGTGGTCTTTCCAACACCTCCCTTAGCGCTGTAGACCCCTATCTTGTGTCTTATCTTAGAGAGTTTTTCCCTGATGCGCTCCTTCTGCTTGATAGTGTTTAGAAAAGACGGGTGCGCTCCTTTTGGCAGCTCAGGACCAGGCCCTTTCTCCTCTCGCTTTTCCTCAACCATGTCATCACGTGTTATTGGTTCGTTGATCTACCAGCTGCCTGGAAAGTTTCTTGGCTAATCATGTTAGCGTATGGCCACAGCCTCTCTGCCGCGCGGACGGAAACGACTACACCCCGAGCCTGCTCTCAAGCGTCTGTATTGCCGGAAGAGAGCACACCTGTGCGGTGTTGTTCACAGAAGGGCAGGTATACGCTATGTATACATCGGCCGCGGCATATTCGGACCAGGCGAACTGGTCATTGAAGCTCCTGAACTGCTGCAATATCTGTGCATGAGTCATGCCTGCTATCGGGAGCGTTGCGCCTTGCGACGTATTTCCGAAGATTACCGCATCAGCTCCATTCACTATGGAATTGCCCCAGTACGAGAAAGGCGTACCGCTGAATTCATTCGTGCTATTCATAAACTCCATGGCTGAGCGGTATGTCGCGTTAGGCGCATGTTGTACGAAGTATGGTATGCCGGTGCTCGGGAACTCAAAACCAGCCGTAACGGGGGACTCATAGTCCGCAGTGAACAGGTTTATCAGGCTGCTGTTGTAGCTATTCCCGAATGCTGCACCGCTTGGTGTGGTATAGTTGTAGGCGCTAAAGTATAGCGTAGGTATATCACCATCGCCAAAGCTGCTATACCCTTTGTAAAGGTTGTTGAACGTTCCGAACTTGCCTAGCGCCAGCGCCATGGCCCACCTGTTCTCTCCGCAGAATATGCACGAGAGCGCGCCAACGTAGATCACCGACGGTTTTCCATCAAACAGATATGGGGAGAAGTGGGAGACCTTGCTTGGCGGTTCGAGGACCACCTGGTTTGTCAGGGTTCCATTAAGCAGCATTTCGCCGGCAGTCTCATAATAATTCAGCGGTGCATTGTTTATCACGGCGAGTTCCGTGGCGTTCAATGGCTGGTCTATGTTCGCCGTTGTGCCGGAATACTGGCTTGTTCCGGTGTTGTTCACAGACGAATTATGGCTTGGACTGCTGACCAAGCCGCTCCCTGCTGTTGTCCCTATATGCGGTATCTCGAGCACGAGAACCACCACCGCTATGGCCAATATTATATTGAGCAGCATAGAAAGCATGTTCATCTTCAACATTGACCCATACGTATCTGAACTCTTCTTTGGCATCCCATCACCATATCAGAACAAGCAGACCTAGTAATCTGCATCTTGTAATATGGTATGGCTCGGAAAGGTATATAAACCAGGTTTTCCACGAATGATAGCATGCCAACAAAAATCGTAGAGGGGAAAGCGGTCAAGGATGTCAAGCAGCTATATGAGATGGCTGACGCACACTGCCATCTCGATGCGATAAAGGACCAGTCTCTAATACAGGATGCGATAGCGCACGGCATAATGACCATGGTGTCGAATGGGGTGAGCTTTCCTACCAACAAGCGCACGCTGGAGATAAGCGACGGAAAGCACATATTCCCTGCGCTCGGCATGGATCCGCAGAATGCGGTGCAGACCCCTGATGATGACCTCGACAGCGAGATAGAGAATAACATCAAGCTCATAAGGGACAACAGGTCGAGGGTGGTATCCATAGGGGAGATAGGCCTGGACTATCTCCATGCGAAAGACTTCAATCTGGTGGCAAAGCAGAGGACTGTATTCGAAAGGTTCATCGATCTTGCGACAGAGCTGAAGCTGCCGGTCAGCGTCCATTCGAGAGATTCGCTTGACGACGTAATGGAAACGCTAAAGGCAAAAGACGCACAGAAGGTCCACCTCCACTTCTTCGAGGGCAATGTGCAGCAGGCAAAGGAGGCCGAGAGGCTCGGCTACATGATATCGATACCTCCGATAACCTCCAGCAAGCGGTCCCGCATCATGAAGGAGGTATCAATAGACAACCTTATGGTGGAGAGCGACAGCCCTGCGGTAGGGCCTACGCCGAAGAGCGTGGAGCTATCGGTCCACATGATAGCCGAAGCAAAGATGATAAGCGTGGAGCGGGCAGCGGAGGTCCTTACTATGAACACGAAGCGCTTCTTTAAGATTAACGTCCGCAAACCCCAATCCGGCGCAGGGATAGGCTTCATCAGGACATGAGGACACCAACTTAATAATATTCGCCTATAAATAGGCTCATGCCTTTCGCATCTGCCCTGATATACGGCATAATATCCATGCTAGCCTGGGGCTTGACATCATACTGGGGTCCGCTTACATCGAGGAAGATAGGCAGCCTTGAGACCGTCATGCTCACAAGGATACTCGCACTTGTGATGATAGCAGTGGTGTTCTTCGCGTTTCTGTACAAGCCAGCGCCAATATCGGCATACGACTGGATACTCGGCCTGATAACCGGCTTCTTGGTAGTCCTTGCGACTGTCGCTTACTATCAGAGTACGAAGAAGGGGCACATAGCGATATTCTCCGCAGTGAGCAATTCATGGGCTCCTATCCTCAGCCCTTAACACGAAAGGAAGGATCTTCGTTGCAAGTGGCGAAAGGTCCTTTCTCGAGTTGAGATGGAAGCTCACCTCGGAACCGAACTCTATCTCAAGCGAAAAGTCCATGTCGAACTGGAACACGGAATTTATGAAGTTCTGCCAGTCTATGGCCTCTGGTTTGGCCCTCTGTATGAAGACCTAAAAAGAATAATTTGCCACTCTATCACTGTACAGTTGAAGGTATTAGAATCGGCTATCAATAAATATGTTTGTGCGAAGCCCAGAGTGGCAGACACCGCATAATAAATATATTGCCAATGAATATACTGTCATGCATATGGGCTCGTAGCTCAGCTTGGATAGAGCGGCAGCCTTCTAATGAACTTTTGAAAAAGGTTTAATCAAAAGAAGGAGAAAGCTGTAGGTCGCGGGTTCAAATCCCGCCGGGCCCGCCTAAAGCTTAAGAGAGGGAATGTCGGGTTCGATTTCGGAAGGGTTTTAGAGCAAGTAGACGCATCAAGCAGGCAGTTCTCGAAAGGGCAGATTGAGCAGCTGAGAAAGACCTTGAGAGAAAATTATGAAAGAAGGTTCAGGAGGCCGAGAGAGACAAAGTATGGAACCATAAACAAGGGTTTTACGGAAATGGAGCTGCAGCATTTCCTCAGAAACGTGAAGAACGACAAGTTCAGGCTTCTTTTCAAGTTCCAGGCGTTTCTGGGCCTCAGAATCGGAGAAGCCACAAAGTTGCACGTAAGCAACATCGACTTCGAGAAGAGGGAACTGACGATAATGAGCGAAAAGTCAAGAAAATTGGATTCTTTGTTGATACCTGTGGATCTCTTTAGAGATACGATAGAGTTTATCAACAAGAATACTGATGGGATAAAGGCAGCGGATGGACATATCTTCTTCAAAGAGAACGACAATAACCACAACAGACAGCAGTACATAGAACAGAACTATGTTAGAAAGGTATTCAGAGAAACGGTACAGAAGGCTGGACTCAATGCAATATACGGCTATTCAGAAGAAAGTTATCCGAATAAGAAAGAACGTGCTTTACATAGATTAACGACACATAGTCTGCGCCACTATGCGGTTACTAAATTTGCTAAATCGACGAATGGTAATGTAGTTCTGACGAGTAGATTCGCGAGACATTGCAAACCGGAAACTACGATGCGATATATCGCTAAAGACAAAGAGGATTTATATCGGTCAATCGAATTTGTATTCACAAATAACAACTTTAGAGAAACATATAAATAGCCAAAACACAATTTTTATCCAAATGTGGCGGTCTATATGCCAGGAATAACACCAAGTACATTAATGAGATTGGAAGAACCCGAGAAAAAAAGAGTCAAAGACATTCTGGCTTATATAGAAAACGATGATTTGGGCATTCCTGAATTTCAAAGAGAATTTGAGTGGCGAAGATCTAATGTTACTGACCTTCTAGTCTCAATGCTACGAGGCTACTATATTGGTTCTTTGTTATTCTGGTCTATTGATAGAACTACTGATATGGCCTTCGGACCAATATATGGAACGCGATTGCCAACAAACCCAAGATATTTGATTTTAGATGGACAGCAAAGAGTATCGGCACTTTATTATGTTATAAAAGCTCCGAACATACCGTTATGGGGCATGAAAAAACCGATAAGGTTCTTTATCGACATTAAAGAAATGTTAAAACTCGATGGAAAAGCAAAGGTAGAGGATGAAAAATTAGTTGTTTCTTATACTGATGATGAGATAACAAGAAAAAATCTTAATGACAAACAAAATCAATTTGCTACACGAACATTCCCACTCAAAGAACTGGAAACAGTAAGTCGATGGTGTTATGATTTCGAAGCATTTTTAAAGACGGTAGAACATTCTACTCCTGAAAACGCAAACAAGCTTTCTGATTCTGTTTCGAAACATCTTGAGTTTCTGCTCAAAGATTTCGAAATTCCCATAATAAAACTACCTTCCGAAATCAGCATAGGTAATGTTGCAAAAATATTTGAGAAACTCAATACTATGGGACTTGATCTGACGACGTTTGATTTGTTAAACGCTCGTATGATAAAACATAATATAAAACCTCGCGAATTATGGAAGACTTCTGCTAGGAACAATGCTCTGATAAAGGAATTTAGCGAAGGAAATGATAGGTTTCCATTGTACATTGTTCAAACTTTAGCTCTTAAAAGAGGCAAGCCCGTTAAAAGTGATGAACTTCTTGATTTATCTTCAAGAAAATTTGAAACTGACTGGACTGCAGCAGTAGGAGACACTGAGTCTATGCTCAAAATGTTGAAAGAAACCCGTAGCGTTAATGACGGGTTTGGTGTTCTAACTAGAAATCTTGTTCCGTTTAGGCAATCATTACCGATACTAGCGGCTCTTTTCTCCAAAGCAAAAGGAAGAGCAAGAGCTGAAATGAACAAAAAGATTATAAAATGGTACTGGTCGGCAATAATAACACATGCATACGCAGGCTCAACAGATACACAAACATATATCGATTATAACGCAGTTAATAGATGGTTTACCGATAACAGCAGTCTCCCACAAGTTGTTATAGAGGCTAAAGCGAATCTAGCGAATCCCAACGTGATTACTTTAGAACAATTAGTTACTGGATCCGATGCACTCTACAAAGGCATCCTATGTCTAATAGCCTTAAAAGGCGGTCGAGATTTTGTGCAGAATACAATAACGACATTTAACACAATAGATGCACATCATATTTTCCCAGAGTCCAGAGCGCGAGAGTTCGGAGCATCTGATGACCAAATCAATTCAATCCTTAATATGACACTGCTGGATGCTGACACAAACAGAAATTACATCCGAGCAAAGAAACCATCACAATACATTAATGAGATTATGCGTGAATTTGGGCTCACAGAAAGACAAATGCGTGATAGGTTAGAGACTCATCTTATATCGTCTTCTGCCTTCGATGCTCTTTTGAATGATGATTTTACAACATTCATAACAGAAAGAAAAAGAACCGTAATTGCTGCTTTTCTCTCTATTTTAACATAAAATCTCTGCCCTTTACTCCACCGCAGCCCTCACCAACGTGAGGGGCGGTTCCGTTCTCGCCAACGCTCGTTTAAGCTAGCCAACTAGCAGTTTAAGGGCACCCATGGAAATTTCTTGGAAAGAAGTTTCATCAAGAAGCTTGGGTCGCTTTCAGGCGGGGCAAAAGCGACGGGACGAGCCTGCGGAGCAGGCGAGGAACTGACTGACTGCACACGGAAACTGCATTCGTTTCCCTTGTTGTCAGTGCTCCGTCGACAAAAATCGGGTATTTTTTGGCTTCGACGGAGTTTTACTGCAGTCAGACCGGCTTTTCTAACAAGGTTTGAGTGCAGTAAGTGCAGTGCAGCCAGCTGCGCAGTGGTTTACCTTGTGTGCACAACCTCGACGACAAAAATATGACATTTTTGGCTTCCGTCGGAGGTTTTGTGCAGTCATCAGTCAGAGTGTATGTAGTTTACCAGCTGATCAACATTTTCTACTTCTATGGCTTTGTATTGCTCTATGGCTATCTTTATTCCTTCATTCGGTATTATGTCAGGATTAAGTTTTGTGCAGAAGATTGGTTTGCGCTGTTTACTTGCTATTTTGACTTGCTCTAGCCCACCTCCAGTCCCCTTTGCAGCAACTATGAAGATAGCGTCAGCCAAACCAGAAGTTATTCTGTTCCTTTGAACTAATGATATTTTAGTGCCAGGGAAATTTGGTGAATTCTCACTTATAAGTAATCCCCCCGCTTCAACTATATTTTTAAAAAGTTCTTTGTTTTCTGGCGGATAAGGCTGTAAAAATCCAGATGCTAGAATACATATTGTTTTCTTATATTTAGAGTCTAAAACACCAAAATGCGCAGCAGTATCAATCCCTATTGCTCCTCCACTAATTACGGTTATATTACGATCACTGAGCGATTTGCTATAGCTGTAGGCCAAATCTCTTGCCTGTTTGGATGGTTCACGCGTCCCTACTATCCCAATTGATGGGAAACTGCTGATTATTTTTTCGTCGCCTGAAAGATATAAGGTCAGCGGCGGCGATGGGATATTTTTGAGCTTTTCCGGATAATCTTTATTTATATAGGTAAAAACCTTAAAGTTATTTTCACGGCACGTTTCGATTAGCTGGTAAAAATTACTATCATTCGCAGATTTTAGCTTTTCGAAACTGTCAACTATCTTTTCGTTAACTATCCTGCTATCAAGTAACTCTGCTCTTGTTGCGTTGTAAATGCCGCTTAGATTTTTAAAGGTTGTAAAAAGCTTCTGAATTCTAACCGGGCCAAGGCCACTTTTGACAACGGTTAGTTTAAGCCATTTAACGAGTTCTTCGTCAGATAGTTCCCACGCTACGCCCACAAGCCAACACCAACACCAAATTCACCTAAACACATGAATGCAATATATTGCATAAAACACAATATATTGTAGAAGGAAATCTTTAAATACTTGTTCCCCTAAGCATTAAGTAGAAGGCGATAGGCGAGGATGATGGGCGACCAAAAAAGATGTATAGTAGGTAGGGATGATGAACAAGATAGAACCCGGATACGAATACTCGTACTACAGAGGCCAAAAATGTAAGCACTGCAACAAAGTTGTTCCTGTTTTTGGACTTGGGCACCATGTGCCAAAGAGTACAGTAGATGATCCTTTCACCAAAAGAGCGGTGTACTTCTACAAATACGGAAATGATTCAGACTATTTTTTAAATCGTTTTTATAACCTCTATGTTGAACGATTCAAAGATGACATAAGTTTTGACCTTATCTGTGTGATACCGAAACATGAAAAGGACACAATCAATCAAAATATGATTTCGCTCGCTACAACATTTGGCGAAAAAACTCATGTGCCTGTAGATACGAACACAATAAAACGCATACGGACTACAGCGGCGCAGCATGGGATTAAAACAAAGGAAGAGAGGATTCTAAACATTAAAGACTCTTTAGACGTTACTAGAGAGCTCACAGGCAAAAATATTCTTGTTTTTGACAATGCAACGACTAGTGGGGCCACTACGCAGGTAGTATTTGACCTATTAAAAGAACATGGGGCAAATATCGTTGTATTCTTCTGCACGACGCTAGGAATTTTGGCGACAAAACAAGACTTTGACTTGAATCCGATTTTTAAAGCGAAAGCGAGCCACATTTTAGAAAAACTCCACTGGCCAAAAGTTCCAAAAGAAGCCAGGCAACAATTCAAAAACCAAAATGAGACGAAGCAGGCCACCAAAACTGAACCCGCTTGATATTTAAGGTTCAGTTTTCATATTCTGCTTGGAATGTCGGGTTCGATTGAGGGTGCGTAAAATGCAGGATTTTACTAGTTTGGGAATTTACGGCGTAAATTCTAGTGCTTCAGTAGGTCGCGGGTTCAAATCCCGCCGGGCCCGCCTTGTGCTTATGGGAAAGCCAATCATTACTGTTCCTTTCTATGTGCAGATGCCGAGCCCATGTGCAGACCGGGTCTCCTTAACGGCTCTTGCATATACGCGAGATTCGACGTCCGGCAGCTCCACCACCTGCGTCATCTGCTCATAAGGCGTCCAGTTCATCTGGGCCAGGTCCATATTGGTTAGAGACTTCATCTCCACTACCTCTGCGACAAGCGCGGCAAGCGTAGCCTCAAGCTGGCTCTCATTGAAAAGCGCCTTCCCTATCGGCTCGTCTTCCACAATAGTGGCGAACCTGTCGGCCTCGTGCGGCAATGTCCCAAGGGTTTCGCCAGAACAGTCTAGTTTAGAAAGGCAGACGAAGTCGTAAAACAACGCTTAAATATCAGGACATATACCATCGATTACGATACTTATGTATGTGGCTAGGAGAAGGGAGAAAGTAACTACGGTCGTGGTGGGTAACAGAGAGCTCGTCATGCCTAATCCGGACAGGCTAGGTCCAGAGGCTTTCGAATCGGAATTCTGGAAGACCGTTGGCGCGGTGAAGGCTGATACCGCCAGGATATCCGGTGTTGCACGCTCCTCACAGATAGGCCTAAGGGGCGACCTCAGGGATCAAGAGGACAGGGTAGGCAGATACGGTGTGTTGAGGATATACCGTAAATTGGGGGTGGAGAAAGAGCTTGCAGTCCTTGATGCCATAGAAGACGAGGTGTCATTGTCGGATCTTTCCCCTGCGGACAAGGCGAAGTACAGTAGCTACATAGACAGGAGAAGGAAGGAGCTCGAAGCAGACAATGACCAGTTCGCCGCGTTCCATAAGGTGGCAAAGGACCAGCTCCTGACCAACGAGGTGCTCGCCGAAATCTCCGCAAGCAGGGCGAAGTCCCTGTTGAGCTTTACGATATTGACCGCCGGCATGGCATCGGAGTTCGTCGATATCTCTCTCGAGGGCCTGTCGGTCATTCCGTCAAGTACGCTTAACCTGGCGTCAAAGGTGATACCGATTGTGACACTTGCATCTTTCGGGTTCTCGCTTCCGGGCCTTCTTGAAGAGAAAAACAACATCAAGAGAGCGACGGTCCAGGCGACCGCAAAAAGAAGGCTTCTTCATAGCGGAGAGAAACTGCTGGATTGGGCGAATGACCTCAAACGATTGCAGAACCTGATATTCGTAAGGTACGAGATAGTCAGCACCTCGCTTATAGGAAAGATAAAGTCCAGGATAATGAATGCCTACCGCAGGATCAAGTACAGGAGGATGCCTGATATAGAGGAGATGCTTGCGGCTCCATCAAACAGCCACAACCATGACCATAATCCACAACCGGCCGGCACGCAATAATGGTAAAATGGGATAAAAGGGAAAAAGAAAGAAAAATCAGCTAGGCCTCCTTTATCGCGGCCTTGACTTTCGACATCGTCGCGTCGTCGATCTGCTCCATCTTATGCGCTTTCTTGGCATGGTCTGCTATCTTCATCATTAATTCTTTCTCGCTTTCAGCCCTTGCCTTGAAGCCACAAGACATCCCTATGTCTTTGCATGCGAAACTCTTTGCCATGGGTATCACCATAGGACTATAACAATGTGGCAATAAAAAGGCGCATGCGGTTGTTCCGCTTCAGAAGCAGATTATTATAGATGCCGTTTTGCTTAAACGGCGTGGCAAGCTTTAAATACCCTCGAAAGCCTCCTCTGCTTCCATTCGCTGCGCATCCCCTCCTCCATCCATATGCGGACCGCCGTTCATAAATAATAAATATTAGGTGTTTCTGATGCATTGTGCTGTTTAATCCAGAGAGGCATCAAATGTCGGTTACCAGAGGGATATCCAACGTAGGCAAAAAGAGGAGAGGCAGTCTAAGGGATGACAGCATAGTAAAACGCGACCCACAGGCGGCGAAGGCGCTTCTCACCCTGCACTATATGGGTGCATTAACCAACCTGTGGGTGGATTGGCTTGACAGCGATACCAGTTATGATCTGCCAAAGAGCGTGTTGACCGAACTCAGGAGCGCAGAGAGGGTAGGCACTGTGGACTTAAGCATACCGTCTACGTCTGGCGCGCAGGAACCTGTGCCTGTCACCGCATTTACGCTTACCGCTAAAAACAGGAAGGCGCTGGACTGGCTGCTTCGCAACGACAAGGCGACCGACGATAGGGAAAAGGCACTGGCGAACATAAGCAAGGTCCTTGCAGGTCAGATCGCAGAGATAACGGACACCCTGTTTGCATCCACTGCTGTGGCGAATGTCGATGCGGAGCCTGATGGCGAATGCATAGGCGCCACTGATATAGGCATACTGATATTGCTGAATGGCTCCGGAAGGCACCAGGCATCATTGGTAACGGAAGCCATGCGGACCTTTGGCATTAGAGAAGAGGAGGCATTGCGCTCCCTGGCGCGGCTTCTGGACTATATGTTCGTGGATGTCGGATCCTCCCTGATAATGTCCCTTTCGATGAAGGACACGTCGCAGCTCCTATTCTCCACTACATCGCACGGGAAGAGGCTGCTGGGGGAACTGGCGCGAGGATGGATAAGGCAGGGCAAGGAAAAGACTAACTTGCTCAGCCATTCAGGCATAGTGTTAAGTGAAGATGGCAAGCTCGCAGTAGGCAGCGACTACCATGTAAGCCGTATCAAGCCGGACCCGGAAAAGACCGTTCCGCTCTCCACATTCGTGTAGTCCTCACTATGGGTTGATCGCTTCCTCCGTCTCTGCGGCTGGGGCTGCCTCCTTAACCGTATCCTCAGAATCGGTCTTTACCCTGCCCCCGCGCTTTATCTGTTTGTCGGTTTTTGCGCTTATGAACTGCGTGTTAAGCTCCTCCTCGGCCTGGCTGTCCATCCACGCCTTTATGTATGTGGCAATATTCCTGAAAGGCCTGGAGAACCTATCGGTAAGCGCATATGCGCTGTTCTCATGTTTCAACAGTCCTATCTCAACACCATAATCAAGGTAACGCTTTGCAGTGGCTATGGGTATCATCTTCGGCACCTCCTTCAGCCTTAGCGCGCCTTTCTTCTTAACCTCAAGCAGCAGCACGGAGAATCTGTAAGCCTCGGTCTCGTTATCGAAGAATATGCTGGCGACATCCTTGACATTTACCTTCTTCAGCTTGTCCTTCATCGGTGCATCTTCATACTCCCAATACTTTATCGACATGCTATCACCGGTCGCAAGAAAAGAATATCACCAAGGTTATTTAACATTATTCCATAAATCCGGAACACTGTAATTCACGGTCCGCATCCGGGCTTGTCGGATAAGAATATGACGGAGTCGCACACCAACTTATTATACGTTTAGGATAGAATACTCATATCTGGTGGGTGTCAGCATGGTAGAACTAAACGAGCTTATTGGTTCATATGAGCAGGGCATGGTAGACACCATATCGAAGATGATAGCGATAAAGGCGATATCGCCCGCAAGCGGCGGAGAGGGGGAGGGGAAAAGGGCAGATTTCCTGCAATCAATCCTGGAGTCGTGGGGATTCAAGACCGATAGATACGATTACAAGGATGAGCATGGCGTGGGAAGGCCAAACCTTGTAGTCAAATTCGGGGACAAAGATCGCACAATATGGGTGGTCTCGCATATGGACACGGTATCGGAAGGAGACCTAAGCCTATGGAAGACCGACCCGTTCAAGGCGACGATAACCGATGGTATGATCTACGGGAGAGGCACGATCGACGACGGGCAGCCATTGGTCTCAAGCATGTATGCGTTGAAGGCGCTCAAGGAGTCGCGATCAAACATGAAGTACAACTTCGGGCTCGTATTCGTGGCCGATGAAGAGCTGGGCAGCAAGTACGGGATACAGAAACTCCTAGGGGAGAACATCTTCGGGAAAGAGGACATGTTCTTCGTTCCGGACTCGAGCACGGCTGACGGGAAGGCGATAGAGGTCGCCGAGAAGAGCTCACTCTGGCTGAAGATAACGTTCAATGGGCGACAGGTGCACGCCAGCACGCCGGATATGGGTGTCAACGCATATAGGTACTCCATAAGGTTCCTGAACAAGGTGGACGAGCTGCTGCACAGCAAGTACACTAAGTCTAATGGCATGTTCAACACCCCGAAGTCGACATTCGAGATGACCAAGCACGAGAAGAACATAGACAGCACCAACATAGTGCCCGGGAAGGAGGTGTCGTATCTAGATTGTAGGATACTTCCGGACTACAGGATCGACGACGTGATGAATGACATAGAAGCCGTAGCGAAGAGCCCGGAGTTCTCTCCAGTGCAGATACAATTCGAGCAGATACAGAAAGAAGAGGCGACGAAACCCACAAGCGAGAATTCAGAGGTGGTCGTACTCCTAAAGGGTGTGCTTAAGTCCCAGAGGGGGATAGACGCCATCCCTATAGGGATAGGCGGAGGCACATGTGCCGCGTTCTTCAGGAGGAAAGGGTTCGATTCCGTGGTGTGGTTCACAGGTGAAGATATAGCCCACCAGCCCAACGAGTTCCTGAGGATAAAGGACATGGTTGACGATGCAAAGGTGTTCGCCGGGCTATTCGTGTGAATCGGGTTGCTCGGGCAGCCACTCCAGGAAAATGGTCATCTGTTTCTTATGAATGTGATGACGTCCCCCGCCTTCAGCACGTGAGCCACCCCAACTCTCTGATTGGGGAACTTCGCGCTTGGTCCGGTGATCGACGCACAGTTGAGCTCGTCCACTATATGTGCATGGAATTTCTTCGCTGCATCGATGACCGTAGCTCCTTTGCCGAGCACCATAGGCATCCTTTCCTCTTCAAGCTTATGCTTCAGGTAAACGGTTATTATCCCGAGGTTGTCGTATATCCTATCCTTGAGGTAGTCGGTGTTTGTCCTGTTAGTGGCGCTTATGGGCACTACCTCTATGCTGTACCTCTTCGAAAGCTCTGCCGCTATCTTGTGGTAGTCCTTGCTCATATCTATCTTGTTGAGCGCCATTATGGCCTTCATGTAGATCGCCCTTCCCGACACTATCGATATGAATTCATCCTCGTCCACCAATCCCCATATGGAGATTATGACATTATGCATCCCGAGCCCCATGAGTATCTCCTTTATGTCATCTTCCGGAAGGCCTGACTTGTTGACCTCCACCCTTATCCCTCCTGTGGTCTGCTCGTTAATCTGTATGTAAGGTCTCTTCTTGTTTATGTGTATCTCAAGGGAGTTCAATTCCTTCATGAGCTTTTCAAACTGCTGTGTCTGGTTTATGTCTATGACGAAAACTATCAGGTCAGCTACCTTAGCGGCGCTTATCACCATCCTTCCTCCTCCCTTCCCGAGGTGCGCATCCTCTATCAACCCGGGCATGTCGAACACCTGTATGTGGGAATCCTTGTGGACCATCGTTCCGGGAATTATCTTGGTGGTGGTGAAGGCATACTGCGCGGTCTTGGAGCTTGTATTGGCTATCACGTTTATAATCGAGGACTTGCCAGCGCTAGGGAAGCCGACCAGAGCCACTGTGGCATCGCCAGTCTTCTTGACGAAGAAGCCCTCCCCGTGGATCTTCTTGCTTGCAATCACCAGGTCGTGTTTCGCCTGTGCGATCTTGAAGCGGATCCTTCCTATGTGGTAATTGGTCTTCTTGTTGTCCTTCGTCTTAGAATACTCCTCCTCGAGATCCTGTATCTTTTTCTCAAGAGTATCCTTGTCCTGTACCATGTTGCGCCACCCTGTCAATCACATGAACTTAGCAAACCTCTTCTTGAAGTTCCTGTCGTTCTTCATCGAGTCGAACATCTTTTTCATCTTGTTGAAATCGGATACCAACGCGTGGACATCCCTCTCCGACACTCCGGCACCCTTCGCTATCCTGCCTATCCTCCCAGGCTCATGGAGGAGCCTTCCGTTCTTCCTCTCATCCCTTGTCATCGATGCGATGATTACCTTATACTTCCTCAGCTTGTCCTCGCTCTGCTCCATCACCTCCTTCGGCGCGTCTGGCATGCCCATCATGCCGAATATGTTCTTGAGGGGGCCCATGCTGCCCATCGCCTTGAGCTGCGTATAGAATGAGTCGTAACTCAGGTCGTCAAGCTCCATCTCCTCTGGCTTGATGTTGGCCTCCTTTATCGCGTTCTGGACATGGGACACCAAGGACGCTATGTCAGGCATGCCAAGCAGCCCGCCTATGAACTTCTCAGAATCGTATGGCTCTATATTAGCTAGCTTCTCTCCCATCCCTATGAACATGACCTTGGCGTTTGCCGCGTTAGTCGCGCTCAACGCCCCGCCTCCCCTGCCCGAGCCATCCATCTTCGTTACCACTACCCCCGATATCTTCACCGCTTCGTCAAACGCTTTCGCCTGCCTCCCTGCCACCTGCCCTATGTCTGCGCTTATCACGAGAATCCTTTCCTCCGGCTCGAATGCGTCCGCTACCCTCTTCAATTCCTCTATGAGCGCATCATCCAGGGCGCTCCTTCCGCTAGTGTCGCAGATCACAACATTCTTATCCTTAAGCGCGGCAAGCCCCTTCTTGACTATCTTGACGGGATCCCTCTCTCCATCTATCCCGAAGAATCCCACATTGGCCTGCTTCGCCAGGGTCTCAAGCTGCGCATACGCAGCCGGCCTGGAGACGTCGCAGCAGATGACACCTGCGCTCATGCCTCTATCCTGATAGAACTTGGCGAGCTTGGCTGCGGTGGTGGTCTTTCCCGAGCCGTAGAGACCCATAAGGAGGACCCTTCCTTTCTGCAGCTTCGGTACATAGCTCTGGCCCATCAGCCTTACGAGCTCATCGTACACGATGTTCGTTATGTAGTCGGTAGGGGCGAGACCTGCGGGAGGTTTGCTCTTAAGCGCTTTCTCTTCTATGACCCTGGTAAATCTCAGCACCAACTCTACCTCTACGTCAGCGCTGATAAGGGTCTTCTGCAGTTCCTTGTTGAACTCTCTTATCGTCTTCGCATCTATTATCGTAGAACGTGTGAGCGTTGCCAGGGCCTTCCTTAGCCCCTCTCCCAGGTCCATGCCATCAGTCTTCCTTCCTAATGAGTATCCCATCGTCGGGATACTATTATCGTTACTTAAAGTTATATAATAATAGCGCAACAAGAGTATCCGTGGTGCGATGAAGGTAGTCATGACTCAGGCGAACCTTACCCTGAAAGGAGGGGCTGAGCGTGTGCTTCTCAAGATCGCCCAGCATTACGATACTCCGATATACACCGCGGAATACGACGCAGAAGGCACATTCCCCGAATTCAAGGACCTTGATGTGGAAGTGATAGGGAAGAACAAGGCGTTCCGGCTCCTGCCTTATGGGAGGGCGGCTCAGGGGCTGAACTACGGGCTTTCATTCTACGGGTTCAAGATCACGGAGGACTACGATGTGATAAATGCGCATATAGCCCCAAGCCATTGGATAAGGAACAAGAACCCTGGAGTGCTCTGGTACTGCCACACTCCATTGAGGGAGGTATGGGACATGTACCGGTACCGGCTCTCATTGAAGAAGGGCTATCAGAAGCCGGTCTACATAGCTGGTGCCGGTGCAGTGAGGTTCATAGACCAAAGGATGGCGAAGAAGGCCGAGGTCATACTCGCGAACAGCGAAAACACCAGGTCAAGGATTGTGAAGTACTTCGGAAGGGAAGATGCTGAGGTCCTAAACGGGGGCATCGAATACGAGACATACAGGAACGATGGAAATGACAAGTACTTCTTCTATCCGTCAAGATTCTCCCCGAACAAGAGGCAGCTCTACGCTATAGAGGCGTTCAAGAGGTTCAAGAAGAAAAAGAAAGGATACAAACTGGTGCTGGGGGGCGCACTTTCAAAAGACAGGTTCTACTACAACTACTACCTCAAGGTGGTCGACGCCGCGAAGAAGACCGGAGACGTGCAGATAATAACCGACTATGAAGAGGACAGGTACAGGGACCTGATGGCAAGGGCCACTGCGATACTGTATACCCCAATCAACGAGGATTATGGGCTAATACCTATGGAAGCGATGTCCAGCAGGAAGCCTATAATAGCGGTCAATGAGGGAGGGCCGAAGGAGACGGTCGATAACGGAGAGACAGGATTTCTGGTAAACAGCGAGGAGGAGATGGCCGAGAAGATGCAGTATGTCGCCGAGCACCCATCAATCGCGAAGGAGATGGGAAAGAAGGGGATAGCCACCGTAAGGAAAAAATACTCATGGGCGAACTTCTTCAGGGTATTCGACAAGAAGCTGGCTAAGACTGTAAAGATAAGGGAAGAATACGAGAAATAAGCGATTACTTCTTCGGCGGCGAAGCCTGTACTGGTGTGACCTCTATCACGTACTTCGAGATTACCTTTGCAGCATAGTCGAGGACACGTCTGATATTCGCCTCGGTGTTTGTTCCTGTGCAGATCATCTTTCCGTTCTTGAAAAGTATGATTACCGCTTTTGGTTCGGCGATCTTGAATATCGCTCCCGGGAACTGCTCTGGCTCATAATCGACAGCCTTGACCTCCTTAGAAAGCGCATATAGGTCTATAACCGCATGCAAATCTGCGCTTACGACTATATTTTGTATCTTTATTGATGGAACAGGTATATCGCCGCCGTCCCACGCCGTGTTCGAAGGTTTTGGGGATTTCGAAGATTTCGGGGTTTTTGCTGGATTTCCATTTTTCGCACTCGTCTTATCACCGACCAAACACTTAATATTTAAATGGAAAGGTTTATAAATCAAAATACATGGGGCACCCGTCTCGGGATTGGCCCAAATGGCATGTTCGTGGATGATATGCAGAAGAAAGCCATCATAATAGGTGCGGGAGTTATCGGCCTTTCGCTTGCGAAGGTGTTAGCCAAGCATGGGGTAGACACGGTCGTATACGATTCGAAAAAGAAGGTTTCGGACAACACCGCGAAGGCGTCAGGCATATTCTCAAAAGACGGGCTTTCAAGGACCGGCATAAACTACCACGGCGCCATTGTAAACACCCTTGACGGAGCAACGCTGCGTGCCGGGAAGGAGTCTATGCGCATAAAGTCCCCTGCGACCAAGGCATACGTCCTGGACAGGGGAAAGCTCGCCGATATCTGTGCGGAGGAGGCGAGAGCGGCCGGAGCCGAGATCGAGCTGGGCAGGCGCGTCGACAGGGAGACCGTCAGAAGGTTCAGCTCCGATGAGAACAGTGTCGTCATAGGTGCGGATGGGGCGGTGTCTACCGTGGCGAGCGCAATAGGATTCCCTCCGATAAAAGAGCACATCCTGACCTACAAAGCCGAGTACTCGGGAGCCGCAGTGGAAGACACACACATGGTCGGACTATATTTCTCGAACAAGATTGCCAACAGGTTCTTCGGGTGGTACGTGCCTTATTCAGGCACCAAGGTAGAGGTAGGCATAGGGGTAAGCGGGAGAGCCAAGAAGACGAGCACCAAGGCGTTCGAGCAGTTCATCGCTTCGGACATGCTCTCTCCGATAATAGGAAACGCTAGGAAGACCGCAGGATACGCAAGCATGATTCCAGTGAGCCAGAGGGCAGTTACAGTGAAAGGGAACGTGATGCTCGTGGGTGATGCGGCCGGTCAGGTCAAAGCCACAACAGGCGGAGGCATAATATTCGGGATAGCATGCGCGCATATCGCAGCCAGGGTCATCCGTGAACATATGACACAGGACAAGTCCCTGGAGGTGTATGAGAAGCTGTGGAGGAAGAGGTATGGCCTCGATCTCGGCCTGCACAGGCTTGTACATTCATATTACTCATACTTGGGCGAGAGGGAGATGGAGTGGATGGTCAGGCTCTCGAAGATGATGGGTGCAGAGCGTTTTCTGGGAAAATACGGGGATATGGACAGCCCATCCTTGATAATAAAGAGATTCTTCCTGAGAAAGAAAGCAAACTCCTAATCAAGAGAACTCAGCGAAGCGAAACAGCGTCTGCAGCTTTCGGATCCTCCTCAACCACGACGGCTGTGCCATAAGCCACTATCTCATTCATCGCCTGTGCGATTTCCGAAGAGTCGAAGCTCATGCTGACTACAGCGTTAGCTCCCTGCGCCTTCGCATTTTCCTCAAGCCTCTGCATCGCATGCTCCCTCGCATCGGACAGCATCTTTGTGTAAGCCCCTATCTCTCCGCCGACTATCGACTTTAAGCTTGCGAGGATATTGCCCCCGATTCCTCTGCTCCTGACTACTACGCCGAACGTTGCACCGATTACCTTCGTTATCCTGTATCCGGGGACGTAGTTGGTTGTGACCACCATGAGCTTGCCGCTGTTTTCATTGTCCATGATTATACCCGATCATCGCCATGGTCATGTTCCTCTTCCTGCTTCTCGATCTCAGTCCTTGAATACTCCTCCTTTACCTCCACCTTCTCGAAGTTCTTCATGTAGCTGAAGACCGCTGCGACAAGGCTTGTCTTATTTATGAAGTAATCGGCATCCTTCTTCACCTTTCCGTCATAAGTAAGCTCAACTGACTTATTGTCCACTTTCACGGCTGTGGTTGCGGCCCCATAATCGCTTGCAAGCCCTTCTATCTTCTCCTTGTCCGTCCTCAGGCACTTCACTATCCTTACCTCGTATATGACATCCCTCCCTGCGAGCGGATGGTTTGCGTCGACCACTACCCTCCCTGAGTTTACGCTCTTCACCGTTGCCGTGACGTCGTCGAGCGTTACGCGCATGCCCGGATACGGGTTCATGTCCCTTGCCTTGAAATCAGATAATGGCATTACCCTTATCAGGTCTTCAGACCTATCTCCGAACGCCTCTGCGGGCTTGAGCGTGAACTTCCTGGTGTCGCTCTCGTTCATGGCTCTGAGCTCCTTGTCAAGCCCCTTCACTATGCCTGGGGCGCCAAGTACCATAAGCGAGGGTCCATAACGCGCTTTCTCGTTGTATATGTTTCCCTCCTTCGCCTTTTTCTCGTCTGTAGTCGCGACCAGAGAGTTGTCTGTCGCATCCCATACGCTGTATTCTACTTCTAGAAAGTCTCCATCTTTGAAAGTCATATAGATTACCCATTAGA
The DNA here is from genome assembly GCA_021785805.1 of Microcaldota archaeon. GTDB lineage: Archaea > Micrarchaeota > Micrarchaeia > Micrarchaeales > Micrarchaeaceae > JAJZYD01. Next base: position 45,864 of record JAJYEJ010000001.1, on the reverse strand, counting down.
TGCATTGCCATCAAGCAAAAGCGAATTTAATTAACCACACTACATATAAAAGCCTTTCAAGCGAATATACCAATACGAAATCTACTTGCCTTAAGCAGGCTTTTCGGTGTTTGAATTGGCAGACGATTCTAGAAGGAAGAAATTGTTGTTCATAGGGAGTATACTGGTAGCTATAATGTTCATAAGCTCTGCGGCAGCATTCGGAAACTTCGGTTCTCCACCGTCATCGTCGACATCTACGGTGTCTGGGCCGTCCTACTTCATGGTAGGACAGGCCAACGCAACGGTCAACGGATGGTCACAGAACGTGCAGGTGACGGTCAACTCGTCGAACTCCACATACTACTCGGATGTGGCCAATGTTATAATCGCTTTGCAGGCAAATGGTACGATAGGTAATTATGCATCCATTAACAACGTGACATTCAGCGCTTATCTGGTCAACATGACTGCATATGCATTCCAGTCCAGGCTTGACGCCATGCTGGGAAACTCTGTAGCCACAGTAAAGGCCAGCACCATGGTTGCCCTGCCGGCGCAGATTACCATGTACTATTATTCACAGCCCGTGCCAGTACTGCTCCAGTCCGGTAATTACCCTGTGTCAATAGAGCCGCTTCAGCCGCGCGGCGCACTGGTCCCAGTCAAGATACAAGGAACCGTTACCCAAACAGGCAACGTCATAGGCCCGCTTACTGTCATATACGAAGGATGAAAGGGTTGAGTACGATGGTTGATGATAAAGCCGTTCTCGAATCTGCAAGAAAATTTGCGCTAAAGAACGCCATTGATTACGGCAAGGCCGAGCTAGGCAGCGTGCTGGGCAAGGTGGTGCCGCTTGCTAAGGGCACACCAATAAACGAGCTCAAGGCGATGGTATCCAGCGTAATAACCGAGGTCAACTCCATGGACAAGGAGGAGCTAGCCAAGGAATATGCTCCATTCGAAAGCGAATTTAAGGCGAGGGAGAAAGAGATAGCGGAAAGCACCGCCGTAGCTAAAATAACGATAGCCGGGGCGCAGGAAGGCAACGTATTCACGAGATATCCTCCCGAGCCTGGCGGCTACATGACATTGGGCAATGCGAAGCAGTGCCTGATAAGCGACGAGATGGCGAGGCTCTACAAGGGCAAGATATTCCTGTATTTCGACGATACCAACCCTGAGAAAAGCAAACAGGAGTATGTAGATGGGATAAAGAGGGACACGGCATGGCTAGGGGTAAAGTTCGCAAAGGAGTACTATGCGAGCGACTACATAGAAAAGGAATACGAGGTGTGCAAGACGCTGATATCGCAGGACCATGCATACATCTGCATGTGCAGTCCGGACCAGATAAAGAAGAACAGGTTCGACAAGATCGAATGCCAGCACAGGGGTCAGAAATCCGAGGAGAATCTCTCGCTGTTCAGCGATATGCTAGTCGGAAAATTCGAGGAGGGGCAGGCCATCGTGAGGCTGAAGGGAGATATGACCTCACCAGACACGACACTGCGCGACCCGACGATATTCAGGATAAAGAAGACGCCGCACTACAGGCAAGGCAGCAAGTACACGGTGTGGCCCACATACCACATCAACACGCCGCTTATTGACAACTACAACGGGGTAACGGATGTCGCGAGAGGGAAGGAGTACGAGATATTCGATGAGAGCTACAAACTTGTTCTCAAGTACCTTGGCCTGAAAGTGCCAAGGCTCCATTATATGGCCATGCTCCAGATAAAAGGAGGCATGACTGCGCACAAGAGGGAGATCAGAAAGCTCATGAAAGACGGCGTACTAAGCAAATGGGATGACCCTCGGCTGCTTACGGTCATGGCGATGCAGAGGAGGGGGATCCAACCGGAGGCAATAAGGGCATTCGTCCTAAGATTCGGGCTCAGCCGATCCGAAAGCGTAGTGCCGATAGACATGCTTTTCGCAGAGAACAGGAAGATAATAGACCCTATGGCGAAGCATCTCTTCTTTGTAAAGGACCCGATCAAGATTATCGTCGGGGACTCGGTCGACATCACCGTCAAGCTCAAGCTGCATCCGAGCAAGGAGATGGGCGTGAGGGAATACACCACCAACAGCGAATTCTACATATCGGAAGAGGATGCCGACATGGTAGCGGATGGAGAGACGATAAGGTTGAAGGACCTGATGGACGTGAAGATACTGGACCGGGGGGACTATCAGATGACGGCGACGAGGAACACCATCTCAAAGGAGGGGAAGATAGTGCAGTGGGTCTCAGACAGGAACTACATCCCATGCACCGTATTGGTGCCAAAGGAGCTCTTCGATGAGAAGGGAGAATACATGGAGGACAGCCTCGAGACCGTACGAGGGTTCGTGGAGAACTACGCCAAGAACCTGAAGGAGCACGACATAGTCCAGTTTGAGAGGTTCGGCTACTGCATACTTGACAACGAGGAGAGGATGGAGTTCATCTTCATATCGAAATAAACGGAGTCAAGGTGCATTAAGCTCGGGGTTGCGGCTTCAATCACTAACGGTAGGTTATTTGACCAAGGGGGCTTTCTGCTTATTCTAATGCAGGACGGGAAGTCCATTCCCCGGACGCAGTGCATAGTCGAAAATCCAATTGTGCACAAACGGGTAATCAATCGATCTTCTTCGTGTCATCTATATCCTTGAGCAGCGCCGCTACACTCTTGCTCCTTACGACCTGGGACAAGGCATTAAGTATCCTTTCAGACTCGCGGTACCGCTTCTGCTTGAACATGCCCCAAGCTACGTAGTATAACGCCCCTGCCATGAACACATTCTTATCAAGCAGCTTATCCGCATAGCGATATAAGTCATCGAACCTGCCTAGCTCGGCACTCATCACCATATTCGCATAATCGTTCAGCTGATGTACTGCCGTCAGGTATTCCATGTAAGTCTTGGCCGCCCTAAGATTTCCTGATTTTATCGAACTCATGAAGGCGGTGAATGCCATATCCGGCGTTATCTGTGCAGTCCCTGCTAAGCCCTTGATCCTGAATATTGCCCTGTTGAATAAGAGCTTCGCATTCGACATTAGCCTACTGGCTTCTATCCTGTGCTCGGCGTTCTCCTCCATGAAGCCATGCCTATCGTACCTTATCCTCGCCACTTCGTCGTTGGAGTGCGCTATGTCCAGCAGCGCAGCCGCATAAAGATACTGCGGATTGCCGTTCTTCTCCACGATCGTGGCATATAGGTCGGCAGCAGGTTTATACTCGCCGTTCTCCACGTAGCCGTTTATCGATTCTATACTCTTCATCAACGTCTTATCTTTCGCAGCTGCCGATGCGATAGCATTGTATACTGTGCTTTCGCAGAATGCGCAGATCCAAGGATCCACGTATGCCGTATTATCATTTCCGCAGAATATGCACATCATCGCGGACCTTTTCGAGACGGTCTTTAGGAGATTTAGGTACCTGTTAATATCCGGTCTTGCAGCCATAATATCAATTGCCTGGAACACTTAATAATGTTTTCTTCGTTATAAAACTCAAGGTGGGGAAATGCAGAAACGAATTATAATAATCGGGGCAGCGGGAAGGGATTTCCACAACTTCAACGTTCTTTTCAGGAACAGCAAGGATTACAACGTTGTTGCGTTTACGGCGGCTCAGATCCCGTACATATCCGGGCGGAGTTATCCAAAGGAGCTCAGCGGGCCATTTTATCCGAAAGGAATCAAGATATACGACGAGAGCGAGCTGCCACGCCTGATAAAGAGCCTGAAGGCTGATGCATGCGTCATGTCGTACAGCGACTTGAGCTATGACGAGGTAATGGAAAAGGCGAGCCTGGTCAATGCGACTGGGGCCGACTTCTGGTTGGTCTCTCCAGACCATACGATGATAAAATCGAAGAAGCCTGTGGTGGCCGTGTGCGCAGTAAGGACAGGGTCAGGAAAGAGCCAGACTACGCGTTACATAAGCAGCATGCTTGCCAAGATGGGCATAACCGCTGTGGCGATAAGGCACCCTATGCCTTATGGGATACTCAATGAGCAGATAGCCGAGCGCTTCAAGACCCTTAAGGACCTGGACAGGTACAAGACCACCATAGAAGAAAGGGAGGAGTACGAGCCGTTGATAAGGAACGGCACGGTAGTGTACGCAGGCGTGGACTACCAGGAGATACTGGACCAGGCTGAAAAGGAAGCCGACATAATAATATGGGATGGCGGAAACAACGATGCCCCTTTCATAAAACCCGATCTAATGATAACGGTAGCGGACCCGCTCAGGGCTGGAAATGAACTTACATATTACCCTGGGGAGACTGTGGCGAGGATGGCCGACATAATACTGATAAACAAGGTGAATTCGGCGTCATCCGAGCAGATAACAAGGGTTACCGATAATCTTCAAAGGATAAACGGCAAGGCCAAGGTGGTACTGGCGGATTCCGTGGTGAGAGCCGACAACCCTAAGCTCATAGCGGGAAAGAGGGTATTGGTTGTGGAGGATGGCCCATCCATAACACATGGCGGCCTTCAGTATGGCGCCGGCACGGTCGCCGCGAGACAGTACGGCGCAGGCGAGATAATAGATGCTAAACCGTATGCCACTGGCACTATAAAAGAAACCTTTGAAAAGTACACCAAGCTCGAGAAGGAATTGCCTGCCATGGGTTACAGCCCAAAACAGATAAAAGATCTGGAAATGACGATAAATAGGGCTGATTGCGATACTGTGATATCGGCGACGCCCACCAACATAAGGCACCTGATAAACGCGAACAAGCCGATAGCGCAGGTCTACTACGATCTTGTCCCAAGGGGCAGCGCCTTCGACGAGGCGATAAAGAGGTTCGCCGGAAATGTTATCAAGAAACCAAAGCGAAAGAGATGAATGGACGAAAAAGAATAGAACGAGGTATAGAAGATGAGACATAAAAAAACAACATCAAGAAGAAAAAACACAAAGGCAGCATCTAAAATGAAAAGCAAAAAAACAGCGTTCTATATCTTAGCTGCTCTCGGCGTGGTTATTTCGATATACCTGACCATAGAACACTACAACAACAGCATATTGGTGTGCCCTACTAGCGGGATCGTGAACTGCTCCACTGTATTGACCAGCGTCTATTCCTCGTTCTACGGTGTGCCCACAGCTGTGCTGTTGCTAATCTGGTTCATCGTTGCACCTTTCGCGCTTATCCACCGGAATGACAACATAAAGTTCTTATGGTCTCTTGCCGGGATAGTAGGGGTGGCATACTCGCTTACCGCGTTCACTCTGCTTGATGCCATATGTATATGGTGCTCAAGCGCAGACATACTAATCATCGTAATCCTAGCAATGACATACTTCGTGATAAAACCGTCGGGCAAGGTGCACAAATGAACATAAGAGACCCTGTCCATTCAGATATACGGATCGACGATACGGAGAAAGCCATACTTGATGACCTTAATTTCCAGCGGCTTAGAAGGGTAAAGCAACTTGGTCTAGCGGACCTTGTGTATCCGGGCGCGAACCATACTCGTTTCGAGCACTCACTGGGCACAATGCAGATAACAAGGGAGCTGTCCGAAAGCGTTCTGGGAAAGAACGATGAAGAGCTCATATGCGTAGGTCTTCTGCACGATGTCGGCCACGGCGCCTTCTCACACCAGTCTGACGACCTTCTGAAGAAGCATCTCAAGACAACTCACGAGGAGCTTGGCATACAGATGCTTTCGAGCACGTCGCTCAAGGATGTAATCCAGGGATCCACATTGTCACACCAGAAGATGATTGAATATATGAAAGGGCGTGGCGAGGGAGTTCTGGTCAGCGGCGTAATAGGCTCGGATAGGATAGACTACCTGAACAGGGATGCACACTACACAGGGGTCGCCTATGGCATAATAGACTATCCAAGGATACGGCTGAAGCTGACTTTGTCGAACGGCAAGCTTGCCGTGTACAGCGACGGATTGACTGGCGCGGAAACCCTCCTCCTTGCAAGATACTTCATGTTCTCTTCGGTATACCACCACAAGACGATACTGATCGCTGGTGGCATGTACGAGAATGCGCTCGACATAGCGATAGAAGAGAAAAGGGTGCCGGCTGATGCATTGAAATCATTTAATGACGAGCAGATGTTAGGCGCAATCATCAGTGGGGGAGGAAAACCGGCATCGCTGGTATCTGACATCGTCTCAAGGAAACTTTTCAAGAAGGTATGCTATACGGGTATCGGAAAGGACGTCAAGATGGAGGAAGTTGCAGGGAAGCTCTCAAAGGCAGGCCTAGGCAGGGAGGACTTCATCGCAAGGATGATAGAGTTCAAGCCCAGCGGCCATGACCTGCAAGTGGTCGCGAAAGACGGGTCGAAGGTAGGCACGCTCTATGAGCTTTCGCCTCTGGTAACCACCTTGGAAGGGATGATAGGGAGCAGAAGACGGCTGCTTGTGGCATGTGGAAGGCAGAACACAGAGAAGGCGATTAACGCAATCAAGGAGTTTCTCTAAATTACCGAAGTCTCAGAAACTTAATAAATGTTAATGTGCAAGCATAGTGCTGTGTGGGTCTGTAGCTCAGCATGGTCAGAGCGGCTGGCTCTTAACCAGTAGGTCGAGGGTTCAAATCCCTCCAGACCCGTTTCATGCACACGCTCGTTCTCCGGTTGGTACATAAGGTGGTACATAAGGTTAAGTCTATGCTTATAGCCTACTCGCGCTCTTCTAAGCGCAGAGCCCACGGTATTTTTACGGCACCTGCCATATCCAAAACTACCATGTACCGAAAGGGTTTTAAAGCTGAAAAGCAGAGTAATTATAAGGCGAGTTTTGAACCGTTTTACCGTCGATGGTTTTGATGCAGGGTAATGAGTATAGTGCAAAGGACATAGTGGTGCTTTCCGGACCACAGGGAGTTCGAAAAAGGCCAGCTATGTACATAGGCTCTACAGGCAGCGGGGGCTTCCTTCACCTGCTCTATGAAGTGCTTGACAACGCCATAGACGAAGCAACTGCCGGCTTCGCAGACAAGATCGTGATAAGGCTCAGCAAGGAGGACAACTCAGATGTCGCCGAGGTCAACGATAACGGCAGAGGCATACCTGTCGATATAATACCAAAGGTGGGAAAGCCCGCTCTCGAAGTTATAATGACCTCGTTGCATTCGGGAGGGAAGTTCGAGAACAAGGCGTACAAGGTATCGGGCGGACTCCATGGGGTCGGTCTTACCGTGGTGAACTCCTTATCTGAGTACACCGAAGTGACCGTGAAAAGGGACGGGAAGGTGCATAGGCAGAGGTTCAGCAGAGGCGCCGTCACATCGGAGCTCGAGGCCATAGGTACAGCTCCGGAGAACGAATCCGGTACGACCATAAAGTTCAAGCCTGATATAGAAATATTTTCGGCAAGGAGCTTCGATACTATAGAGCTTACCGAGCGGCTCAGAGATCTGTCGTTCCTTAACCCCGGCATAAACATAACCCTGATAGACGAGCGTGACGGCGAGCACAAGGTTAAGGAGTACTTCTCAAAGAGCGGCATGCCTGATTTCATAAACTACCTGAAAAACGGGAAGGAAGAGGTCACAAAGCCGATCGTGATAAAGAAGCAGACCGACACGGTAAGAGTGGAGATAGCTGCGCAGTATGTGAATTCATACAGCGAGGAGCTGCTTTCATTTGTCAACAATATAAAGACCACCGAAGGAGGCACTCATGTCACCGGATTCCACAGCGCATTGACGAGGGCAATAACAAACTACATGCAGAAGAACAAAAGGAACGGGAAGGATAACGGCACAAATGTGGAAGGCGAGGACACACGAGAGGGTCTTGTGGTGATAATCTCTATAATGATGCAGAACCCTGAATTCGAGGGACAGACAAAGGAGAAGCTTGGCAACCCTTCGATAAAGACGGTAGTGGAGAACACCACCTACAACGAACTATCGAAGTACTTTGAAGAGACCCCAGCAGAGGTTGCAAAGATAATAGCAAAGGTCATGGCTGCCGCCGATGCTAGGGAATCGGCCCGTAGGGCCAGGGAGCTTGCAAGGAAGAAGAGCATGTTCGAGGGCGCGGTGCTTCCGGGAAAACTTGCAGACTGCACGGAGAGCGATCCAGAGAAGTCCGAGATATTCATAGTGGAGGGGGAAAGTGCAGCTGGATCGAGCAAGCAGGCGCGTGACAGGTTCACCCAGGCAATACTGCCTCTCAAAGGCAAGATACTAAACGTGGAGAAGGCAACAGAGGAGAAGATATTCGGGAATGCGGAGCTTCATACGATGGTAACGGCTTTCGGCGCTGGCATAAAGGAATCGTTCAATGCTGAAGGGCTAAGGTACAAAAGAATAATACTGCTTACCGATGCGGACGTAGATGGAAGCCACATAAGAACCCTTCTGCTCACGTTTTTCTACAGGTACCTGCGACCGCTCATAGAAAAAGGCAATATCTACATAGGGCAACCTCCGCTCTACAAGGTGACGAAGGGCAGGGAGACAAAGTATGCCTACTCCGATGCTCAGCTAAACGAGATTATGAAAGCATACGATGGTAAAGCGACGGTGCAGAGGTACAAGGGTCTCGGAGAGATGAATCCTGACCAGCTATGGGAAACAACCATGGATCCAAAGCACAGGGTCCTTAAGAAGATAACAATCGGCGATACTGAGATGGCCAACACGATGTTCACGATACTAATGGGACTTGATGTGGAACAGAGGAGGCGCTTCCTTGAGGAGCACTCCACTGAAGTGAAGTTCCTCGACGTGTGATTCAATGCAGCGCAAACAGGGATATAGGATACGCCAGATGGGGATAGACGATATCCTCAGCATTGCAAGGCTATACCGCTCCCTTTATGGAGAGAAGCGCACCCCGCTTCTCGGAGAGGCATTGGCCAAGAAGAAACCTACAGAAGGGGAATTGCTGCAAACGGAGATATGGTGGTTCAGGGACCTGGAGAAGGGGAATCCAATAGCTTCTGTAGCGGAAGCCGATGGGGAGGTGGTTGGGATGTGCAATGTGAAGTGCAATTGGCCCGGCTCTGAGGTGGGGCATGTGGGGGAACTGGACATGACGGTGCGCAAGGACTACAGGGGAATTGGGATAGGCAAGGCCCTTATGAAGGACGTCATGGATCGAAGCAAGAAGAAGTTCACGCTGATACAAACATATGTAATGACAAGCAACGTCCCATCGAAGAGGCTGCTTGACAGGTTTGGCTTTAAGATAGCAGGCACCATACCGCGCAGGCTGAGAAGAAACGGCAAATACTACCCGGATTACCTGATGTACAAAGAGTTGTGAGTTTGACATGACGGAAGAGATAGTTGAATCACAGATAGAAAGGGAGATGCAGAGTTCCTACATAGACTACGCGATGAGCGTAATCGTAGGCAGGGCGCTCCCAGATGCAAGAGACGGGCTCAAGCCTGCGCAGAGGAGAACACTATATGCCATGCAGCAGCTAGGCAACACCCACGACAAACCGACGATAAAGAGCGCAAGGGTCGTAGGTACCGTGATAGGAAGGTTCCACCCGCATGGCGACATAGCCGCTTATGAGACCCTTGTCAGGATGGCACAGGATTTCTCAATGAATCACACGCTTGTGCAGGGCCAAGGCAATATGGGCTCAATCGACGGAGATCCACCGGCTGCCCAGCGTTACACCGAAGTCAAGCTAAACAAGCTCGCTGAGGAGATGCTTGAAGACCTTGATAAAAAGGCTGTCCAGTTCGCGCCAAACTTCGACAACACTGAGGAGGAGCCTCTTGTGCTTCCATCGAAGGTGCCTAATCTCATGGTGAATGGGGCATCAGGGATAGCGGTGGGCGTCGCAACCAACATACTGCCGCACAACCTGCGTGAGGTGTGCAGCGCAATAATCGCTTACATAAAGAACAAAGAGATAACTCCACAAGAACTCATGCAACATGTCAAGGGACCTGATTTCCCAACCGGGGGAATCGTGTTCCACAACAGCATGCTCGCCGCCTCCTATCTAAACGGAAGAGGTTCGTGCATAACCCGGGGCAAGGTCGAAATAGAGACCGGAAAGAAAGGCACGACTATAGTGATAAAGGAGATACCATTCATGGTGAACAAGGCGACACTCGTCCAGAAGATAGCGGAGCTCGTGAAAGATAAGCAGCTCCTGGGGATCAGCGACCTGAGGGACGAGAGCAGCAAGGAAGGGATACGCATAGCCATCGACCTGAAGAAGGATGCGAGCCCGGACCTGATAACGAACACGCTATACAAGCATACACAGCTTCAGACATCAATGCCAGTGATGAACATAGCTGTGATCAAGAACTCGCTTATAACATTCAACATCAAGCAGTTCATCAAGACCTTCGTAGACCATCGCATAGAGGTCATAAGGAACAGGACCAAGTACGACCTGGACGTCGCCTCGGACAGGCTGCACATAGTAGAAGGCCTTCTTGTGGCGATAGGGGACATAGACAGGGTCGTAGCGACAATCAGGAAAAGCTCCGACATGAAGGAGGCAAGGGCATCACTAATGTCGAACTTCAGCTTATCTGAAAAGCAGGCTAATGCCATACTAGACATGAAGCTCAGCAAGCTTACCGCATTAGAAAGCACATCCCTCGCGACCGAGAAGACAGACCTCGCCTCCAGAATCGAGACCTACAAAGGCATACTGTCCAGCGAGGAGAAGGTCTATCGGATAATAGAGGAGGAGACCAGCGACATCAGCGCGAAGTATGGTAGGGACAGGCGCACATCCATAGAGCATAATGAAGGGGAGGAGCTGGAGCAAGAGGATCTCATAAGCGACGATGAGACGACGATCATACTTACGAAAAACAACTATATGAAGAGGCTGCCGACCAAGTCCTACCGTGCACAGAGCAGGGGTGGCAAAGGCATAATCGCCATAGAACTCAGAGAGGGGGATTTCGTAAAGCAGATACTCTCATGCAGGACAAAGGACTTCCTGCTCATCGTGACCAACAGGGGAAGGGCTTATTGGCTCAAAGCGTATCGCGTCCCAGAAGAGACAAGGTACAGCCATGGCAAAGCTGCGGTCAACCTTGTCAAGTTATCTGAGGGCGAGGTAGTGGAAAAGATCATAAACACAAAGGTGTTCCAGGATAGCTACCTGACTTTCATTACGAAGAGGGGTACAGTCAAGAGGGTGAAGGCGGAGAGATTCTCAAGGCCCAGGACCAGTGGCATCCTTGCCATGCCGCTCGATCAGGGAGACTCCCTTGCGGACATCTGCATATCAAACGGAAGGTCGAACCTCCTCATAGTGTCAAGAAAGGGCAAGGCGCTCCGCTTCGAGGAGAGCGACGTCAGGGAGATGGGAAGGGCAGCTTACGGCGTGCGCGGGATAAAACTGGCGCAGGACGATGATGTGGTCAATGTGATAACCGCCTCTGCCAACGACCTTATCGCTTCCGTATCCGAGAAAGGGTTCGGGAAGATAACGGAGCTCAACAGGTATAGGCTTCAAGGGAGGGGAGGCAAGGGTGTAATCAACATGAAGGTAAAGGACAAGACAGGCTATGTGGTCAAGGCCCTAAAGGTAAGCGATAACGAAGCGATAATACTAATAAATTCCAAAGGCTTATCGATACAGTTCCCGGTATCCGATATAAGGAAGACCGGAAGGGCTGCATCCGGGGTAAGGCTCATGCGCATAGACCCCGGGGCAAAGCTTGTGGATGCAAAGACCGTGCAGCTGTCTCCGGACTTTCCCGGTATGCCAGACGCTCATCCTGGAGGCTCAGGCATCCTGACCGATGGCAACGCCGTATAAAGATAAGAGGTTTATTAAGCTTGCCTGTCATTTGTAAACGTGGGTGAATGACGGATGATAAGCGTATTGGCCATAGGTAACGCCACACCTGAGACGCGTGAGGACCTCTGCATGGCAGCTAGGGCATTCGGCGCGTCAGAGATAACATTCACCGGCAAGAAGAGCGAGAAGCTGATAAAGCAGTTCGAGCGCATAAGCAAGAAATGGGGTGGAACATTCATCGTATCGTTCACGACTAATTGGGAGGAATACGTCTACTCGAAGAAGAATTACACCAAGATACATCTTACGCGCTATGGCGTCCCTCTCAACAAGGTGTTGTACACGCTCAAGACCTACAAGAACCTGCTAGTCATAGTTACGATGATGGAGCCAATGAAGAAGGTGCACCAGCTTGCCGACTTCAACGTAAGCATAACCACGCAGCCTCATTGCACATCCGCAGCCGTTTCCGTATTCCTCCATGTCTTCTATGAGGGCAGGGAGCTTGCCCTGCACTTCGAGAATGCGCAATACAAGATACTGCCGAACGAGAAGGGTATACACCTCGAGAAGATAAGGTAGGCAATAAAGCGGATAAGCCAGACGGGATTTTACCGTGGAATACAAATATCTTGGAAGGACAAAGGAACGCATATCTGCGATCGGAATAGGGACATGGCAGCTGGACTTGAACGAAAAGGCTGCTCACGAAATCGTCTGTTCGGGTGTCGACAACGGTATAAACCTAATCGATACGGCAGAGATATACGGCACCGAGGGCATAGTCGGAAAGGTCCTGGACAGAATCGGCCGGGATGACATACACGTGGCGTCGAAGGTATGGCCCAATCACTTCCATTATCAGGATTTGATAGATGCTTGCAACGGCAGCCTGAAACGGCTTGGCATAAAGCAGATATGGCTATACCAACTGCATTATCCGAATTACACCGTCCCCATCGAAGATACGATGTCAGCTCTCGAGCATCTCCAGAAAGAGGGAAAGATACGCCACATAGGGGTAAGCAATTTCTCCGCTAAGGAGCTTGAGGATGCACAGGCTGCACTGAATCACGGCGAAGTAGTTTCAAATCAGGTAGAATACAGCATACTGATGAGGGAACATGAAGAGGACGGGCTTGTCGATTACTGTAAGAGGAACAATATAACGCTGATAGCATATAGCCCGCTTGGGGAAGGGCAGCTCTATGAAAGAAGGAATGCGGCTCTTCTATCGGGACTTGACGCGATCGGCGAGCCTCATGGGAAGACAGGGACACAGGTGGCTCTCAACTGGCTCATATCGAAGAAGCCTGTGGTGGCCATACCGAAAGCCAGCTCCGCAAAGCACATGGCGGAAAACGCGGGCGCAGCCACATTCAATCTCACCGAAGGCGCCATCGGGAAGGTGGACGAGCTGTCAAAGGGCTTCAGCAAGCGTCCGCTTATGGGTAGGCATGTCAGAAAATTGTTAAAACATACGACATTCTGGCATGGCATCGCTGCAAGAAGGTACGGGCAGGACCAATAGCGATAGCGACAGTCAGAACACCGTCATGGTAGCGCGCCAGACGGAGAACGACCGACGTTAGCCATAGAAAGTATTATAAATATGGATTAGTCTTATACTAACAAATACGGAGTAAAAGGCTTGCAGCCTGATTCTACGTAGGAGCAGGGATTTGAATGTCTGACGAAGAACAAGGAGAGATGGAAGGAAGAGCTGAGGGCTCAGAAGAGGAAGGTGAAGGCCACGGTGAAAGGCAAGGTGGCAGAAGAGGGGGCATGCATATAAAGCCAAACTATTTCCTTCCGAAGCCTGTGAAAGTGGGCGATGAGGTGGAGGTAAAGGTCGAGGCAGCAGGCTCCAAGGGTGATGGCATAGCCAAGAAGGATGGTTTTGTCATCTTCGTAAAGGGCGCACGTGCCGGAGACACCATCAAGGTGCGAATAACCGAAGTGAAGGCAAGATTCGCTCTCGGGGAGATAATAAATTGAATAGCTAACCTTTAGCTATGGCGCTGGCTTAGCCAATTTGAATCTTTTTATTATTCTTCTAGTGCCATACTTGAGCGCACGCCTAGGGGCGATGTGTGTTTATGTACAGCGAAAACCCTGGAAAGTGGAGAGACTTATGGAAGCAGCGCAAGCTCCATGCATTCGACAGGAAGGATGACAAGAGGGCCCTATTCGTGATCGATACGCCACCGCCTAATACTACCGGCGGTCTTCATATGGGTCATGCATTCTGGACATGCTACGTAGACACAATTGCAAGGTACAAGCGGGCCAGGGGATTCAACGTGTTATACCCTGTGGGTTGGGACGAGCACGGCTTCCCTACGGAGATAGAGACCGAGAAGAAATACGGCAAGAAGCTCAGCAGGGAGGAGTTCTACAACAAGTGCGTTGAGGTATCGGAAACTAACAAGAACGACATGAAAGAATGGATGTTAAAGCTAGGCGCTTCATTCGACGAGAGCCTGGAGTATAGGACAACGGACAAGGAATATGTAAGGAAGGTGCAACTGTCTGTGCTTATGATGTACGAGAAGGGCATGCTGTATAGGGCGGAGCACCCGATAGAATGGTGCGTCTATTGCTCCAGTGCGATATCCAGGGAACAGGCAGAGGAGAGGGAGAAGGAGACTGTCCTATATTACGTTAATTTCAGGCTAAAGGACAAAGACCAGAAGAGCCTGACGATAGCGACTACAAGGCCGGAGCTTATGCATGCCGCCGTTGCCGTGGCAGTGAACCCGTCTGACAAGAGGTACTCGAAGCTCATAGGGAGCAGCATAGAGGTGCCTGTCTTCGGGAACGAGGTCATGATCATAGGGGATGAGGCTGTCGATATAGAGTTCGGCACAGGAGCGGAGATGGTATGCACGTTCGGAGATAAGCGCGATATCAATATGTACTACAAGCATAAGCTCAAGCTAGTGCCCGCCATGAACATCAACGGGCTGCTGACAAACGCCGGCAAGTTCGACGGGACTCATGTGAAGAAGGCCAGAGAGGCGATAATCGGCGCACTGACCGGCGCCGGAGCTCTGGTGAAGAAGGAGAACATAAAGCACATCGTAAAGGTCCATGACCGCTGCCAGACTCCGATCGAACTGATATCGAACTCTCAGTGGTTCCTGAAGATAAAGGACAGCGCAGAGCGGATCAAGGAGACCGCAAAGGCTGTAGGGTGGATACCTGAGCACACCAGACAGAGGTTGGAGGACTGGGCTAACTTCATAGAGTGGGATTGGGCGATAACGCGCAACAGGGTATTCGGGACGCCGATGCCGTTCTGGTATTGCGAGAAGTGCAGCCACATAGTGCCTCCGAAGAAGGAGGACCTTCCTCTAGACCCGACATCAAAGAAGCCATATATTAGCGAGTGCCCGAAGTGCGGTGGGCAGATTGTCGGAACGAAAGAAACGCTTGACGGTTGGATAGACACATCGATAACCTCGATGGTCATAGCCGGATGGCCGGATGATAAAAAGTTGTTCGAACGCGCATTCCCGAGCGCCATGAGGATACAGGGAACTGACATAATAAGGACATGGGCATTCTACACTATCTACAGGACAATGGCGCTTACCGGTGACAAACCATGGGAGAAGATTCTTGCCCATGGGATGGTGCTTGGCACGGATGGCAAGGAGATGCACAAGAGCATGGGCAACGGCGTATACCCTGCCGAGCTTATAACCAAGTACCCTGCAGACGCGATAAGGCTCTGGGTTGCGCTCAGCGGCGCAATAGGCAAGGATCGCCCGTTCTCATATGCCGAGATGGACTATGCGAAGAGCTTCCTGACGAAGCTGTTCAATACGGCTAACTTCGTCAACACTGCCCTGTCGAAGGGCAAGGTGCCTAAAGAGGAGCCTCATGGCGACCTGGCGGTGTTCGACGTATGGATACTCAACAGGCTAAACGAGACCATAAGGGAGGTTGGAGAGGCATACGACAGGTTCGTGCTCTACGACGCGATGTCCAAGGCGATATCATTCTACTGGCACGAGTTCGCCGACTATTACATAGAGAACGTAAAGCACAGGGTATATTCAGAGGAGAAGGACATGGAGCGGAGCAAGGAGGCCGCGCTCTTCACGCTCAAGCATGTGCTGCTCACATCTCTCAGGCTGTTGGCTCCGGTCGCGCCATTCCTTTGCGAGGAGATAAACTCGGCATTCAGCAAGAAGAGCATCTTCGAGGAGGAGTTTCCAGCTTTCACGGAGAAGGCTACGAAATCCAGCTACGTGATAAACGGCATGGTGTTCAAGAGTGCTATCGTGGACGTAGACTTCGAGAGTGCAGGCACTTTCCTCAACGTGGTGATAGCGGAGGTCAGGAAACTGAAGTCGCAGGCCAAGCTCGCACTCAACGCGCAGATAACATCAATTAATATAAATGTTCCTAAAGAATACTATACTGTAACCCTATCGGCGAAGGACGAAATAAGGCAGATATGTAAATCGTCTGCGATAGAGGTGAAGGAAGCGAAGGACTTCTCTGTCAACATAAAGGCATGAGGCACATGTGCTTTGTTCTCCTGGTCCAACTACGTGAATGTTGGCATCAAGAATGATCATTAACCTGACATTTGACGGAAATCATCAACAGAGTGTTATAATGGCAAGAATGCATACGAAGAAGCACGGGAAATCAAAATCGAGGAAGCCTGTAGTGGAGATAGGCACGATACCTAGCACCGCTACCGTTACGAAGGAGCAGATCGAGGAGCTGATAACAGGTTATGCTAAGCAGGGCATGAGTCCGGCCCTAATAGGCGAAAGGATGAAGAGGGAACACAACGTCCCATACATTAGGCAGTACCTTGGGATAAGGCTTTCCGAGTTCCTTAAGCAGAAAGGTCTCGAGGGGAGCATGCCTTCAGATATCCTGGACCTGATGAAAACAGCGGTAAAGATGAGGATACATCTCGGCAAGAACAATAAGGATACCTATAACACCATACGCCTGCGCCGCATAGAGTCCAAGATATGGAGGCTGGCCAAGTACTACATGAGGGAGGGCGTTCTTCCGCAATCATGGAGATACGACCCAGAGACTGCAGCCCTGTTGATAAAGGGCAAGCAGTGACCAACAATGTGATTATACTAAAGCAAGAGTGAAACCATGGCAGTACAGAAAGGAATTGACAAATGGAAGCTGAAGAGATGGTTCTCCATCCTGGCGCCTCGCATATTCAATGAGGCGATCATAGGGGAGATGCCGGCTAACGATGAAAAAGCGGCGATAGGGAGGAACGTCGTGGTCAGCCTCGACTCGCTGACGCACAACCCATCCCATGCCTATACGAATGCCGTATTGAAGATAACCGAAGTCAATGGCGAATCCGCCAAGACGAAGCTCATCGGCATAGAGCAGGTGCCGAGCTACATAAGATCGTTCGTAAGGAAGTACAGGAGCGTATCCTCGGTAGTGGTGCCTGTGGCGTCGAAGGACGGCATAAGAGCGGTCGTAAAGGTGATAGTGGTCACAAGGGGAAGGACCGCACACACCAAGATCGTAGGAATAAGAAAGGAAGCAGAGGACTTCACGAGATTATATTTCAAGGAAAATGAGGCAAATGCCGCCATAAGCGCAATAATAGAGGGCAAGTTCCAGGCAGACCTCACCACGAAGATAAAGCACATAGCTGATCTGAACAAGGTGGAGGTAAGGAAGCTGGAACTGGCAAACGCCGCATAAGCGCATCAAGCCATCATGTTGAATCGGTGAATAGGTATGTACCCAAATATACAAGCGTACGATAGGGGAGTGATGTTCAGCCCTGACGGGAGGCTGTTCCAGGTGGACTACGCAAGGGAGGCTGTGCGAAAGGGAGCCACATCCGTAGGGCTAGTCGCAGATGGCGGTGTCGTCCTTCTCGCCCATAAGAACATATCGGAGCCGTTGGCCATACCTAGCACGGTACAGAAGATATTCAGAGTAGACTCGTTCGTCGGTGCCACATACAGCGGCCTGGTATCTGACGGTCTTCACATAATAAACATAATGCGGCACAGGACACAGTCGCACAGGATGATATACGACGAAACGGAATCCATCGAGACCATCTCGAGAGAGATAGCCGATGAGATGCAGATAGCGACACAGTACGGCGGCGTAAGGCCATACGCAATATCGCTTCTCGTAGCCGGATATGGCAGGGAGCCACAGCTCTTCGAAATCGACGCCGGTGCGTCGTTCCTGGGATATAAAGCGGACGCAATAGGATCTGGAAAGAAAACAGCGGAGGAGATACTTGTCAAGGAGTACAAGGATGACATGAGCATGGACGAAGCGGTAAAGCTTGGAATCAGCGTGGTGAAGAAGGTAGCTGAAGGAAAGCTAACGGCATCAAGCATAGACATAGCCAGGATAACCAAGAAGGACGGATATGTCATGTTCACCCCTGAGATGATAGGAGAGTACCTTTGATTCAGTGCAGTACTCGTGATCAGATGTCAAAACAGGTCATAGTAAAATACAGCCACACGGGAGACGAATTCGAGATACTTGTCGACGCGGATCGTGCATACGAATACGTCACAGGCAAGCGAAACGACGTCCTTTCTGTCCTGGAGACTGAAGAGGTATTCAAGGACGCAAGGAAAGGGGAGCGCCAGAGCGAGGACAAGCTAAAGAAGGCGTTCGGAACGCTTGAGATAGAGAAGATAGCCGATACGATACTCAAGAAAGGAGATGTCCCGATAACCACCGAGCAAAGAGCGAAGATGGTCGAGGAGAAAAGGAAGCAGATCATAGATATAATCGCAAGGAACTCTATTGACCCTAGGACCAACGCGCCAAACCCTCCGCTCAGGATAGAAAACGCCATGAGGGAGGCAAAGGCGTCCATAGATCCATTCAAGAATGTCAACGAGCAGATAGAGCAGATAGTGAAGAAGCTGTCGCCAATACTCCCGTTGAAATTCACAACAGCGAAGATACAAGCGACTATACCTGCCGATATGGCAAACAGGTGTTACGGCATACTTAAACAGTACGGATTGAAATCGGAGGAATGGCTTTCGAACGGGAGCCTGCAAGCGTCCCTGGAATTCCCAGCTGGAATGCAGAGCGAATTCTTCGACAAGATAAACAAGGCCACTCAGGGAAGAGTGATAATCAAGATAATGTAAAGTAAAAGGATAAACAGCAGCAATCAATCAATTACGTTGAAAAAGTGAAGTGATAGAATGAAAGATATAGTCGTTCCGGGCGATATGATATACGATAAGCCCATAAGGATGGAGAACGCGTTCGTAGAAAATGGCAAGACCTATTCTAAGATACTTGGAATACTGGAAAAGGAAAAGGGCGTACTGGTCCCATTGGAGGGGTCATGGCGACCAAGGATAGGTGACACCGTCATAGGCATAGTCACCGAGTCGAAGGGCAAGGTGTACATAGTAGACCTGTCGTACTTCGGAAGGGCCATACTTATCGGAAGCATGGACAGGTTCGAAGGGAGAATGGAGCCGATGAAGGAAGGGGACATGATAGAAGCAAGGGTCAAGGACATAGAGGACTCGAACACGATAATACTTGCTTACCCGAAGGTGCTGAACGGTGGCACGTTCATATCGATAAAACCCATAAAGGTGCCGAGGATAGTCGGAAGGAACGACACAATGATAAGGCAGATAGCTGACCTTACCGGCACATACATAATAGTGGGTAAGAACGGCATGGTGTGGATGCGGGGAGGCGATATCGCGCTTGCGACGCTCGCGATAAGGAAGATAGAGAATGAGGCACACACCAGCGGGCTCACCGAGAGGATAAAGAAGATGCTTGAAGAGGGCAGCGCGAGGCGGAAGAGCCCTGCTCCAGCTGCAGCTGACCATAATCGAGGAATAAATCGAGAAATGTAATGTAGAATAATGTAGAAAAAGTGATGCAATGGGATCAAAAGCCAATAAACCCGAGCTCATAGTAAAAGGCAAGAGGCTTGACGGAAGAGGTTTCAACGAACTAAGACCGCTCAAGATAGAGTCGGCGGTTCTGAAGAACGCAGACGGCTCAGCCTACCTGGAGTGGGGCAACAACAAGATACTCGCCGCAGTATACGGACCTAAGGAGGTGCTTCCAAAGCACATGACGGAGGCATCAAGGGCGATAATAAAGTGCAGGTACGCAATGGCGCCATTCTCCTCACTGGAGGGACATGGCAGGTCAGGTCCGAACAGAAGGGCCACGGAGATATCCAAGGTCACAAGGGAAGCATTCGAGGACACGGTGCTGCTAACAGAATACCCCGGCAGCGAGATAGACGTATTTATAGAGGTCTTGCAGGGCGACGGTGGCACGAGGGCTGCCGGCATAACTGCAGCTGCAGTGGCTCTGGCTAACGCGGGGATACACATGAAGGACATAATATATGCCGTATCGGTCGGAAAGATAGGCACGGAACTCGTATTGGACATGAACATGATAGAGGACAACTACTCCGACAGCGATATGCCAATGGCAATATCCCCAAGGAACAACAACGTACTCTTGCTGCAAATGGATGGCGAGATGACGAGAGAGGAGGTCAAGCGTGCCATGGAGATGGCGAAAGAATCAGGCAAGGCAATATCCGAGATACAGAAGGCTGCACTTAAGGAGACCTACAAAAATGCAGAGGAGAAATACAACGGTGTTTAATATGGACGCAATAGATTCATTGAAGAGCGCATACATCAGGGAGCTTCTTGCAAAAGGCTCCAGGGAAGACTCAAGAGGAATGTTTGATTTCAGACCTGTAAGCGTAAAGGCGGGATTTGTGGAGAATGCGGAAGGTTCGGCGCAGGTCGATCTCGGATCCACACGTGTGCTTGTCGGAATCAAGATGCAGGTCGAAGAGCCCATGGAGGATACCCCTGACCAAGGTAACCTGATGGTCTCTGCAGAGCTTCTCCCATTGGCACACGCCGAGTTCGAGACCGGGCCTCCAAGCCCGGAGTCTATAGAGCTCGCAAGGGTGGTCGACAGGGGAATAAGGGCTGCAAAAGCCATAGACCTGAGCAGCCTTTCGATAGACGCAGAGAAGGCATGGACAGTGTTCATCGATCTATATGTGCTGAACTACGATGGGAACCTATTCGATGCTAGCGCATTGGCTGCTATGTGTGCGCTAAAGACCACGAAGGTGCCTAAGGAGGAGAATGGCAAAGCAATATATAGTGAGAGGAAAGATAAGTTAAAGATAGACAATGTGGCACTGTCAACCACATTCGGAAAGATAGGCAATGCCTTGGTACTCGACATGGACATCCATGAGGAGAACACCGCAGACACGAGACTCACCATCACAAATGACGGGAAGCTGGTGAGGGCGATGCAGAAAGGCATCGGAGGCAACCTGTCCATGCATGAGATCGACGAGCTTGTCGGTATATCTACCGAGAAGTTCAACGAACTAAACAAATATGTGAGTCAGGTAAGCGAGCAATAAGGTGCTATGTATGGTTAACGCTAGCATAAGATACGGCGCAAGCATAAGGAAGAGATACAACGCGGTCAAAAAGAAGAAGCAGTCTAGATACCGATGCGAAGCATGCGGCAAGATGGCCGTGAAAAGAATAAGCACCAGTATCTGGCAATGCAGGCACTGCAACGCCACGTATGCGGGAGGCGCCTTCACGTTGAGCACACCTGAAGGTGAGGTAGCGAAGAGGCTCATAGAAGACATGACAAGGAAGCCAAAGCGTCAATAAGTCAAGGTAATGGTGAAAGAATGACCGATGTAATATTCTCCCCGACAAGAGAACTCATAGTGCACGAATGCCTGGATGTGAATATGGATGACCTTCTCAGGGAACGGGTGATGCCAGCCGGTACCATACCGCTGTACTGGTGTAATGGCATACTGTTCAGCTTCTCATCGATGCCGATGACGAAGGACATAACGAAAGACTATCTCAACGGCATAATCCACTGGGCTGAGGTGCACTATGTGAAATTGGACACTTACGAGCCTGTGCTTGAACTGAACGATGAACATCTGAATGGCAAGGCGAAGATTCGTGTGATAAACACGAGCAGGTCCTCGTTGCACACGGACTTCGTGAAGTGGCTGAAGGAGACGAGGATGGGCAAGTAGAAGGAAAAGGTGCTATCATGGCGTACATATGCATGAAATGCGGAAAAAGGCTCAAGATGTTAGAGGGTTTCGTCAGGTGCAACTACTGCGGCAGTAGGGTGCTGACAAAGCAAAGGCCGAACCTGTCTAAGGAAGTGCCTACTGGCTGACTGACTGTCAGCGCTTAGACTTAATTGGCAGACTGGTGACCTTGGCATCCGAGCCCCGCTCGGTATACGGAGTGCTCCTTACACCTGGGAAATACAAGTACACCTATGCTCCAGAGTGCCTATTCGAGTAAAAAAAGAGGGAAGCGCTTATTTTCCGGATCCTACGATTATAGTCTCGGATACGCTCTTTACCCTATCGTACTTCACGCTGTTCTTGCTGAGCAGCGCTCCTGTATTCTGTGCGCGGGTGAGCTCCTCAATCTTCTTGAGCAAAAGGTTCGCCACAGTCCCGCCTTCGAAATCAAGTATGACGTCCTCTACCATCCCAATCCTCTGTCCAGTATTCGTTATTATCTGCTTCCCATACAGCTCTGATACCAATATTGCCATGAAAACACCTTTCGCCTATGTATAAATCACTTTACACACAATATCCGTTTGGATGCAAATATTCTTATTATGTACTCTTTCAGGTCTTTAACGAACTGCGCCTCGTTTACAGCCAGCATTGTCGATTCCTCATTGTCAAAAAGCTCCTTATGGTTGTGCACAAGGTATGTCAGATAGGTGTCCGTCAGGTAGTAACTTCTCCACTGGCACGACGCACAGTCATATATCGGCATGACCGGCACCTCATTGTAGTCAGTGACTTTGCCTGCCTTCCTTTCAAGCGCGGCGCTGCCACACTTCGGGCACTTCTTGTCGAGCTTCACATCGGAGAAATCAGCCTCCTTGGGCTCCTTCAGACCTGCGTTCTCCATGTAAGAGCCAATCCTCTCCACTATCCCAGTGCCCTCTATCTTAAGGAGCGACTGCACCAATATACCACCCTCAAGATCGAATATCGTCTCGATTACGGCTCCATTTATCGGTTCCCATAGCACTGTCCTGCCACCCTTGTCATCATAATGGTGCAGTTTCATCCTGCCTCCTGGTCCCTTCGCTATCGTGCATGTGGCTGTGGCGCTTACTTGGTTGCCTGTCGACATCTAACCGCCGAATTTCAATCTATAGTTATCCACATCCTCCTTGGTGACCGTGTTCCTGCCGTTCTTCTTGGCGCGTTTCACAGCATAAATCGCTATGGAGTTCGCCTTCTCCTCAAGGATCTTGGCTATCGCTGCGGCGGCCTTCTCGCTTATCGCTACATCCGAGCGCCTACGCATCGCTTTCTTTACTATTTTCGAAGAAATCCTCATCGGATTACCTTTCCATTGGTATATCAGCACTCAAGATCTTCGTCACAGCGTTAAGCTCGGCGTAGTGCATTATCATCACGCTAGATATTCGCTTTCAAGGTTAAAAAGGTTTGCCATGTCGACAGAAGTTCCACTACCCGCTATATCTGCGCGTTTATCAGGTTCCCGGATTCATAGCGTTTCAGTCCAGCGTAGAACATAAGTGATGCAACCGTCACGGATGCCAGAGTCGCCACTATCATATAGCCCATATAAGCAGCGTTGTACTGCTGGAGCAGCAACACGGGAATTCCCGTAATGAAACCCACGGGTATTGCTGTGAGCAGAATAATTCTAATGAAGCCACCGAAGACAGAGAACGGATAAGTAGAGAGCGCTATCACACTTCCGAGCGCTGTCTCCTGAAATTCCCCAGTGCCGCCGAAGTAGAACGAAAGCGATCCTATGATTATACCAAAGCTTATCAGTATGAGCGTAGACATCGCAGTGAGCAGTATGAAGAATGGGACAGAAGACACAGCTCCTGCCAGGAAGGCGAAAGCCCCAACCACTATGCCGAAGAGCAGGTCTCCCATACCTGAGAAGTCGCTTCTGCTGATCAACATATGTATGAGTAACGGCTTTGGCAGCACCATATAGTAGTCAAGCCTACCTTTTATCACGTTCTCCGCGATGCGCTGCCAGTTGCCTACAAAGAATGTCGCAGCTCCAAACCCTATGGTTACGATAGAGTACATGGCGAGCAGGTTGCCGAAGTTCCATCCGTTTATGGTGTTGAACTTAGCGAAGATTATCCACCAGAAGACGATCCAGGCAACATCATTTATGAACATGCCAAACGCCAATATGATGAAGTTGAAACGGTACTCCATCGCAGACTGCAGGTTAAGCTTGAAGTACGCCATGATAAAGTTCAATAGCCCTCTAGCCCCCATTCGTAGACACCCTCTTGATCCCTTTCCTGTACATCCCATAAGCAACAACAGCGTATACCGCTATCCACATCAGCTGCATCAGCACGCTCTGTATGAAGAACGGAAGGCTGAAGTTAACCATGAGATAAGCCGGAGCATAGGACATGTAGCTGAAAGGCAGTAGCAAGGCTATCTGCCTGAGCACCCCGGGAAATAAGTTTATCGGGACGAGCATGCCCCCGAGCACAAATATGAACTTCTCGTTTATCCACCTTACCGACCTCACCTCCTCGAACCAGAATGCCAGGATTCCTATTGCGAAGTTCATCAGGAATCCGAGCACTAAAGCGAGAACTATAGATATAATCACAAACGGGACCGCAATCATATTTATCTGTAACGGGCCTACAAGCAGGTACGATGCAATTCCTGTGAATGCAAAAACCACCACAGTGACCAGTGTGTTCGTCCCCATCGAGTAGGCGAATTGGTATATCATGAAGTTGTATGGCCTGTTGAGTGTGTAAGCTATGTCTCCAGTCTGTATACCCTCCGATATCTTCCGCACCAAATCCGTGCTCATGCTTCCGTTTGCTGCTGATTCAGACATGGCCAGATACCATATCAGTGTAACTAGCGAGAAGCCCAGTATGCCGCTGCCTCCTTCCCTGTAAATGACGCTCCATAGGTTGAAGAATATGAAAATGATAAGGGCTATGAAGAGCCCCCTGCCGAAGAGGTTGTACGGATACGCAAGCGTATTGAGCACTTCGACCTTGGTAATCTCATAATACTTTGCAAGCGACATCGCATCACCATAACAGTGTCATCTTCCCCTGTATATCTTCGCCACTATGTCCTCTACCGAAGGGTCGGAGATGTTAACATCGAGCACCTCGAAGTTATCTGTCAGGTAGTCTATCAGTTCGCTTATCTTGCCCTTGCCTTGCTGCAACTGTATGGAAAGGCTATAGCTTCCTCGCTTTGTGACTTTCGCCCCCGGGAATGAGAACCTCTTGGGCGCACTGCTGAACTTTACGTCAATCTCCTTGCTCAGTAAGTAGCCATTGCGAAGCGAGTCTATGGTTCCGTTGAACACTATCTTACCATCGTTTATTACCATTATGCGTTTGCATAGTTTTTCAACATCGTCCATGTCGTGCGATGTAAGGAACACGGTGACCTTCTCATCCTTGTTGAGCCTCTTTATTAGGTCGCGCATTTTCTGCTTCGCTATTATGTCAAGACCGATGGTCGGTTCGTCAAGCAGCAGTATCTCAGGCTCGTGAAGCAGAGATGCCACTACCTCCGCCCTCATTCGTTGCCCGAGAGACAGCCTCCTTACTGGGACATCAAGATAGTCTATGTCGAACAGGTCCACCAGGTAGTCCAGCCTCCTCCTATACCGACTAGGCTCGATTTCGTATATCTTGGACATAAGATTGAAGGTATCGATTGCGGGCAGGTGATACCATAGCTGCGGCTTCTGGCCGAAGACCGCACCAAGCTTGAATGCGAGCTGCTGCCTCCGCTTCCAGGGCTTCATCCCCAGTACCGAGACCTCGCCTCCATCCGGGAACAGTATCCCTATAAGCATCTTTATCGTGGTGCTCTTTCCTGCTCCGTTCGGGCCGAGGAAGCCGACAACCTCTCCTCTCTGGACACTGAACGATATGTTATCTACGGCTATGTGTTCCTTCATCTCTGGCCTGATTACCGATTTCATGCTTCCCAGAAGCCCTGCTGCCTTGTGCTTTGTCCTGAACTTCTTGGTGAGGCATTTTGCCTCTATTATAGTCTCCATGCTAGGACCCTCATTCATGACTAACCAAACCAAGATATAAAAAGCAAGTGTGCAGGTAAGGTTTGCCACTGCAATGTGACAAAAGGTTCTCACAAAGACTAAATCCGAAAGAGGGTTCACCGATATCGCTTGGTGCAAACGCCCTGCTTGCGGGATGGGTAGCTTTCTTAAAATACGAGGAAATCATCAACTTCATGAAAAGGATGGTATCCGGGATAATGCCACGTTGGGGTGAGAAGTTACCGTACGGTGTTCCCTGCGACAATGTTAAAAACATAGCGACGGATTAGGGACTTGTGAAACATATCAAAGAGGCACCATCTGTGTTGGACGGAATAAAAGATACGCCACAGAAACCACAGGGATAGGAAATGAGCGGTTTAGCAATTACTTCAGACAGAATCCTTTTAAAAGAGAGATGCATTAGCTAAATGCAATAGCTGTGGTCCAATGGCGCTTATCGTATACAACACCCTTACCCGTAAGAAGGAGGAGTTCAAACCGATGAGTGACAACACCGTAAACATGTTCGTCTGCGGCTCTACGGTATACGACGATGCGCATTTAGGGCACGCAAAGGCGTATATCGACTTCGATTTTATAGTGAGGTGGCTGCGCCATATTGGTTACAAGGTGCGTTACGTACAGAACATCACGGACATAGATGATAAGATAATCAAGAGGGCGAACGAGCAGGGTATGGACGCTACCGCGCTTGCCCGGGAATACGAAAAACGCCTGCTTGAGGACATGACGAAACTCGGAGTCAAACAGGATGTAGATGAATATCCTAGGTCCATGGACTACATAAAGGAGATGCAGGAGCAAATCCAGATGTTGATGGACAAGGGTTACGCCTATACGATTGACGGCGACGTCTACTATGACGTATCTAAGTTCGAGGATTACACCAAACTTTCCAGGATGAAGCTATCAGAGCTCGAGAGGCACAGGATAGAGCCGAAGGAAGGGAAGAGGAACGCTTACGACTTTGCACTATGGAAGGCTGCCAAGCCCGGCGAACCGCAGTGGGGGATAACGCTTAAGGTGGACGGTAAGGAAGTCAAGCTCTCTGGAAGGCCAGGTTGGCACATAGAGGATACAGCCATGACCTGGAAGATATTCGGCCCAACCTACGACATCCACGGAGGAGCGTCAGAACTCATATTCCCTCATCATACCAATGAGATCGCCCAGGCTGAAGCGGCATTCGGGAAAGCGCCGTTCGTCAGGTATTGGCTGCACTGCGGGGTTTTCAACGTAAATGACGCCAAGATGAGCAAGAGCCTAAAGAACTTCGTCACGATACGCGAAGCATTGGAAAAGTACCCGCCAGAAGCGTTGCGACTGTTCTATGCGGCAACGCACTACAGGAAAGACGTCAACTATAAGGAGTCGACGATGTCTGAGGCGTTGAAGAAGTTAAGGTACCTGTACTCGTCGTTCAGCATATTCTATAATATGGGTGAGACCAGGAATCCGACAAGCGACGATAAGGCAATAGAAGAGTCCTCTAGGACATCCATAACGGAATTCACGGAAGCCATGAACAACGACTTCAACACCTCACTTGCGCTTACCGGGCTGGTCGACTTCATAAGCAAACTCCGCAGTTTCGCAGAGGCACACACCCAAATAGGGGAGAAGGCCAAGAAGGATGCGATAGATGCCGCACTCCAGATGGCTGGGATATTCGGGATACTGCAAGAGAACACGTACAAAGAGAGGCTGCCTGCCGAAGCTGAGGCTCTGATGAGGAAGAGGGAGGCGCTAAGAAAGGCAAAGAATTTTGACCAGGCAGATGCCCTTAGGGCGCAGCTGAAGAAAGAATACGAGATAGTGCTTGAAGACACGAGTTATGGACCTGTGTGGTACAAGGTTGACAACTATGGCCCGAAATAAGCTTCACGACGAACTTTCTAGCGTCTATGCCTTTTTCCAGAAGCTTACAGGGATAAAGATGAGCATGCCTGGTATAAAGAAATCCTCTGGAGAGAATGACGCGGCATGGTACTCATACGACACGATATTCATAAACCCGGGTTACAATCCTGAGAATCTCGGAATCGGCGAGATGGTGGCGCACGAGTTCCTGCATTATACCCAGGATATGCTTTTCTGGAAAAGGCTCAGGAGACCATTGGGTAAAAAAGCCACCGAACGGATCGGGGAATTTTTCGAAGGCGCGGCATTCCTGTTCGCAGCCGCATATGTCAATCGTGATTCGCAACGGCCTAAGAAGCGTGTGTTGGAGTATATGACGCGCAAGGAACACATGACGAGGTCAGGTATCGGAAACAGGCAGGTCCTGGCGATGTTCGAGAACAAACGGATTCCGATAAGAAAGGCGGTGCGCGACTCTCTGAGGTACGACCACATAATCAAAGTATGCATGACGGGTCGCATGCCCAGATAGAGCTCAAATTAACGGTGCTGACAAACCAACCGATCCAACCGCATAAGTAGTGCCAAGCTGACTATTGGGCTGGTAATGAGCAAATCAAAAGCGTTAGTCCTTCTTCCCTTCTTCCTGTTTTGACTTGTCCAATAGCGCCCTTCCTACCCTTTCCCTGTTTTCCATCGACCTGTTCATCTCCTCCAGCTCCTCTGGACTTAGGACCTTTTCAAGCACGTATCTGGAGTAGTCGGCCGCCCTCTGGGACAGGCTCATCAGCAGGCTCTGGAGCTCACCTGTCCTGAAATGCATCTCCTTGGTCGGCTTTATTATCTCAAGCCCAGCTGGAGAATAGTTCAATGCCACTGCAACTGCGGCGAAGAAGTTCTCGAACAGTATGGTGACGACAGCGCTTGTCGAATAGACTCCCTTGAACTCTATCTCCTCTTCTATCGCCCCGAACGCGTATACTACACCTATCTCCTTCATCAGCCTCTCGTTTATCAGCTCCACCATGAGCGGCTGCAGCTTGTCCTTATCCTTATGCTGCATGTCAAAGTAGAACTTAATGAGCACCCCTCCCTTTGCGATCTTTTCATCGGTCACTGCATCGACTTGCGACTTAGCCATGTACACTCAACTCAAATAAATCTTATTTACCGATATACTATACTGTTCATGTGCCTTTAAGCTTTGCTAATGCCTCGCTCAGAGGCAGCATGGTCTCCTGTCCGTCCACGAGGTTCCTGAGCTTCACCTTGTTGCTCCTCTCCTCCTCGTCGCCAACTATTATCGCATAGCCTATCTTGAGGGAGTTCGCATACGACAACTGATTGGAAATGTTTCGGGTGGCGACATTTATGTCGATAGAGATGCCATTCGCTCTGAGGAAGTTCGCCACCTTGAGCGCATAAGCGTAATTCTTGTCCTTCACGTTTATCACGAACGCCTTCGCGTACGTGTACTTCGTGGAAGACGAGAAGTCCAGGAGATCGAGTATCCGGTCTATGCCGAGGCTCATGCCAACGGCAGGCAGGTCCTTGCCTCCGTATAAGGATATGAGCTTGTCATACCTTCCACCACCCCCTATGGACGACCGTGTCTTCTTGGTGTTCGCCTTGACCTCCATCACTATGTCCGTATAATAATCGAATCCCCTCATCAGCGAGAAGTCAACCATCATGGTTCCCTTGAGCCCGTAAGCTGCGAGAAGCTGTAATGTCTGCTTTAGCTCTCCTATCGCCGTATTGCCATCTCCCTCCTTGAGTATGGCTGAGACGTACGCGAGTTTGTCATCATTCGATCCCTTGAGCGCAATGAAGTCCATGATCCTCCTTATCACATCCTTATCGATGCCGGCTTCCACAAGGAGCTTTGTCACTCCGTCTTCGCCTATTTTTTCAAGCTTGTCCACGGCTCGCATAACGGCGATAGACCTGTCCTTCGGGATCCCGAAGGACGAAAGCATCTGTTCGACTATTTTCCTATTATTTATCAAGACAGTATAATCCAGGCCTATCTCCTCAAGGATTATAGAAGGGACGGCTATGACCTCTGCATCAGCTGCCGGTCCCCTGCCTCCGACGATGTCTACATCGGCCTGCGTGAACTCCCTGTACCTAAGTCGCTGCGGCTCCTCCCTCCTCCAGCTCTTGCCTATGGCGTATCGCCTGAATGGGAGCGGCAGGTCCTGGTGCATGCTCACATAACGTGCAAGTGACACGGTGAAATCGTATCTTAAGCCAAGATCCTCGTTAGTTTCATAGAGCAGCTTTACATCTTCGCCTATCGCCCCCTTCGCTTTCAGGATCTTCAGGGATTCAAAGGTCGGGGTGTCTATCGCGAGGAAGCCGAATCTCTGGAATATGGCCTCCGCCTTGCCAAGAAGCTCGTTCCTGAACAGAGCCTCGTTCGGCATAAGGTCTCTTACTCCCCTTGGGAATGGGATGTTTGCCATATCATCGCCTCTTTTCTTTCATACCTCTTCTTATATAACTGCGGAGAAGCCTTTCGATGTCAGGATAACCGAGCCTCCTTGCCTTCTCAATAGCGGTTTCACCATTCCAGAAGTCCATCGCATTCGGATTGGCGCCTCCCCTAAGCAATTCAAGCACGAAGCTTCGATTATTACTATAAACGAATCTATTTAAATACCAGTCTAGGGTTTCCTGGCTTGTGGACCCCATAAGCCGCATGGTGCCGGAAAGGTCGTTCCTCCTGACGGCATCCTCAAACAGGCAAGCATCAGTACTCATCCCCATCACCTCTCACCTAGTATGTTTATGATGAGCCTTCCGAGCTCCGTAACCGTCGCCGGCGCACCGTTGAAGTCTATGAGCCCGAGTTCCTTGAGGATTTTTGCATTAAGTTTCAGGGTAGATATCGGAACCCCCGACTCCCCAGCTACATCTGCTAGTAGTGAGGTTATGTTCCGCATGCCGTTGACGCTCGACAGGATAAGGATCTGGTTTTCGTTAAGCGCCCTGAGCAAGACCAGCCTCAAGCCCCTACTCTGCGATCCAGAGACACGCAACTGCCTGCTATTCGCGCAGTATGATTGTGTTGGCTAGCCATCACTCTCACTTCATCTGATAATGAAATGAAGAAGAAATATATAAGGTTTCTGGACAGGTAAGCCTGACCCGCCGTCAGTGTAGGTTCTTCTCTATCCACTTCTTTAGGGTTTCCTTGGGAACGGCCCCTACGCTTATCGCCTTCACCTTCCCGCCCATGAAGAGCATGGTTGTAGGTATGCTCATCACATTGTACTTCGCTGCGAGGCTGTTATTCTCATCAGCATCGATCTTGACGAACTTTATCTTGCCGTCGTACTCCTTCGATACCTCGTCTACTATGGGGGAATACATCCTGCATGGGCCGCACCATGTTGCCCATATATCTACGATTACGGGCATGTTTGATTTCAAAACTTCTGCTTCAAATGTAGCTTCGGTCACATCGATTACAGCCATCATCACACCTATTTGCATTGTTTTTTGACCTGTCAAGCATAAATAGGTTTGTCTACCACATACGATAAAGATCGTAAAGATGATACAGATACGTCCAGAAGCTGATGCTATGCCGGGAGAGAGAAAGATGGACAGGCTTACGGAATTCAAATGGGAGATTAAGGCTGATCCGGAAAAGGGCATGAAGGTGCCTGTGCGCATATATGCGAACAGCAAGGTAGCCGAGCTCATGCAAAGGGACAGGACCCTGGGTCAGGCAGCCAACGCAGCTACGATGCCATCCATAGTGGAGAACATGCTTGTCATGCCTGATGGACATGAAGGGTATGGCTTCCCAATAGGGGGAGT
The DNA here is from genome assembly GCA_021785805.1 of Microcaldota archaeon. Classification (GTDB taxonomy): domain Archaea; phylum Micrarchaeota; class Micrarchaeia; order Micrarchaeales; family Micrarchaeaceae; genus JAJZYD01. The sequence goes on along the minus strand of JAJYEJ010000001.1, from coordinate 14,259 downwards.
CGCCGCTTTCGACGCGGATAACGGCATAATCTCCCCAGGTGCGGTGGGTTTCGACATAAATTGCGGCATCAGGCTGATAAAGACCAACCTCTCCGTGAAGGAGCTGGCCCCGAGCATCTCGAAGGTGATGGATGCGATGTTCAAGAACGTCCCTAGCGGGGTAGGCAGCAAGCTGAACCTCGGATTCACCGAGAAGGACATGGATAAGGTGGCTTCAGAAGGCGCATCATACGCTGTAGAAAAGGGATACGGATTCAAGGATGACACGGAGTTCATAGAGGAGAATGGCGGCATGGAAGGAGCGGACACGAGCAAGGTGAGCCAGCTTGCGAAGCAGAGAGGCAAGCCTCAACTCGGCACACTTGGCGCAGGGAACCATTTTGCCGAAGTCCAGAGCGTGGAGAAGATACTTGACGAGAAAATGGCTAAGGCATACGGCATGTTCGAAGGACAGGTCGTCATAATGCTGCACAGCGGCTCAAGGGGATACGGCCACCAGGTATGCAGCGACTACCTAAGGGAGCTTGTAGGCTACGAGAAGAGGAACAGTATAAAGTTTCCGGATCCGGAACTGGGCTATGCGTTCGTCGGGTCAAAAGAGGCCGACAACTATCTAGGGGCGATGAAAGCAGCGGTGAACTTCGCGTTTGCGAACAGGCAGATAATGACGCACTTCATAAGAAAGAGCTTCGAGGAAGCCCTGGAGAGCAGCGCGGATAAGCTCGGTATGCGGATACTGTATGACCTGTCCCACAACATAGCGAAGCTAGAGGAGCACAACGTCAATGGCAAGCGCATGAGGGTATATGTCCACAGGAAGGGCGCGACAAGGGCGTTTGCACCCGGGAGAAAGGAAATACCGAGAGCATACAGGGACGTAGGACAGCCAGTCCTTATCCCCGGGAGCATGGGCACAGCGAGCTACGTCCTTGCCGGGAGGGAGGGCAGCATGCTTGAGACGTTCGGCTCATCATGCCACGGCGCAGGAAGGTTAATGTCGAGGCATCAGGCCATAAGGGAAATTCCGGCCAAGAAGACAATCGATGAGATGGAGAGGAAGAACATAGCGATAAGGGTGCGCAGCCGCAGCCTGATCAGCGAGGAAGCGGAATGGGCGTACAAGAACATAGACGATGTGGTCGCAAGCGTAGAAGGCGCGAACATCTCGAAGGCGGTAGCCAGGCTGGTCCCGTTGGGCGTGGCCAAGGGTTGATACACCATCTCAGCACAAAAAACGACCTAAAGGCCGGGCCGATACGCATCTCACAAGAAGTCAAAACCAATCGGTATCCTGGGCATTTCCGAAATGGCTAAATATTATGTCCAGGACATCCTAGAATATGGAAGCACAACACCAGCATAGTGTCACCCTAAAGGGGAGGTGGATGTCACTGTGGAAAGGGATTTCCGCAGAAGGCGACCCGATACCGGTTTTCCAGGCTATATACAACGCCTACTCTACCGGAAGGGCGTATCACAACATGACGCATGTAGGGGAGTGCCTCAAGAACCTTGATCTTGTAAGGGACAAGCTCGAGAACCCACTCGCTGTCGAATTCGCATTATGGTTCCATGACGTGGTTTACGATACAAGGAGTCAGGAGAACGAGCAGAAGAGCGCCGAACTCGCAGTGGAGATGGCAATGGGTGCCGGATTGAGCAGGGACTTCGCCGAAAGGGTAAGGGAGTTAATTCTTGCGACAAAGCACCGCAACGCCCCGGTGGACGACAACGATACAAAATACATGCTGGACATAGACCTGTCCATACTCGGGCAGCCACCAGACATATTCGACAAGTACGATAGGGAAATCGCAGCCGAGTTCTGGTGGGTGCCTAGAAAGCCGTTCAATGCTGAAAGAGCCAATGTCCTTGCCGAGTTCGGCGAAAGAAAGCAGCTCTTCAGGACGCAGTTCTTCTCCGACAGGTATGAGGAGAAGGCGAAGTCGAATATAAAGCGCACCGTCGCCGAGCTGAGGGCTAATGCGGCGGAGACCGTTGCGGTATACGCCGGCAGTTTCGATCCGCCTACCATAGGGCACGCATGGGTCGCAAGGAAGGGTGCAAGGATATTCACGAAGCTGATAATCGCGGTAGCGCAGAATTCCTCGAAGACGCCTATGTTCTCGGAAGAGGAAAGGATAGCAATGCTAAAGGAGCTCACGAAGGACATGCCTAACGTGACTGTAGTGGGGCTTGGCAACAGGTTCACCGCAGACTTCGCAAAGTCCGTCGGCGCAAGATACCTCCTTAGGGGCACCAGAGACCAGTCCGATTCGCTAGAGGAACGAAGGATAGTGTTGGCAACAAGCATGTACATAGAAGACAAGGCCACCAAGGAAGAGGACAGGCTTGTCCACATGTCGCTTTCGCCACCTCCTGAACTTGAGATAGTGAGCTCAAGCTTCGTCAAGAGCATGCTGAAGCTCGAAGGGTGGCAGAGCGTTGTACAGAAGCTGGTCCCGCAGGGCGTCTACGAAGCTCTTTTGAGGAAAGAGGAGACCAGGAAGAGCGGTGCCTAAAATGGACCTTGTCTTCATATACGGACCACCGGCAGCAGGAAAGCTTACCGTGGCAATGGAGCTGGAAAAGCTTACCGGGTATGTGGTATTCCACAACCATATCTCCGACGACCTTGCGCTGAAGTTCTTCGCCAGGGGCACGGACCAATACAGCGCCCTGTCGATGAAAGTCAGAATGGACGTGATCGAAGCGCTGGTCAGAGGGGGCGTAGACTTCATATTCACATCAGCTTTCGTCAAGGGATACACAAAGGAGGCTCTCCAGCTTGTCGATGGCGTAGTCAAGATGGCCGAAGGTTATGGGGGAAGGGTATGTTTTGTCTACCTCACTGCCAGGCAGGCGGAACTGTTGAGGAGGGTGGACATGGATTCAAGGAAAGGGTTCGGGAAGATAACCACGCATGGGCAGCTCATCGAGCACCTAAGCTCAAGAAATGAGCCGAAAGAACCTCCGATAACAGGAAGCTTAAAGGTAGACAACACCGAGAAGGGCCCAAAGGAGGTAGCCGAAGAGATAGTGCGACACTTCGGGCTCAAAAATAGAAAGCAGATGTCCACCATAGCGTAATCGCTGTTTATGCGATCGTATATCAAACCGCGCAGCGCCAGCGCTGCGTGTTGTAAAAAAATGAAGAAATGAAGAAAAGGAAAAGGAGGATTGGCGGCTTAGCTTACCTTCACGTTAAAGACGCCTACCTCCTGCGGCGAGTTCCAGTTGTTTGTCTCTGCGTCGGTGTAGTTTGCTGCTACGCGCATCCATAAAGCTCCAGTCACCTCTGTGCCAACAGCTAAGCTCCTTATCGGATTGCCATAAGAATCGACGCATTGGAGGTTTTTGAGGAATACATCTGAACCAGAGACTAAGTCCGTGTTGTATATCCCTACGCTCCAAGCTGTTCCGTTGAGGTCCAGGCTCTCGTATGGAGTCCCATGTGGCTGTGAAGTGGTCGATTCGGCGCAAGCCATCTCTACATACTGCATGGTCTGTCCAGTATTCTGGCCTATTATCGCATCGAATGTCCCGTTGGTCATCATTATCGGACCACTGCATAAGAAGCCGACGTTAGCCAAACAGCTTGGGCCAATGAGGTTCCCATTTCCGCCGTAATTCCCGCTTCCGTTGCCGCCATAGTTGCCACTCCCATTGCCGCTCACGTTGATGTTAGTGCTTCCTGTTATGTAGCTCGTGTTCTCAACCGGGGCCGGCAGCACCGTAACGTAGCTCTTTGACGATGTGGCGCTTATCGCCGTCTCATTCAGGTGGAACTTCACGGTGTAGTTCTTTCCGGTAAACTGCACATCCAGAGTGAGGGGCACGAAGTACTTGTTCGAGAAGCATGCTGAGAAGGTGCCATTCAGGCTTGGCGACTGCTGCCCTGTCTGAGAGAACCCTGATACGAGCTGAGGTTCAGTGTACCTTATAACCCCTCTCGCTTCCGTGCATGCCTGTCCGCTGAAGGTAGATTGTGCGGTGTTATTTATCGTCATGTTGAGCCCATTGTCTAATGCCGTCTCATTTAACAGCGGGGATGGCTGCTGTGCCTGGGACATGCACGTTATGCCGCCTCCTGTGCTTCCTCCGAGGCTTCCAAATCCTCCCTGTTCGCATGTGTAGTTCTTGCCATTGATATGTAATGATGATATCGCCATGGACCCGACGAATGGGACACCCTGCAAGGATATATCGGTCCTTGAATCATTGTAGTATTTCTGGAACTTGTATACCACAGGTATGGTCATGCTTTCTGATCCGGCGAGGGTGGTTGTGACGTTGATTATGGCAGAGCCGGAGTAATTCACGGTGAATTCGGGTGTCGAGTTGACCTTCTGCGCTATCACTTTGCCCAGCGCGGTAGCGTTCAATGTCTTCTGCGAAAGGGCGCCGGTGAGCTGGCTGGGTGCGCCATTGCTCCCTGACAGCAGCAAAGCCACTACTGCTATTATCACTATGGCGACTATACCTATTAACGCGTATTTCATGATGCCTGAACCCTGTGCCCTAGCCACCGGAGCCGAGGTATTATTGCCCTGGCTTGGCATTGGTTTAGGATCCGACATGGGTATGGACTCGCCTGCACCCTGTTGGCTAGCGTCCCCCTTAAGATTAGGTTTCTTCTGACTTGCCATAGAATCACAGAGAATCTTTCACCGCAATCTCTTTAAGACTTTGTAAATGCTTTGCAAAATTACAAATACCGCTGCAAGGTCGGTTCTCTACTGTGTAGGCAATCAGTTGTTCAGCTGCGGCTCTTCCCCGATAGGAACCATTCCGAGTTGTGGAGCCTCAAATTCTCCTCCATCCTCATCCACTTGGAAGCCGGTGTACTCCATCTTGTGCCTGTAGTAGTCTAACCCTATCTTTATGCGCTTGTACGCCTCTTTCCTGGTAGGCGCGACAGCCACAAGACAGCCTCCTGTAGGCAGCTCAGCTACCGCAACATAGTTGCCCTCGTATTCTCCTTTCCCTTCTCCTATCAACACCCGATAGGTCGCCATCGTAATATATTGCACGGCTCCCATATTTAATAGCTTCTGTACCATTCGGCATCTACACGGCAGGCTGACGGCACTCTTCATCAAAGGGCAGGATTAGCCTAGCGTGGCACCCCTTCCGGTTCGTTGGGCATTGCGGAAGGGCGTGAAACCCTAAAAGAACGTATGCCCAACTCTATATGATGTGGCATAGGGATATTTAATCACCTCCTCCAATCGAGAGGAAATACGTCACCCGTTTAAGCGCTATTGACAGATGAACGTACTTCTCAGGGCTCATCCATATGCATTGCCAGATAAAATGCATTAAGTTTATAAATGTAAGTGTTAGAATATATCTGCATCGGCCTGATGAAGGCTGATACCTTCTGAAAATCGACGGCTGACTCGGGAGTCCGTCAAGCGAATAATGTTCAAAATGGTGAAATAATGGCAAGCACAGATCCTCTCTTTGCGGTCGCGGCTGCATTGTCGATCGCAGGCGGTCTTATAGGTACCGGAATAGCGCAGAGCGGAATAGGCGCTGCAGGAATGGGAATAATCGGCGAAAAGCCGGAGAAGTTCGGGCAGGTGCTGTTCTTCTTCGTCATCCCTGAAACGTTGTGGATAGTCGGATTCGTTCTCGGGCTCATACTGCTGTTGCAGATACTGTAAGCCTCCAAAGCGGGTGCAGATTCGCATGGGACTTGAAGAGATATTGGCTAACATCGAGCGGGACACCAAGGCTAAGATGTCCCAGATAGCCGTGGAAGCCGAGAATAACGCCAAGCGCGAGACGGAGGAAGCGCAGAAGCGCGCGGAGGCTTACAACAGGCACATGGAGCAGAAGGCACAGGGAGACTCCTCAAGGCTGCTCGCCAGGGAGCTTTCTAGAGCAAACATAGAAGCAAGAAGGATATACGGCGAGGCTCTCGAGAGCACCATCAACAGCACGCTCGACGAGGTGCGTGAGTCGCTCAATGACTATGCCAAAGGGGCAGACTATCCCGGTCTCCTGAACAAGCTCGCCAAAGCCGCTTACGATGAGCTTGGCAGCGACTGCATGCTGTACCTGCAGAAGCGCGATCTTCCGAAGCTGAAGGTAGCCAAGGGTATAGACCCAAAGGAGTCAAAGGAGGAATTCTCCGGGGGGCTTAAGGCGGTCTCTAAAGACGGCAGGCTCTCAATAGACTACACGCTGGAGAACCTCTTCTCCATGGTGAAGGAAGACATAGCGGTGCAGATACTAAAGATGATTCAAAAGGGATAAAGATGGATGCGGGCTACACTGGCACTTATGGAAGACTAAAAGTGCTACGTCCCGAGTTCCTGAGCACATCGTTCATGGATGAGCTGCAGCAGAAGAGCGACGACGAGTTCCTAAAGTCGCTGAGCTCAACGAGCTACAGGAAGGAGATCGACGCGTTCTCAAGCCTTTACAGAATCCCCGACCTGATGGAGGTCGTGATAAACGCCCACATGATGCGCATGATAAGGAGCGCGATGTTCGCACTTCCGAACTCCGCGAAGCAGTTCATCTCATCCTACCTGAGCAAGTGGGACATAGAGAACATAAAGACGATACTGTCATCGAAAGTGCTTGGCTACGACATCGAGCACACGGAAGCTTTCCTGATGGTGGAGCGCAACATACCTGTCGGGACATTCAGCGGAGTTCTGAGCAGGAGCGAGTACATAAACATGATATCGCAGAAGGATGTCGACGGAGTGGTTTCCCTGCTTGTCAAATATGGCTATGGCACAATAATGCTCAAGCACATCGAGGACTACAAGAAGACCAATGACATATCCGGCATGATAACCGCGCTCGACGTGTACTATTATAATAATATGATAAACACCTTCAAGTTCTCCAACGGGAGCGAAGCCCTGCTTCTCTCATACATAAAGGAGACGATCGATATCAAGAACATAATGACCGTGATTAAGGCTATAGGGGAGAAGGTAACTAACGTCTCCCCGTACCTTATCAAAGGGGGAACGCTGTCAGAGCAGAAGCTCAATGAAATGGCGTCGAAGGAGATATATGCGCTGAAGAACTACATACCGTACAGGATTGACGACGCGTTCGAGGCCTACAAGGAGGACCAGTTCGCGTCGTACTTCGACACTGCGCTCAGGAGGGAGGTCTACAGGAAATACCTGAAGCTCTTCGAAAGCATAGTCATGTCGCTGGAGTTCATATTCTCTTTCGTGCTGAGGTCCGAGATGGAAAGGGATGAGCTCAGGACGATATGGCTTGGCAAGTACTACAAGATAAGCGATGAGCGGACCGACAGGCTCAGGATACTGAAGTACATAGAGAAATAGAGGGAAGGAAGAGTGGAAAGATGAAATTCGAAAAGATCGCCGTCATAGGTGAGAGGTCACTTGTGCTGGGCTTCAAGCTAATCGGCATAAAGGACGTCTTCCTCACTGAGGGCAGGGAGGCAGTCAACATGTTCACGCAGCTCATAGGTGTCAAATCATACAATCTCATAATCGTATCCGAGGGGCTTAAGTCCCACATGGACACAAATACGCTGAGGGTAGCGGAAACCTCCATCAGCCCATTGGTGGTGTTCATACCACTTCCTGGGGAGGAGGCAGACCGCGAATCCGTTGAGGCGCTTGCGAAGAGGGTCCTCGGAGTTGATATAAGCAAACTAGGAACAAAGGGTGCAGCTAAATGAGCGGAAGAATACAAAGAGTATCAGGTCCAGTGGTAGTTGCGGTTGACCTTGAGAACGCACAGATGTACGACGTGGTCAAGGTGGGCAATGAGGGCCTTGTAGGTGAGATAATAAGGCTTGATTCCGGCAAAGCGATAATACAGGTCTACGAGGATACGACAGGCATAAGGCCGGGCGAGCCGGTGGAGAACACCGGCTCCCAACTCTCGGTAGTCCTGGGGCCTGGCCTCATAGGCTCAATATACGATGGGATACAGAGACCGCTTGACAAGATCAAGGCGATAAGCGGGGACTTCATAGCGAGGGGGGTCAACGTAGAGCCTGTCGATACGAAGAAGAAATGGGACTTCATTCCTACGGCGAAGAAGGGTGCGAAGGTCAAGCCAGGGGACATACTGGGCGAGATACAGGAGACAAGCCTGATAAAGCACAAGGTCCTGGTCCCGTTCGGGATCAGCGGAACGCTGGACAGGCTCGACGGAGGGGAGTTCACTATCGAAGATGTGATAGGTTATGTCAAGGGCGATGATGGAAAGAAGAAAGAGCTCAAGCTTTCACAGAAGTGGCCTGTGAGGATACCAAGACCGGTAAAGGCTAAGCTGCCTCCGGAGATACCGCTCATAACCGGGCAGAGGGTAGTGGACACGCTGTTCCCGGTAGCAAAGGGGGGAACGGCCGCAGTGCCAGGACCATTCGGGTCAGGCAAAACCGTAATACAGCACCAGCTGGCAAAGTGGAGCGATACGGAGATTGTGGTGTATGTCGGTTGCGGGGAACGGGGGAACGAGATGACAGACATTCTTACGGAGTTCCCGCAGCTAAAGGACCCCAAGACTGGAAAGCCGCTTATGGATAGGACCATACTGATAGCCAACACATCGAACATGCCAGTGGCTGCAAGAGAAGCAAGCATCTACACCGGCATTACACTGGCGGAATACTACAGGGACATGGGATACAACGTCGCGCTCATGGCGGACAGCACCTCAAGATGGGCAGAAGCCCTGAGGGAGATATCAGGAAGGCTCGAGGAGATGCCTGGCGAGGAGGGATATCCGGCTTACCTGGGAAGGAAGGTCGCCGAGTTCTATGAACGTGCAGGAAGGGTCACCGTGCTCAACGACGAGACCGGATCCATAACTGCGATAGGTGCGGTGTCGCCCCCGGGCGGAGACACTTCGGAGCCGGTGTCGCAGAACACGCTCAGGGTAACAAGGGTGTTCTGGGCACTCGACGCATCGCTTGCGAACAGGAGGCACTTCCCATCGATTAACTGGCTGAACAGCTATTCACTATACATAGATGAGCTGAAGAACTGGTACATCCAGAAGGTCAACAAGGAGTGGACAGAGATGTACCAGAAGTCCATGAGCGTACTGCAGAAAGAGGCGGAGATTAACGAGATCGTGCAGCTTGTAGGGTACGACGCGCTTCCGGAAGAGGAGAAGATGACGCTCGACATAGCGAAGGTCATACGGGAGGACTACCTGCAGCAGAACGCTTACGATGAGGTCGACACGTTCACATCGATGAGGAAGCAATACCTGATGATGAAGTCGATAATGAACCTCTACGAAAAGGAAAAGGCTGCGGTAGGGAGAGGGGTCCTCGTGGAGCAGCTCCTTAAGACTGATGCCAAGCAGAAGATAGCCAGGATGAAGTATGTCAAGGAGGACCAGATGGATTCCTACTTCAAGGACACATCGAAGGCGATTAACGATCTTGACATGATTGTGGTGCAAGCGAAGTGATGGTGAAAACATGAGCATGAGCGATGTATATTACAAGACAGTGAACCAAACGACAAGCGTTTTGCTCTTCGTCCAGGGGGTAAAGGACGCTGCATACGGGGAGATGGCCAGCGTCAACCTTGATGATGGTAGGCAGATAATAGGTCAGGTGCTCGACAGCAGAGACGGGATGGCGATCGTCCAGTCATTCGGGGAGACCAGAGGTGTCGACCTGGAGAACACGAAGGTGAGATTCACCGGAGAGACCGCGAGGCTCGCGGTGAGCACAGACATGCTTGGAAGAGTATTCGACGGGATGGGAAGGCCCAGAGACGGCGGAACACCGATACACAGCGGTGACCGCATAGACATAACCGGAAGCGCGATAAACCCATACTCGAGGGAAGAGCCATCGGAGTTCATCCAGACCGGGATATCAACGATAGACGGCATGAACACGCTGGTAAGGGGGCAGAAGCTGCCTATATTCTCAGGCTCAGGGCTGCCGCACAACAGGGTAGCGGCACAGATAGCGCGTCAAGCCAAGATACTGACTTCGTCAGAAGGGTTCTCTGTGGTATTCGCAGGAATAGGAATCAACAGCGAAGAGGTTAACTTCTTCAGGAAGGAGTTCGAGGAGACCGGTGCCCTTGACAGATCGGTGCTGTTCCTGAACCTGTCATCAGAGCCATCGATGGAAAGGATAATACTGCCAAGGCTTGCGCTCACGACAGCAGAGCACCTCGCATACGAGGAGAACATGCACGTCCTTGTGATAATGACCGACATGACCAACTACTGCGAGGCACTCAGGGAGATATCCGCAGCAAGGGAGGAGGTACCAGGAAGGAGAGGCTACCCCGGATACATGTACACCGACCTTTCAACCATATACGAGAGGGCAGGAAAGATCCACAACAGGAAGGGATCGATAACGCAGATACCAATACTCACCATGCCCGGAGACGATATAACCCACCCGATACCTGACCTTACTGGTTACATAACCGAAGGGCAGGTTGTGCTGAGCAGGGAGCTCCACAGGCGGGGCATATACCCGAATGTGGACGTGCTGCTTTCGCTTTCCAGGCTCATGGACAAGGGTATAGGTCCAGGAAGGACAAGGGAGGATCACAAGGGCGTGTCCAACCAGCTCTTCTCGTCATACGCGACCGGCAAGGAGCTCAGGAGCCTCATAGAGATAGTGGGTGAAGAGGCGCTCAGCGCTTCAGACAAGCGCCAGCTCCATTTCGCCGACTCTTTCGAAGCGAAGTTCGTCAACCAGGACTATTACGAGGACAGGGACATAGCCGAAACGCTCGACATAGGCTGGGAACTCTTCAGCATGCTCGACAAGACCGAGGCGAAGAGGGTGAAGGACGAACACATAGCCAAGTACGGAAAATGGGATGCGAATGGCACAATCCAACATTAAGACAACAAGGATAGAGCTCATACGGACCAAAAGCAGGATAAAGGTAGCGAAGAAAGGGCTCGACCTATTGAAGATGAAGCGTGCAAGCCTGGTCCTGGAGTTCTTCGACCTCGCAAGGCAGATACAGATGATGAGGGCCGGATTGAAGAACACCGTATTAAGGGCGATGGACAGCGAGAAGCTCGCAGAAGCGCGGGCAGGCCGAATCTCCCTCGAGAGGATAGCTGCCGAGCAGATACCGGTGTTGGCCAGCGTAGAGGCCAAGAACGTAATGGGCGTCAGGATTCCGAACGTCAACATAGCGGAAAGAACGCTTCCGTCGAGCCTAGCATATGAGCTGATATCGATACCAACAGCCGTGGACGACTCCAGGAGGAGCTACGGTACGCTGTTCAAGATGCTGATAGAGGTTGCGGAGAAGGAGAGCTCCCTGAGAAAGCTGCTATACGAGATAGAGAAGCTGAACAGGAGGGCCAACGCCATAGAGAACGTTGTCATACCGGGCATGTACGTCAAGGTCCAGTACATAAAGCAGAGGCTGGAGGACATGGAAAGGGACCAGACCGTATCTCTCAAGTTCATAAAGAGAAAGATGAATGAAAATGCCAACAGCAAAGGTGTATAACGGGGTGCCAAAGGTGCCTAAGCCCATACGGGTAACGCCGGAAGGGGCTATCGGCATGATGAAGCTGAAAAGGCTTCAGATCACGCTATTCATGGCTCGGATAGCCATAATGGTAGCCGCATTCGTGATAATGTTGCATTTATACGACAAGTTATGAGTTGATGGTATGTCCTCGAAAGATGGAAAGGATGGCAAGGGAAAGACCCAGAAAGAAGGGAAGGCGGCCGAGCAGCCTGCAGCGAAGGAAGCCGGCGAGCCGCAGCATGTGCAGCATAAGGCAGAGCACACGGGACGCGAACACGCTGAACACAAGCAGGCTACCAACCACCATGGCGATGGCGACCTCCAGACGCTTATCGCGATAAAGGAGGCTGAAGCTGAATCGGCGAAAAGGATAGCTAACGCGCAGATAGAAGCTACGGCAAAGGTGGCTAAGGCGAAGGCGGATGCAAGCATAACCGAAGAGAAGTCCAGGGAGGAGTCCGACAAGGACTACTACGACATAGTCGGCAAGGCCGAGAAACAGGCAGCGGAGAAGAGGGAAGAGATAATAGAGAGCGCAAGGGATAAGGCATCCGCGCTAAAGAGCGTAGACAAGGCGACAGCCGTCAAGATGCTGAAGAAAGCGCTGTCGGAAAAGTTTGGTGTTTAGATTGATACTGCAAGCCGCAAAGATGTCAAGGATAAGGATAATAGTCAACAAGAGATACGCGGAGGAGGCGATATCCGCGCTTCACGACGTCGGAGTATTGCAGGTCGAGACCCTCCCGGAGAGCGTCCTGACCGTGATGAAACCAGGAGAGAGCCAGGATGCGAAGAGGATAAGCGATTACGCGCAGAGGTTCAGGGGGCTAGAGAGTCTGCTCTATAAGGTGCAGTCTAAGGAAAGATTCTCGTTCGACAGCATCAACGATTTGACGGCGGCTGCAGATTCCATCCACATAGACGAGAGGGTGACTGGGATAAGGAAGGACATGGATAGCATAGACGCATCCATGAAGTCCGTCCACACGACGCTATCCATTCTTGACAAGATATCGGGGTTCAATGCCGACCTTGCGGTCCTGTCATCGGCAAACATAGTGTCGTTCGTGGCGTATGGGCAGCAGCTCAAGCAGTTCGAAGCGGCAGTGAAAGGCTCAGTCACGGATTCGGTGGTTACGGCACTGAACAACGCTACGATCGTGAGTATAAGGAAAGGGGAAGAGAAGCAGTTTGCGGCTTCAGCAGAGCGTTTCAAGGTCAACCTGGAGGTCATGCCGCAGCTCAGGGGGCATATCCACGCCAACAAGATTTCGCTCGAGAAGGAGTTGGCATCGATGTCAAGGAGGAAGATATCCCTTGACGAGGAACTCGCAGCAATATCAGAAGCGCATTACGCAAAGGTAAGCGCGATAAGGGAGCAGCTTGACATAGAGATGTCTAGGCTAGAGATTGCTACAAAGCTCGGGGTGACCGACTCGGTGATCGCGATAGAGGGGTGGCTGCAGACCAAGCACGTGAGCAAACTCGAATCGCTTATTAAGGGCGTGACACGCAATCATTACATACTCGAGAAAATCGAGACCGATGAGCTTCCACCCACGATACTGGTCAATCCGATGGGCGTCAGGCTATATGAGTTCTTTATAAACTTCTACTCATTGCCGAAGAGCGACGAGGTCGACCCTACGTTCGTGTTCGCGATGGTGTTCCCGATATTCTTCGGATTCATGATCGGCGATGCGGGCTACGGTTTGGTCATGTTGTCTGGTTCCTTATGGCTTCTGCACAGGTTTTCGCACCCGCCAAAGAAGAGCAGGATACCAAAGCAGGTTTCTGGCTTCGCCAGGACCATAGTGAGCGAGAACGGGATGAGGATCATAGCTAAGGCGATACTCCCCGGAGCTATAATCGCGATATTCCTTGGCATACTGTTCAATGAATGGTTCGGCTTCCAGGTCCCATTCTACAAGGCGGTATTCGATGTCCAGCTGGGGCTGTCCAAGCTGCTTGTCGTATCGGGGTGGATAGGCGTCGCCATGGTCTCATTCGGATTCATACTGGGCTTCTTCAACAGGCTGGCGGTCGGGGAGAAGAAGCATGCGATAGCGAAGCTCGGTTGGCTTGCCGCGGCATGGGGATTCGTGATACTCGGGCTCAACATACTGTACGGGCAGCCTACTTCGCCAGGCAACCCGATAGCCCTGCTGTCCTACGTGCTGCTGGTCGGAGGGGTCATATCAATATTCGTATTCGAAGGGGCGAAGGCGCTAGTGGAACTCCCATCGCTGATAAGCCACATACTCTCGTATACCAGGCTGGTTGGCATCCTCCTGGCTTCAGTGATACTGGCATCGGTTGTCGACTACGTCTTTGTCAGGGGGTTGAGCCACGGGCTATTGCTGGGACTTGTGGGTATCCTAGTGTTGGTGCTAGGCCAGGTATTCAACCTGGTGATAGCGGTCTTCGAACCAGGCATACAAGGGGCAAGGCTAATCTACGTGGAGTTCTTCTCGAAGTTCTTCGAAGGGAATGGGAGGCCATTCAGGCCGTTCACGAGCCAGAGGCGCCATACCCTATCCAAGTTCAGGTTGAACTGATTCCGTTAAGGAGTGCGCAAAGGGATCCTGCCATGTCGTGGATGGAATCCAGTTGCATGGCATATCCGATTAATCACTGCACCTTTGTCACAAGCGTGCCAGTTGCGGTATGCTGGAACCCTGATTGGGAGTTCGTATAGTTGACAAGTATATAGCCCCTGTACACCTGCCCCGGGGTCAGGCTGACTAGGGTACCATTC
>JAJYEJ010000009.1 GCA_021785805.1 Microcaldota archaeon | reverse complement strand
ATATCTTATACGCTTATAATACATCCACCAACAGCCAAATCCATTCATTGAATATGCCTGGTGGTCTGCCAGCTATAGGTTTAGTAATCAGCTGAAACTGAACGCTTAGATGATATCGAAAATCTAAGGCCTTAATTGAATTCTGATCGATCAAAAAGGCTCTCTTACTACTACCAGGAGCAAACTAATGGAATTATCGTCAGCTACTGGATAGTATATAGTACACCCAAAGTTAGTGGAGCTGTCGTTGCAGTAGGCGGGCCTCTGCCAAGCTGATTCCGTAGGAACAAAACCGGTAATTGCAGAGATAGAGTTCTCGCAAGATTCTTAAAGTGTCACATCCAAACCGTTAACATGGTGAAATCCCAGTCCGCGATGGAGTATCTCATGACATACGGATGGGCGATCCTCATCGTTGCTGTGGTCCTGGGTGCGCTCTACAGCCTCGGCATATTCAACGGAGCGAACTTCCTGGGAGGTACATGCATAGCGGCCCCTGGATACCTATGCAGCAATCCGCTCCTGGCCACTGACGGTACGCTTTCCCTAACATACGGGTATCAGGGACCCAATGTCACAGTAGTGGGGTTCGCATGCACCAACACGACCGCTGCCCCGGCATCCTTCACATCTTGGGGTTTATCAAACCTTGAGCCAGGGCAAGAGGAAAACATAAGCGTATCGTGCCCTCTCTCATCGAGCGCCACGATCGGGACCTCTTACTCCGGTTATCTGTGGGTGGAATACGACCAGGCTGGGCAGAGCGACCTCATCGCGAGGTTCGCGACGGTAAGACTCGCTGTGAATATACAGGCCCAGACGCTGGGATCGGGTTCCGGTAGCAGTTATTTTGGGTCTGCATCGGCTACGCTTCCTTCGGGTTATGGTCTTTACTTCTGTGCAGGGGAGGGGGAAAATTGGATTAATGGATACCAGTCATGGACTCAGGACGTAGGGACCGCTTACTCCTCAATAGGGTACCAAACGAATGACATCTGCTCTATCAATCCAGGGAATAACAACGAAAACGAATACATGATAGTCGGCGCAGGTGTCGATAAGAACTCTTATGCCAAATATACAAACACCGGACAACCATCGGTAACCGGTGCGAACCATTATACGGAATTACAATACAGCATGCCGAATTCCCAGGCTTCTGCTGTAGTATTTGCGGCGTGCGGCCTTGGTAATGGGCTATGCACCGTCCTTCCTCCGCCCGGATGCGCTGAAGAAGCCGCAGCGGCTTCAGTAAACGGCAACAGTTCAGTGTTCCTGTGCAACGGGGAACCTTCCGGGACTTATAATGTGATAGTTGTACCGCAATATATGTTCGAGTCGCCATCCGTATCAATTGCGGCTTATGTGTTCGATGACTACCTTGCTGGGACTCCGATAAGTACCAGTTCTGCTACGCCTTCGCAAGATGTGCAGATAAGCGGAACGGAATGGAATGACCAAACTTTTACCCTTGACGGAGCAAGCGTGTCACAAGGATATACCAATTATCTATGTGCAGGTGGCGAAGCCGGTTCTGTGTTCCCGCATTGGATCACTAATAATACCGATGGTGAAGCCTCATCGATAGGGTATATGCCGACTTACCTAAAAGATTCGAATAGTTGCGAAATATATGCGAAAGCTGCTGCTTCCATAACTGTAGGGCTACTTAATCCTCCTCCTGCAACCGAAACTGATGCAAATATAGAAGGCAGTGCGAATACCCTGACACTCTCATATTCTGTGGCTACGTCTCCATCGTATACGTTAATCTTAATAGCCTGTGGCATCGAGGGGTGCAACCCTCCTACACTGCCTGGCGGTTGCAATTTGGTGTCAGGCCAGTATGGCAACGGAGCTAGTGCCTTTGCGGCAACCTGTCTAGGGCAGTCAAGCGGCTCTTATCAGGTAACGGTAACCGGACAAAACGGGAATGATGAATGGGCATCCATTTCATCGTTTGTATACCCGAACTACGCTCCGACTTGACGCAAACACCGGTTCCGTCGTCATGAGCTACTACCTATAGGGCTTTGGCCTCTGACATTGCCATCGCCCGGTATCTGATGCCGGAACGGTGCAATTCCGGAGCATGCGCATGTATTTATATTTAAAAATTGATTACTCTACCCTAACGAACACTGATGTAATGCAGGCAATGACATTTTCCCGCAATCTCGCGGGAACGCTCAGGGACATCTACAGACCCAGGTATATGCTATTCAACGTAGCCGCAGCCGTGGCATACTACCTGGCCATAGCGTATCTGAACGCCATCCAGAACAGCGGGGTGAGCCTTTTCCTGGGAATACCCGTAATCGAGGTGTATGCACTTGCGATAACCTCGTCCGTCATGTTGACCGTATCGATATACTCAATCCGGAACACTATCCGCAACAGCGTCAAGGTTTCAGGCAGCACCCTGAGCGTTGCCACTGCCGCTGTAGGGGGCTTGTTCTGCGGATGCGGATGCGCTGCGTCGTTCCTATTTACAGGACTTGTCGGTATAGGGTTCGGTGCCGCAAGCGTCTTCGCGGTCACGGACACCATCTCCATTTACAAAGTAGATTTCATAGCCCTACTGATAGGTATAAATCTCTTTGCGACAATCTATTATCTAAACAGGCTGTCCAAACCTTCATGCAGGATAAGGAAAGGCAAGAAAAGATAAAGGGCAATGCATTACATTACCATCGCGACCGGTAAGAAGGTTATGCCTGCTTAGGTGCCCAGATGCCAGGGAAGAGAGCTCAAAGAGCCTCTAAGGCCACAACCCGTGGAAGACATAGCAAACGCAGTGTGGCCTCTGCGCGGAAGGGGTTCAGGAGGCCTTCCAGGAAGGCATCAGCAGGACCGAAGAGCGCATTGAATCTTCCGCAGAGTACGCTATACGGCAGCCAGTACGAAAGCCTGAATGACATAGTGCTTAGCAGGATAATCAATGGAGGGAAGACAGGAGCCACTCCGGACGCATTCCTGTTCGGGAACATGCTGTCAAGCCTGACCTCAGGTATGAGAAGGTTCAGTTTCAGGCAGGGCATGCAGCTCGGGAGGTCGCTCTATAGGCTGCATGAATCTGGGAAGGGATATGAGATGCCAGAGGAGGCGTTAGCGGATCTTGTAGACTTCTTCGGCTCTATAGGCTATAAACAGGTAACCTACACTACCTATCCTGACAAGACAAGCATAAGCGTGCACAACCTTCATGCCGATGATGTAGGTGCAAGGACCCATTCCTTCGAGGCAGGCCTCATCTCCGGATTCGTCAGCGCCGCAAGGCAAACTCCGGTTTACTTCAAGGAAGGGTTGTGCTCGAACAACGGCAGCGAGTTCTGCAGCTTCGTGGAATCGGACCACGAAGATGACGATCACCCCGGGATAGCCGGAAGCGGGGACGCGATTGAGAGATATGCCGGCAGCATCTCTGAAACCATCATAACAGGAGCACAGAAAACCCCGACCATGTCATCGGAATACTGCTCTCTCCTGTCCATGGTGCTTTCAGAAAAGGAGTACGCCGGAAACATGGCGAAGATAGCCGCTTATATCGGGAGCAACGTTGGCAGTAAGCTATTTAGTTATTACGGGAAGAATTCAACTGGCAGGCTGTATGAAAGCGCAGCAAGGGCCATAAGGATGCTTAACCTTGGCAATGCAACAGTCAAAAGCGCCAAGCCATTCGACATGGTAATAAGGTTTGACGGTCTCGACTCGAGGAAGGAGTTCGTTGACCTCTCGTTGGCCTTCGTCGGAGGGCTCCTATCGAAAAGGCGAGGAAGCACATTCGCCACGACAGAGAGGAACGTGAATGGCTCTTATATCGTGGAGATAACGGAACAGGGCTTGCCGTTAAAGGCAAATGCATCGACAACAGCAACAAGGCAAAGGGCTTAATTACTTAATTGTCAATCGATTCAGGTATAGGGGTCAATTATGGCACTAGAGTTCATGGATGGCATATCAAAGATCCTGCCGTCCATAAAACCTCCGACCAGTCCGCTCTCCTTAAGGGAGAAGATATTCTGGACAGGCATAGTCATAGGAGTCTACTTTACCTTGTACAGCACCTATGTCATAGGGGTCAACCAGCAGACGCTACAGCAACCCATCATACAGCTCATCAGCATAGTGTTCGCCGGAAGGATAGGCAGCCTCATAACGGTTGGAATAGGACCCATAGTGCTGTCAAGCATCATACTGCAGTTGGTCTCAGGATCGGGCTTCATACACCTCGACCTGCAGGACACGGTGACGCGATCAAGGTATCAGGCGCTGCAGAAGCTTTTTGCGATCAGCATAGCCCTCGTCGAGTCGGTCATATATGTCGCGACCGGATTCGTGCCCATCGCCAACGCCTCGGTCTTCGGGATAGTGGTGCTGCAGCTTGCGATAGGCGCCATAACGGTGATATTCCTTGACGAGATAATGACGAAGTATGGGGTGACATCAGGGATAAACATGTTCATAGCGGCAGGGGTATCGTATGCCATGGTGGCGGGAACCTGGAGCATAATCATACCAAGCGCGATCCAGGCGGTGCAGAGCGGCGGCGCAGCTGCGCTTTCGAATGCGGTCCTCGCTTTCGGACCGCTAATCGCGGCAATAATCGTTTTCCTGGTTAGCATATATGTCTATGAAACCAAGGTGGAGTTGCCGTTGGCATTCGAGCAGTTGAGAGGGGTCGGGGGGAGGCTCCCTATACCTCTGCTTTACGTGAGCGTCCTTCCGGTCATACTGGCGTCATCGCTTGAGCTTAGCCTGACAGTCTGGTTCAGGTTCCTTGCCAATGTGGGAGGGTCATTCGCCAACGTCGCCAAGTTCCTCGCGCTTTACCAACCGGTAGGCACGAGCGGCGGAGGCACAACGCAGGTCCTTTCCGGAGGGGTCGTCTACTTAATATCGCCGCAGTTCCCTCAGCCATATTCCGCAGCCTATGGGGGAATCGGAGGCTATGGCCCGTACTTCAACCACCTGATAACGGCGACATCGCAGCTGTTCCTGCCATGGGGAGGCTATGTGTTCGTGCCCGAGTGGGTACACGTCATAGTATACACCGTCGTGCTCATAATCCTGTGCGTGATATTCGGGAAGTTCTGGATAGAGATGGCTGGAATGGGACCCAAGAACCTGGCGGAGCAGCTAGGGGATATGGGCTGGCAGATACCTGGTTTCAGGAGGGATCCTAGGATAGTGGAAAACGTCCTTAATAAGTACATCCCAACAGTCACGGTGCTTGGGAGCATAATAGTAGGATTGCTTGCGGCATTCGCCACCCTCACCGGAGCCGTAGGCTCCGGGATGGGCATACTGCTTACGGTAGGGATAATCTACATGCTCTATCAGCAATTGGAGCAGGAGAGGCTCTTCGAGACTTATCCTGTACTCGAGAAGATAGTGAAGTAGCCTTCCGACCGCGCGCCGCCTGGGTGCAGCATTATTAACCCTTATAGCCCTTTGGTGGGATAATATGTCAACGCGGATTTTATGATTAACGAGATAGCGCTGCTTAACTGGAAGACCCATAAGTCGACCAACATAAAGTTCCAGAAGGGAGCCAACGTGTTAGTAGGGGTAATGGGCGCTGGCAAGAGTTCCATCATGGATGCCATATCATTCGCGCTCTTCGGAACGTTCCCTGCGCTGAACAGCAAGCGCGTCACGCTTTCTGGCATCGTATCGAATAGGCCGACGGCCGAGGAAGAGGCCGAGGTGCAGCTCAGCTTCAATGTGGGGGATGACGATTTTACGGTAACAAGAAGGATAGGGCCGAAGGGCACGACATCGAGGCTGGACAAGAATGGAAGCTACCTGCAAACCCAGCCATCCAAGGTCACCGAGGAGATGGAGCGCATCCTCGGGATGGATTATGACACGTTCTCCAGGGCGATATACTCGGAACAGAACCGGCTCGACTACTTCCTGGATCTCGAAAAGGGAAGGAGGAAGAAGCAGATCGACCAGATGCTAGGGCTCGACTCGTTCACGGTCGCGGAGGAGAACACGACATCGCTGATCAACAACATAAGGAACATGATATCCTCGGAGGAAGAGGCGCTCTCCAGGATCGACATCAAGGCGGCGAAGGAGAACCTTGACAAGCTGCTTTCGGAAAGATCTTCGATGCAAAAGGAGCAGAAGGCACTTTCTGAGAGGCTAGCTTCAGTCAAGAATGCACTGGAGAAGTCGAGGGAGGAACTCGATAGCCTCAAAAAGAGGATGCAGAGGAGGAAGGACCTCGAGGAGGAGCTGGCAAAACTGAATAGCAGGAAGTCCACGCTTGAGGAGGAGATAAAAAAGATCGCCGAGCTTGGCATCGATGAGAGCACGGTGGCAACGGAGTTGAAGGTGAACGAACAGCGCGAATCGTCGTTCAGCAAGGAGGTCGCTGACCTTAGGAAACGTGAGAGGATTCTCTCCGGGGAACTTTCCGATGCGGGTGCAACTATAGCATCATGCGAAAAAAGGCTCAAGGAGAAGGCATCGCTGGAGAAGGATAAGGCCGGACTCGAGGGCCAAGATATAATGAAGAAACTTGAAGAGGAGAATGCGAATTCGGCTAAACTGTCGGAGGAGCTTGCCGGTTCAAGAAGCAGGCTCAAGGAGCTACTCGGGTGGTCGAGGGAGCTTAAGAAACATATCAGCAAGTGTCCGGTGTGCGATAGGGAGCTCGATGAGCTGATGAAGGAACGCCTATTGAAGGAGAAGTCGGATGAGGCAAGAATGCTGGAGAAGGAGTCTGCAGAGGCGGAGAAGAAACTTGAAGCTTCGGTGAAGGCGTGCAGGCAGCTGACCGAACTTACGAACAGGCTTTCCACCATCAGGAGCAGGCTTGCGGATTATAAGGATGTCAGGGAAGAGATGGAGAAGGCCGCGGCAATAAAGAAGGAGAAGGAGTCACAGCTCGAGAAGGAGACTAAGGCCATCGCGGAGAAGGAGAAGGAACTCGACCTGATTAGGAAGGAGGCAAGCAGGCTGAGGGTCAAAGCGGATTCCATAGCAAGGAGGAAGGCTTACGAATCGGAGGTGAAGAAGACTTTGGAGAAGATCGCCATAGAGAAGAAGGCCCTAGATGGGATAGACGTTGACCAAAGTTCCGTGGACAAGGCCCAGGATGCTTTCACCTCTTACACTGCAATGAGGAGCGAGATATCATCCAAGATCGCCGCGACCGAGAGAGCAGTGGGCAGCATGGACCCGCAGATAGCGGAGAAGGAGAAGGAGATGAAATCCCTTGGGGAGATGGAGAAGCGCATCACTAGGAGGAGGAACCAGCTCAGCAACCTGAATAAGTTCAAGACATCGCTCGTCGAAACGCAGGCTCAGCTCAGGAACAGGCTGGTCTCTTCGATAAACGACCTCATGAGGGGCTTATGGCCGGGATTGTATCCCTATGGGGACTATTCGTCCATAAGGCTTGACGCGAAACACGATGATTACAGCCTTGACCTGTGCATGGGCGATGGAGGGAATGAGAGATGGGCAGCCGTAGACGCTATAGCGAGCGGCGGGGAGCGCAGCATAGCCTGCCTGGCCATGAGGATAGCGCTCGCCATGGTGATAGTGCCAAACCTTAGGTGGCTCATACTCGATGAGCCGACGCACAACCTTGACGATCGCGGGATAGGCAAGCTCATAGACGTGATCGGGAACACCCTTCCAGGAGTGGTGGAGCAGATATTCATAATAACGCACGATGAAAGCATGAAGCAGATAAGCTCCGCAAGGATCTACCAGCTGGAGAGGGAGAAGCGGGCTGACGGTGGCTACACCGTAGTCTCTGAGATATGATTATGCAGCGGGATAAGTGGAAAACGTGTGATACGATGGACGTGCTCATATTGTGCGGCGGCTATGCGAAGAGGCTGATGCCCGTATCGGAATTCGTTCCGAAGCCGATGCTTCCGGTCCAGGGGAAGCCGATCGTAGAGCACATACTCGGCAAGATATCCGAACTGCCGAAAGATGCCGTTATCGGAAGGATAATCATAAATACGAACAAGAGGTTTGAGGAACACTTCAGGTACTGGATAGCCCTTAGGAACCCCTCTTACGAAAACAGGCTAATCGAGATCGCTGAACCGACCAAGAGCAATGATACCAAACTGGGAGCGATAGCCGGGATAGATTATTGCATAAGGAATGGGGACATAAAGGGCGATCTGATGCTCATGGCAGGCGACAACTTCTACGATTTCGGGCTGGGAAACCTGGTATCGCATTTCCAAAAGTCGGGCAAGCCGACCATCTCGCTTTATGACGTCGGATCGAAGGAGGATGCAACCCGCTTCGGGGTCGTTGAGCTAGATGGGGACGTGGTCAGCGGATTCGAGGAGAAGCCGGAACGTCCGAAAACCGCCCTTGTCAGCGCAGGGATGTACATATTCCCGGCCGAAACTCTGCACATGGTAGGTGACTACATAAGGGAAGGGAACCCGCCGGATATGGTCGGTAACTTTATATCGTGGCTGATAAAGAAGACCGAGGTTCACGGTGTCGTAGAGAAGGGCAGATGGGTCGACATCGGCACCCTGGAGAGCTACAGGAAACTGCTTTCAGAACTTGATGGACCCGCTTAGCCGTTCCGTCATTTCGCCATTTCCTCCTTTTCCGGCTCGCTTACCCGGTCTATCTCCACGTATGCGGGGTGCCCGCTCCCGTCTTTCATGGCGTATTGGTCGAAGAGCAGGCAGTGGCCGGTGGGAAGAAGATGCAATATGCGCTTCTGCAGGTCGGACAGCGCAAGCGTATCGTGTATCCTTCTCGCCCCGTATGACTCATGGTACGAGTGTATGAACTTGAGCGATGTGTTGCCTATTACGGAATCCGGTATGTCCTGCAGCAGCTGCGTGGCTATGACAAGGCCGAACCCGTACTTCCTGCCCTCCCTCACTATCTTGGTTATGGGGCTTTCTCTGCCTTCGTAGCTCTTTATGACCTGATAGGCATCGTCAAGCGATATGTATAGCTTTGTCTCGGATTGGGCCTTGAAGCTCTCGACTATCCTCTGCAGTACGGAGTTCGTCACCAGGCTTTTCTCGGTATCGGTCAGTCCTTCGAGCTCTATCACGTTGCATCTCTTATCGTATTCCTTCCAGAACTCCTCCGGCTCCTCCCCGAATACCTCCGCCATCGGCCTGAGCTTGTTCACAAGGAAATACAGGTGCTGCCTGTTTGTCGTGCTTCGCGATATTTCGTCGCATATCTCGTTAATCGTCGGTTCCCTTCCCTTGGAGTAGAAATCGTGGAGCATATCCCTGACCCTCTGTGCCTGCAGGTCGGTTAGGTTGAGCGAGAACTGGAGCAGTTCTGCCGCGATGCCGGACCTGCGTGCAGGAGTCATGCCGAACAGTCTGAAAGGGTTTATACGGAGGCCATCGGGCACCTCCCAAAGCTTGACCCCTGGCGCGAAGTCCCTGTACGTGCCTGACCAGTCTATGACAAGGAACGGTATTCCGAGCCTGCTCCTGCTGCGTATCAGGAATGTGCTTAGCGTGGTAGACTTCCCGCTGCCCGATTCGCCCACTATTATGACGTGCGGATTAGGCTCCCTGTCTATCCTTAGGTCATAGACCGAGTCGTCGCCTTCATATATGATCTCTGATTCACGCCTGTCCCTCCAGTTTTGGTTCGGCGCCAGCTCTGCCGGATATCTGTACTGCAAGCCTATCCTTATTCCGGAGGGTTTGCGCCCTTTCTGCCCTACCCTGTCGTGGCGTTTGCCATTTAGCCCTTTTAGGAATGATTCCGCCACCTGGCTCTCGCCCTCCCTTGTGCGGTTGCTTGACATTCCGGAGGCCAGGAGCAGTAACCCCACTATCAACCCTATGGCGAGCAGTATGGGTACTATCAATATATCAACAATCCCGGCGAGGAACAACATATCGACACTGTAAACAATACGCACATGCCTTATAAATATTGCAGCTGTGCCTACTTGGCGGCAACGGGATCAGGAAACAGCACGCCTATCGGGACAAGGCCATATTTCCTAGGATTTCTCTTTATCTTCCTTAGGACATCCAGTTCTATCTTCTCCACCAGGTCAGTCAGCTTATGCTGGAATTCGCCCTCCTGCCTCTCTACCAGGTTCTTCATGGCGAGATGGTTGAAGAATAGCGCCAGGCCTGTCATCCCTGCCGAAATGGAGAGGGCCAAGGACGCGATAATACCTGCACCGGTCACCAGGACCATGCTCATGCCAGCGGTGAGCATGAACGCGTCTGATGCTATGGCCCATTTGTTGAGCTTTATCCATAGCTTATACTGCTCGTTCTTCATGTTATCGGAAATCTTACGCACCGTGCGTGTCAGCGTTGCCGCACTCTCCCTGTGCTTCTCCCCGCGCCTGGCAAGCTCCTCTATCGCCCCCGGGAAGCCTTTTGGCAGCCCGTAATGGATCGCGGCCCTGCGCAACATCCAGCTGTAGAATGCGCCGCGGAGCTCTTCAGCATAGCTGGTTTTCTCTTGGGCGTTAGCTTCAATTTTTACCCTGCCGTTCGTGCGGCTGGAGCCGTCCGTCTCGCGGCCTGTCGCATGTGCCTTTTGTGGCATGTTCCCCCATGCTACCATTCCGCACTTGGTTTATAAATGGGTTTTCAGTGGGTTCGTCGCTATGCGACTTCCGCTAATCGCTTAAATACTGCTGGTCGGCAGGTGCCCCATTTCTCCAGCTCTTCCGCCAGCGATATCGGAACACTTCAATACATGCTTTCGAGCCTCTTTATCCTCTCCTCTATAGGTGGATGGGTCGAGAATATGCTGCCCATTTTCTTTAGCTTGAACGGGTTGGAGAAGTAGAGCGACGCTGTCATCTCATTGGCGTGCTGCACCGGGGTAGACTGAGGATTGGCCGAATATGCCTGTATCTTCTTCAGGGCGCTTGCCAGAGCCTCTGGATTCCTTATCACCCTTGCCCCGTTGGCGTCAGCCATATACTCCCGCCTTCGCGATATCGCAAGGCGTATCAGCATCGCCATCAGGGGGGCTATGAACCCCGCTGCCAGCCCTATCAGCACCAGTATTCCGCCGTTCCTGCCCCTTCCTCCGAACCAGAAGAGGTTCCGCAGCACTATCGCGATTATGCCTATGGCCCCTGCGAACACAACAGCAATCATCATGAACTGTACGTCATTCTCGAATATGTGTGACATCTCATGGGCGAGCACACCCTCAAGCTGTTCGTTGCTCATCATGCCTAAGAGGCCGGTGGTGACCGCCACGGACGCCTTGTTCTTGTTCCTGCCGGTGGCAAATGCGTTTGGGTTGGGGTCCTTTATTACGTATATCTTTGGCATCTTTACCTGATTGGCTATCGCAAGATTCTCTACTATATCATAGAGGCTCTTGTACTGCTTTGGATCCGCTTCCTGCGCCCTTGACATTGAGAGGACCAGCCTGTCCCCCATGAAGTACACTACAGCGGCGTATGCGATTATTATCGCTATGCCGATCGTAAGCGCGATTAATCCCCCTCCAAGGACAAGTACGAACAGGTACACTATGGCTGCGAATAATGCGCTGAATATCGCCATCAGTAGGAACGATTTCAGCTTGTTCTTCGCCACTTCATCGAAAAAGCTTGCCATCGGCTCCACCACTGTTTGTCAACCATCGTCATTTCTTGCCTTTCTTGGCAGGGGCAGGGGCTTGTGCATTTGGCTTCTGCTGCCCCGCAGGTCCGGGCGTTGAGGCGCCGGTACCGAGGCCCATATCTGAGAAATCGACCTTCACCGGCTCCCTCTCGTCGTCAGGCGTCTTGAAGAAGTCCTGCCTGTCCATGTGCATCATTCCTGAGAACATGAGTCCTGGGAACTGCTGTATTGCGTTGTTGTAATCGAGCACGTAGTCGTTGTACGATGTCCTCACGAAAGATATCCTGTTCTCCGTGTTCTCGAGCTCCATTTGCAGGTTCTGGAACGTTTGTGACGCTTTAAGGTCGGGATAGTTTTCGGCTACGGCAAATAGGCTCTTGAGAGCCTGCGAGAGCATGTTGTTGGCCTGGGCCTTGTCCTGGACGGAACCGGAGACCAGCTGGCTCCTGAGCGATGTTATGGAGGTGAGGACGTTCTTCTCGTATTTCATGTAGCCCTTCACGGTCTCTATCAGGTTCGGTATGAGGTCGTATCTCCTCTTGAGCTGGACGTCTATCTGCGCCCATGCATCCTGTACACGGTTGCGCTTGGCTATCAGGTTG
This sequence comes from Microcaldota archaeon, assembly GCA_021785805.1. Taxonomy (GTDB): domain Archaea; phylum Micrarchaeota; class Micrarchaeia; order Micrarchaeales; family Micrarchaeaceae; genus JAJZYD01. Next base: position 10,300 of record JAJYEJ010000009.1, on the reverse strand, counting down.
TTGTAAGTCAGCAATATGGTCGCCAGTATCAACACGACTACGACTATGACCCCGAGCAGGAGTAGTACCATATCATCACACATATATTCTGTTTTCACATGTTAAAAAGCTTTGCACTTACTGGTATTGCGGTTTGTGACCGGAAGAAAAACCGAAATCTGGCAATCTATTTAAATAGTTGCTACGCCAGTATAATCTGGTGATTAACGTGGATAAAGGATTGCAATACGTAATAGGAGCAATTGTTGTCATAATAATATTAGCAGTGATAGCCGTAGGGCTATCGCACAACGGAGCTACGGGCAGCACGTCTAGCAGCACGAGCACGACGGCAGGAACAGGCAATGGCACCCCGAGCTCAAGCGGGATGTCGGCACCTATACTGCTGACCGACCCGCCCGTCGTGCCAACAGGCACCAGCGCCCTTACGATTACTTACACCTCTGTACAGGTACAGACTAGTGGGGGTGCAGGCTCTGGGTGGATTAATGCAACTGGAAGCGGCACCATAAACCTGATGTCGCTTCTGAATACAAGTCAGGTCATAGGAATGGCTAACCTGTCTGCGAATTCGAGCGTAGAGCAGATAAGGTTCAATGTCTCATCAGCTACTATAACCGTAAACGGCACGACGAGCAACGTAACATTGCCGAACAGGATGATTACGGCACATATATCCGGAGAGACGCACGCCGCAGCGAACAGCGGTGTGCTGCTCGACCTGTCCCCGACGGTAGCTACGATCTTTACCGCGAACTCCACGGTGTTCGTCTTAGTGCCATCGGTAAGGGCAGTGGTTGTAGGAAACCAGACCGTGCATGCATCCTCTGATGTGGGCGCAAGGGAGAACCTTAGCGTGAGGGAGAGGAGCGACTTGAAGAATGTAAGGCCGAACATAAGCATAATGTCAGCGTCGCTGACGGTGAATGGCAACGTGACCGACCTTTCCGTCGCAGTGAAGGACAACTCCAATACTAGCGTAAGCCTGAAGCATATACTGCTTTTCGGGAACACCAGCGTGTATGTGACACCGGTAATAGGGGTGAACGGGACGGTGCATGTCGGCGGGCACGATGACGGGATAGGCGCAAACGTTTCAGCTAACGCCAGTGTCGATACCGCCGGGTCTGTGAACGGCAAGATTAACGCATCGGAACATAGCGGAAGCCACGATGGCGCAAGCGCTTCCGAATCCGGGAGCGCGAATGCGCTTTCAGTAGGAGAAGACGCTACTGAGTTGCGGGTCTTCAATTTCGTCGTAAACGCGAACAGCACGGCGCTAACGCTTCCATCGCTGAGCACGGAGGCTGAGGCGCAAGGCAACGGATACAACCTCTCGGCAGGGTCTACGGCTACATTCACATTCAACAACACCATAAGCGTTGGAGAGGGCCACATAACCATAGCGCCGGTAGCTGGATCTATGTACGACCTGGTCGTAAGAGGGGAGGAGGGCGCAACGGCGTCTGCCAACGTGACAGCCTCTTGAATCCCGAAGTTGGAATTTGAAGGCCTGCCATCTGGCAGGCATTCCATTTTCTTTTACGCCATTGCCCAGACGGCGTTGCTTTTATTCGTTGCTGGAACAATCCTCTCATGGTGGACATAGAAAGAGACACCCTCGACAACGTAAAGTATGCTAAGCCTGAGGCTATCCCTACCTTCCAGCTCACTACGTATCTTATGCTGGCGATAATAGGGTGCACTATAGTCACATACGCCTTCCAGGGAAGGAATGAGGAGCTGTGGCTCCTGATGACAGCGCCGTTCAATATATCGATAGAGGGCAACATATTCGGCAATGTGATCGTCGTCCTGATGATATTCGGATTCGCAGAGTTCTATCTTAGAGAGACTCGCCGCGATAAGCTCATATTCGATATCTTCCTCTCTGGGATCCTGGCGACTTACGCCGTGACCTTCTTTATCTTCTTCGAAGACAGGATAGTAGGGGCTGGGACTTCGATAGTCGGATTCAGCGTCCTTGCGATATCCATCTTTGTGATATTTATGGACCTGCTCACCTGGATGAGAAGAAACATCGTGGAAGACAAAAAATACATCAGCATATTGTGGATAGTCCCTACCTCCTTGGCGGTAGTGGTATTCTTGGACTTCCTCGCACGGTTCCTTTTTGCGGCGTATATAGTGAGCAATCAAAGCGCAATCTTCCACGTGGTCGGAGGGATGATCGCCTTTGCCATCATGGCGATGCTATTGCGCGTACGTGGAGGTGGACTGATTGAACCGCGCCGCACGGCATTGAGTGGGCCAGCATGAGGAGCTAATCCGTCCCGGACATATATACGATCTTGTGCAGGTCGCCGAGGAAGATAGTTGAGGCTGCAAATTCTGGAATGAAGCTCTTCTTGAAGCGTTTTACGAACTGCGATGTTGCCAACTTCCGTATCTCTACGAGCTGGTGCTTCGTAAGACGAGGACGCGAGGCTTCCAAGGAGGCGACCAGGGATTCGAATCGCACTTTAGATTCGAACACAGCCTTGCCGCGTTTTGCTTTTGCGTTCTCGCAATCGAACGCGCGTTTTGTCGACGACAAAACGGAAGTGGACTCTGCGGGAATCGAACCCGCAACCTCCCGCTTGCAAAGCGGGCGCTCTACCATTGAGCCAAGAGCCCATTACGCAATAGACTGGCTGGATTAGGTTATTTATTGCTTGCTGTTTCTCGGCTTTTTGGGAGCGCTGCGATCTGGAATGCTGCCCCTGAGACGCTGCAGTATCAGCACACTAGCTATTACAGATACATACGCCAGGAACCCCTCTACCAGATAGCCGAGCACTGGAGATGGTATGCTGAATATGATGCGTATTATGGCGACCACGATCCCTATGGCAAACAATATCCAGAATATAGACCACCAGTTGCCTGCAGTGATTGCCCAGCTTCTTTTCAATGAATCCACTGGGCTCCTGTTCTCCAGCACCGTGGCTGGAGATGCAAGGGCAAGTCTTATCATAATGTATATGCCGGGAATTATCAGCGCTATGAACCCTAAGATGATTATGATGATGGACAGTATGGTAGTGCCAAGCAGCGGAAGGTACCTTGAGCCTGCCTTTGCGAGAGCATCGTTAAGGTCCATCTTCCCTGATGCTGCGGCTATCGCAACCCCTGAGAGGTATATGCTTACAAGTATCCAGGCTATGCCTAGAACTATGATAAGAGGCACTGAAAGCAAGAATACCGAACTTATGAGAAGAAATCCGAATACTGCACTTACTATCGCGTCGATGATAGCTACGGCCAAGATGACCTTATTCTCAACCAGCATCCTGAAGCTGCCCTCTATTATCTTTCCTGTGTCTAATTTAGCCATATGAACACGATAATGATTGATAGGAACGGCTTAAAACCGTTTGGTAGCCCGAAGGCGGCAGGTGCCCGGTCAGCGCCTCTTTCCTGGTCTCTTCTCGTTCTTCCTCTTCTTTATGAAATGGAACATCCTTTTTACCTTGAGGCTACCCTTCTTCGTCTTCTGCACCTTTATCCTCTTGCTTTTCACTATCGTTTCCCCATGGTCAGTCGTGGTCGTAAGCCTCTCTATTATCTCCAGCGCGTTAGCGCTAGGTTGCGCGGAGTTTGCGTTGTTCAGTAGCGTGTCAAGCACATTCTCGTTTACGGTCTCTGAGTCTTTTGCGGCATTAGAGAGAAGTGCATTCTCAACGTCGCCCACCTTAAGTATCTGCCCAAGCTCACGCATTCGCCGTATCTCCTCTAGCTCTTTGGTCAATTTCGCCTTTTTTGCCCCTCCTGCTCCTGCCACGATTACTCACCAGATTGGAGTCCTTCTGTCTCAAGCCTTTTTATACCTTCTGTCCGTGCACGACAATAGGTGTATATGGAGCCCGACCCCATGATTCCATATCCGCCCCGATATGCGGCTATATCTCGTATTCCTCCCCTATCCTCGGAACCACTACATCAAAGCTTTTCTCCAGCAGCTTTTTAAGGTCTTCTGATTTTTCCTTTTCGCCATGGACAATAAATACGCGCTGTACGCCCTTCACCTTCTTTGGTATCAGCTCCAGCTGCTTCCTGTCGGCGTGTGCCGACATATGGAAGGTCTCGACCTTCAGCCCTATCTGCACCTTCCTCCTATCGATCATCAGCTCCCTCTCCCCGTCCTGGAGCGCCCTGCCCCTTGTGCCTTTAGGCTGGTATCCTATCAGCGTGAGCTTGTTGACGCTGTTTCCGCCCCATCTCTTCAGATAGTGGAGTACCGGTCCTCCGGTGACCATTCCGCTGGTAGTCACGACTATGCAGCTCTGATCCTTCTTCGTTATCTCCTCCCTTTGAGCCCTGCTCTCTATCGGGGTGAAATTTGGGCTCCTGAAGGGGTCGTAATCGCTCATCAGTATCTTCATCTGCAGTTCCTTTCTGCAGAATATGACATTATGCCGGTGTATCTTCATGGTCTTGTTTATCATGCCGTCGACGTAGACAGGAACCTTGGGTATAAGGCCGGAGTTTATGTAGTCGTCAAGGAACAGCAGCACTTCCTGCGCCCTTCCGACAGCGAAGCTGGGTATGATTATCTTCCCTCCCTGCAGTATCGTGTCCTTGATGCTCTTCATGAACAGCGGGGCCTGTTCCTTCTCGTTGGCCTTGACGTCCTCTTTGCCTCCGTATGTTGATTCGGTTATCAGGGTATCAGCTGTAATGTCCTTCAGGTCCGCTCCCTCTAGCAGCCTCGTGTGCGTTAGGTTTATGTCACCCGTATACACCACGGTATGCTTTCCGTCGCTTACCCTTATCAGGGCGCTCCCTATGATGTGGCCTGCAGGTATGAACTCGCACTTCAGGTCCCCGATCTGGAACTCCTTCCTGTAATCGAGTATCTTGAAATGCTTGCCGAGCGCTGTCAGACCCTCCTTTGTCACGTCGGGGGGGTTTGCAAGGTGCATGTAGTCCGCTATCAACACGTTCATGAGCTCCATTGTTGGCTTTGTCGTGTATGTCAACCCCTTGTAGCCCTTCGAGTATATGTGTGGCAGATATGCACAATGGTCCATGTGCGCATGCGATATCAGTATCGCATCCACTTCCTTCAGCCGTTTGTCATCTATCTGAGGCGGCGAGTTGTCCTCCGGCTTGACGCCGGAATCCAGCAGGACCCTTGTCCTGCCAGAGCTTATCATTATGCAACTCCTCCCTACCTCTTCTGCTCCTCCAAAAAATGTAATTTTCATTAAATCTCCTTTTGTAAATCCTTTGTTTTTATTCTTGTTTTTATTTTTCTTTCTTGTTTTCTTTTCATTATAGCGTACGCTTCTTACAGTGTAGCTTAGTTTCCTATAACTCCTGCACTTTCCCTATTGGAGATACCAATATGGCCTTGGCTGAGCCGCGGTCAGATAGGTTCCTCCGATTCTACCTTCTTTGCTGGTTTCTTCTTTATTACCGCTATGTCCTCCAGGTTTATCTCCTGCGACTGCTGCACCTGCTTCTTCTGCCTCTGCGGCATCTGTTGCTTGGCTGCAAAGCCTTCCCTGCCGAGCAGCCTCCTTATCTTACCGTAAAGCTCGTCGAGCTTCTTGTCCATCTCAGCCACCTGCTTGCTGAACTGGTCTATGTTCGTCCTGCATTCCTCTAGGTCCCCCTTTACCAGTTCAGACTTCCTTTCGAGCCTTATTACTTTGTATGCCTCGTCAAGCTCCGCGTTGATTTCGCCTATCTTCCTGACCAGGTCCTTCTCCGCGGCGAGGGACGACGCTTCTGTCGATATCTTGAACTCGAGCCTCTGCTTCATCCTCTTCAGATGCCCGATCTTCCTTTTCTTAGCTTCGGATGTGCCTTTCTGCTTCTCTATCTCGAGAAGTTTCGCTATAGCCGCCGATTCAGCCTCTTTGTAGCTGAGCTTCCTCCTATTGCCCTTTATCTTCACTATTATGTCGCTGCGCTGCTTCTTCAATTCGTCTATCTCGGTCTTGGCCTGCGTGACCTCCGGGTTCTTCGAGTTCTTTATAGCATCGTTCAACGGGCTGCCCTTGTTCTCGCCCTGTCCTTGCTGAGGAGGGCGCTGCGGCAAAGGTTTTGGTTCCTTCGCCTGCTGCACGCCTTGCGGCTCGTTCTTTATAGCAGCATTCTGCTCCGTAGTTGCCGTTTCGTTCAGTTAATCGCCTGCTGTGTTACAAATCGTGTGTATTACGAATAGAAACTTGTAGATACTTATTCAGTAAAAGTCATACAGTCATGTTGTTTATTGTTTCCCTGTATACCTTTAATAACTTATCAGTCGTCGCCTCTATCGAGTACTGCTTTGCTGTCCTTACAGTCTCCTTATATGAGCCTATGTTATTTAAAACCTTTTCTAGCTTCCTTGCGCATTCCGCGCTGTCTCCGGCGTTGAACTTCTCGCCGTTCCTTCCGTCTTTTATGATTTCATGAAGGGCCCTCCAGTCCGCCCCCACGACTGGCTTTCCACAAGCCATCGCTTCCAATGACACTATTCCCTGCGTCTCGAATGTAGACGGTATGCAGAACGCATCTGCAGCGGCGTAGTACTTCGGAAGAGCTTTGTCGCTCACGAAACCTTCGAATGTCAACACATCGCCTAGGCCAAGCCTGCGTGCCATCGAGGTGTAGTGGGACATCGCCGGTCCGGTCCCCACAAGCACAAACTTTACCTTTTTGTCTGACATCCGCATCGCCGCCTTCAGGAGTACGCTTATCTTCTTCTCCTTGCTTATCCTCCCCACATACAGCACCAGCTTCTCATGATCCTTCCCCAGAAGGCGTTTCCTGACCGCTCTCCCATCGACCTCAGGATTGAACTTATCCGTGTCGACGCTGTTCGGAACGACACTGATATTTTCTATGCCCTCGTTGAGCAGAAGCTGCTTCACCGTCATGCTCGGCGCTATCACGCTGTTGCACCTGTTGTAGAAGAATTTCGCATACCTCCACGAATATTTCGAGAGGACCTTGCTTGCCCTTTTAGACAGGTAGTTGGCTATTATGCCCTTGTCCGTGAAAAGGGTGTGGAATGTGCTGGTTATCGGTATCTTGTTGAGCCTTGCAAGCGCAAGTGCCGATACCCCCATGGTAAATGGCGTATGTGCATGTATTATGTCAGGCTCGAGTTCCTTCAACTTGAGCGATGACAGGAACGGGGTAAGCGCAACGTTGTACTGCGGATACCTGTTGAACTTCAAGCTCCTGGTTATGTAGACGTTCTTCTGGCCGCCTATGTGGCTCTTCGTCGAGCTGTTGCCGCTGGCGAACACGTATACTGTGTGCCCCCTCTTCTCCAACTCAGCCTTGAAGTTAAGTATGGACGTTACTACGCCATCATGCGCAGGCAGGAAGCTATCCGTGTAGAATGCTATATTTAAGGATTCCATGATTCCTCCTTTGTATGTCTTACTAATTGACTGATCGGTTTAATAACCAGTCCTATTTCTCATTTTGAACGGTCTTTGGTCTTTAGAACAAGCCTTTCAGATATGATATATCGCTTATAATATTTAAGGTTATGGTTAGGCATTCGCATGCCCGGATTCCTTTGCTGGGGCCTTATCCTCTGCGGCCTTCATCGCTATCGCCTCGCCTCCCTTGCTCTTTATCTTCTCAAGCGCCTGCCTTGTGAAGCCGCTTGCCTTTATCTTTATCGGCTTGCTGAGCTCCCCGTTGCTCAGGACCTTATAGTTCCTCAGCTCTATCTCGCTCTTCCCTTCAGCCATGACGCTTATCTGCCTTAAGTTTATCTCCTTTAGCTCCCTCTTCCTGTATGGGGCGAATCCCCTCTTCTTTATGAGCTCCGGCGCCTTTGCCGTTATATATGTCCAATCGTGCTTCCTTAACCTGTTGACCTCTCCGAATCCGCCATGGCCTCCTGCTCCCCTGTTGTTCTTGATGTTCCCGACTCCCCATCTCCTTGTGCCGTGGTACTTCCGGTTCCTCTTGTCCTTTCTGACTACCATAACTACACCATCCTGTTTATCAGGGAGCTTAGGTCCTTCTTTTCCATGTATCCCAGAGAGCCCCCCTGCTTTACATTGAGCTTGGTGCTCTTGTAACCGTGCTTTGGAGGATGCAGCCTCACCGGCAGGAACTCCTTGAGCTCCTTCGCATCCGCCTTGCCGTCCATGAGCGACTTTGCATCGGTATTCATGCCACCTTTTGTAAGCAGCTTGGACAAGGTCCCTTCTTCCACCTCGCCATAGGCGATGTGGTTGCTGCACTTCTTCAACATACCCAAGTACGCCACGTTCACCTTTATTATCGTGCAGTTGTTCGGGTGCTTCAAGTGTAGCCTTGAGAGTGTCTCGGCTATGCTGCCCCTTACGTTTACCGTACCGCGAATCCTTACTGCGGCGACGACTTTGTTTAATAGCTCGGCTTGTTTCATGAAAAACACGCGCTGTAATGCTCGAATCCATTTAAGAAAAGACAGATTCGTATTTAATCTGATGGTTAGGTATATTAACCTTGCTGTTTCACGGTATTAGGGGAATGAGGACATGATCAAGGCACAGTCCGCGATGGAGTATCTCATGACGTATGGATGGGCCATCCTCATAGTGGCTGTGGTCCTGGGTGCACTCTACAGCCTCGGCATATTCAACGGGGCGAACTTCCTGGGAGGGACATGCGTTGCAGGGCCCGGTTACCTGTGCTCTAACCCTCTTCTCGATTCCAGTGGGGTTCTAGCATTCACTTTTGGATATCAGGGACCGAATGTCACTGTAGTGGGATTCGCATGCACGACAAGTTCTAGCGCACCAAGTTCATTTGTAGCCTCAGGTTCGAGCGATTTACAGCCCGGGCAACAGGAGACCGTAGACGTAACGTGCCCGGTATCGTCAAGCACCATCGGCTCCCAGTTCTCCGGTTATCTGTGGGTGGAATACGACCAGGCAGGGCAGAGCGACCTGATTGCTAAGATGGCCGCGATAACTACGTCTGTCTCTGTTCTCACTAATGGGGTAGGAACCGCATATGTGATTAGCGGGACTAACACTATCTATGCGATAGCGGAAAGCAGCGGAGATATCCTTTACACAGCCACCATGCCCTCTTATGACGGTGTAGGCGGCCTTGCCTTCGAATCTGGAAATCTTTGGGGAGGAAGCAATGGATATCTAGGGCTTTTTGACACGTCTACAAAAACAGGGATAAATTATTACGTTAATGGAGGATCCTGCGCAAGTGAGTCGTTCATCACGCTTTCCCCTGGAGGTTCCTCCCTCTACGCGAGCGGTTACGATACGTGTTCTGGCCATGAGGACCTATTGACCATGAGTACGAATCCCGTAAATGGAAATTTAGATGTAAGCAATATGATAGTGTTCCCGACAAGCAGCGGGACCTATATGGCGCTTAATCCTGACGGGAGCACTCTTTATGTGTCATGTCTGACGAGCAGTTGTAGCGGCCAGTCCGGGGCAAATCAGATAGCTGTAGTATCTACTGCTACGCATGCCGTTTCTTACATAAACCTTCCTTCGACGTTACAGGCCCAAGGCATAGCGGTAACCCCAGATGGAAAATACTTGTACGTAGTGGACTTTAACAACCATTTGTATAAGGTAGACTTATCCGACAACCAAGTGGTCAATACATTAAGCACGCAGTTAGTTGCAAACTGCGGCTCCACTTCAGCCATTGCCATGAACCCAAATGGTGATTATGTATATGTATGGTACTTCTGCGGAAGCAATGGGTACATCCTTCCTGTGTCGATATCGAACAATCAGCCCCAAAATTATATAGGGGGCTTGACTGAGTGCTTCCTAGGAGGGGGACAAAGTCCGCTCACCGTTTCCACAGACGGATCCAGGATTATAGCGTCTAATGCGTGTGGCGGCACTACCGTTTCGATCATCTCAGCCTCGTCCGGTGCCTATATCGCGAATGTAGTTGTGCCCAGCCCGGGACCAGTAGTCTCATCTTGACCTTTCGATGCCTTACTCGACACCATAAGAAGCGAAACCATTTCGAAGAAAGCAGCGACACATAGGCTTCCATTGAACTGCTTTACATAAGGGACATCGGATGTCATACTGCCAACACTCCCCGTTTCGGCTTATAGAAAGATATGCCTCCCCGAGAGAGGACCACTTGCTTCGATCAGTGCGGAGCTGGGCCTGTGCTGAGGCGATCGCTGCGAGCGAGCCGGGAGGCGATAGCTACTGGGCGAGCCGAGCGAACCGCCGGATTGCACCGCTTAGGATAGCAGATAGAGGAATACTGATATTGGTATGGATGCCCTTTTTCCATCTAGAACCGGCGCACTGGACTTGGTAAGCACATATCCTTTTTCGGAGTTTAGATCCGA
>JAJYEJ010000056.1 GCA_021785805.1 Microcaldota archaeon | reverse complement strand
TCGGGATTCGAACCTGGTATGGGCTTGTGCTTTCAGAGATTTACGCCCTTCAGGATATCGTTGAGCTCCTGCCCATCGACGTTAAGCCTGTACTTCGCCATTATCTTGTTCCTTAGGTCGTTTATGTCCTTGGCGTGCGCCTCCTTTGCAAGCCTTTGCACCATCTCCCTGAGCTTGCTGCCCGTTATCTTGTGCAGCTCCTTTGACACGACCATGCTGTTCACGCTCTCGCTAGTGACGGGCAACGACTTTAGGAGCTCGTCGACGGCCTGTTTCGCTACCAGCCCCTTGCCGTATACGGCGAACAGCTCTATGACCCTCTTCTCCCCTATTGAATCTACGTCTATGCCGTTGCGCTTGAGCTCGGTGAACTTCTGGACCAGGACGTTTGCCACGTAGACCGGATCCGCATTTGTCGCAGATACGATTGCCTTGTAGAGCGGAAGCCTTGGCGACGTTATTATCTGATCGACCAGGTCCTCGCTCGCCAGGGCGGATATGAGCTGCCTTCGCTCCTTCTCAACGTCAGGGTACACCTTCTCGGCCTGGTTCAGCATCTCTGCCGTTATCGCCTTTGGCCTTGCATCGGTCTCCGGATACATCCTTGACCCTCCAGGCAATGGCCTGAGGAACTTCGTTGTCGCAAGTTCGGCGTCGGCAGTGCCTCTTGTCTCAGGAGGCACGCCTGCGATAGCCTGGAGCGCCCTCTGGCGGGCCAGCTCCGCCGCCTTCAACACATCCTTTGCCCTTCCAGAAACCATGATGAACGACCCATCAGCCTGGACGCCGAGCCTCTTCCTGAGCTCTCCGAGCTCCTCACCCGAGAGACCGTACTTGTCCATGTCCTCGTCGCTGTGTATTATGCCGCCTACCCCGGCTGCCCTGGCGTAATCGCTTATCTCGGTGCCCAGCCTCCTGTTCGGGTTTATCTCCTTGCCGAGCAGACCTTTGAAGCCTTTAAGCATGAAGGCGATTACGGTGCCGCCCTTGTCGAGCCCTGCCCTGACCACCTTCGCTTTCGTGCCCCTGAATATGTCCGTCACGTCCATGGCCTTGCCGACATCGGCGTGTCTCTTCAGCAGCTCCTTCTTTATCTCGATAAGCGCGGCCTGCCTCCTGACCTCGTTCTCTATGAACTTATCCATCTTGTCTATCTCCTGAAGGCCTTTTATCTCGACCCTTGTCCCCTCTCTTATGGAGACGTTTACGTCTTGCCTTATCGAGCCTATGCCCCTCTGCACCTTTCCGGTGAGCCTGAGCAGGGTGCCTATGTAGAACGCTATGTCCTTTGCCGCTTTCGGGTTCGGTATCGTAGGATCCGTATCTATCTCTATCAGCGGGATGCCTAGCCTGTCTGTGTCATAAAGCACGCTGTCCTCTGCCGATGACACTATGCCGGAGGACTCCTCCTCCAGGAACATCGACGGGACGTTTATCTCGATGCCATTGACCTTCAGCATGCCGTCAGCCGCGACCATTATCGTCCTTTGGAATGCGCTAGGGTCGCTGCCGTCTACGACCTCCTTCCGCATAGGCTGCAACTCGTCCACGACGTTCATCTTCATGGACTTTGCGAGCGCAAGCGCTATGCCCAGCGCCTCATCGTTGAGGCTGTGCGGCGGCTCCTCGTCTATCTCCACAAGGCATGTGTGCTGCCTCCTGATCCTGTAAGTGAACCTTCTGCTCTTGAGCTCCTCGAACTCCGCGGACCTGTCGATATTGCCGAGCTCCCCGGCGACAGCCCTTTGATATCTCGCCACCTCTCCGACTGCCGCATCGGAGTCGCCGGCTATGGTAGCGGGGCATGAGCAGAAGAGCTTCTCGACCGTGGCTAGCCTCTGGTGTATCTCGAGACCGCACATGAACCCTAGTCCCTTGTAGTCCAGCCCTTGGGTCTGCGTTTGGGTCTGGGCTTTTTCCGGCTTATCCGGTTTCGGGTTTGGATTCTGCTTCGCCATGTCATCATACCAGGAATTCGTCGTAATTTATGCGCTTCTTTATCTCACCGGCCATGTTCTTGCCCAGGAGCTCCTTTGCATCCTTGGCGGCGTAGTTGCCGAGCAGCCATCCGAGTTTCACGTATGCGGTCTCCGGAAGCATGTCTTCGCAGAAGATCGCACCGGCATCGCTTAGGACCCTAAGGGGCTCGTATACGCTGGTGTGCACCCTCCCGTATATGGTCTGCGACGTTATCCCTACCACCGTGCCGGTGTTTATCGCACCTTTTATCTGCATCAACCATGATTTGCCCTCGTGTGTGACATCTATAGGGACATGCCCAAGGCCCGTGCCTTCGATTATCAGGCCCCTGTAACCCTTCTCCAGGTAGTAGCTGATCACCGCCGGGTCGGAATTAGGGTACGCCTTTATCAGGGCTACCCCTGGTTCGAAGTTGACCCTCGCCTTTGTCGTTTCATGGTCGGAGGATACCTTCTTGTATTCGCTCGCGTATGATATCTCTCCCTTCGTGCTGACAAACGCGATCGGCCTGTCGTTTATCGGCCTGAACGCGTCCCTCCTTGAGGTGTGCATCTTCCTTGCCTTGACCCCCCTTATGAACTGCATTCTGTCATCAGAGCTCGAGGCATGCATGCATATGCCTACTTCTGCGATGTCGGACTTGGCCGCGAGGCTCACGGCAGCTGCAAGATTGAGGAATGCGTCGCTCGACCCCCTGTCGCTGCTCCTCTGCGCACCGGTGAGCACCACCGGCGCATTGAGATCCTTGAGCATGAAACTAAGCGCCGACGCAGTATAGTGCATAGTGTCGGTGCCATGCGATATCACCACACCATGGGCGCCGTCGTTCAGTTCCTCAGCCACAGCCTCGGCGAGCTTCTGCCATTCTATATAGGTGAGATCCTGGCTCCAGACCGAGAATAGGTGCCTTACCTTCAGGTCGGCTATGCCCGGAAGTTCGGGGATGTAGTAGAAAAGCTCTTCAGGCTTCACGGTCGTAGACGTTCCTCCGACACCATAACCCACCTTGCTCCCTATGGTCCCTCCGGTCCACAGGAGCGTGACCTTTGGGAGGTTCTCCTCCCTCCTCGGGATGGTGAATGGGAATGACGTCGGCCTCTTCGCGCTGCCGAGTTTGGTTATCCTGACCTTCTCATCATACAGTATGCCGATATTGTATCCGCTCTTCAGCTTCATGATTATAGAATCAGGAGCGTTCGACTGGGTGTTCGGCATGAGCTGCCCTTCGTACGCTTGCCCTTTGGACTCGACCTTTATGGTGTCCCCTATAGATATCTCATTCTCGTCGAACCTGGTTTTCAGCTTTTCCGAATACATCAGACCACAGCCGTTAAGGTTTGTACAGGAATCCCGTAAAGGACGTTGCAGGATGCCAGATCGATCCTGGCCTTTACCCTTAAACCCAGAGAAGCATTGGATGCTCCCTTTTTTATTATTACCTTTTTGTAGTTGTCGGTCCTTGCATTGAACGACCTCTCCTCTTCCTCTGTCACCAGGACGTTTAGCTCCTTTCCGACGAACGTGTCGTTAAGCCTTTGCTGCGTACGCCTCACGACCCTGGCCAGCGCTGAGCTCCTTTCCGTTATGACGGAGTCTGGGAGCCGGGGCAACTTCGACGCTGGCGCATGCGGACGCGCCCAGAACCTGCACATGTTGACTACGTTGGGCTTGGTCCTTTCCACGAAATCTAGCGTTTCCCCGAAGTCCTGCCAAGTCTCAGTGGGATATCCTACTATTATGTCGGTCTCGATGGTTATGCCAGGGACTCCATCCCTGAGCCTCGCCGCGTACTCGTCAAACTGCTCTATCGTGTACATGCGCTTCATCGCCTGCAGCACCCTATTGCTCCCGGATTGCACAGGCAGGTGTATGAACTTATAGAACCTGTCGGACTGCATAGCGTTTATCAGTCCATCGAGATACCTTCCGAGGTGCTCCGGGTTGAGCATGCCTACCCTTATCTTGAAATCACCATCGATCGCAGACAGTCGGCCCATAAGCCTGGCTATGTCAGTCTTCCTGTCAATGCCATATGCGCCCATGTCCTGGGAGGTGAGCTGGATCTCCTTCGCGCCTCTTCTGGCGCTGATCGATACGGCGTTGACGATGAGGTCCTCCGAGAAGCTGTTGAGCGGGCCCCTTGCGAACTTGGTCTCGCAGAAGCCGCATGACGATAGGCAGCCTTCGCTTACCGGGACCTTTGCGATAACCGCACCATCGTGGTCGAACATGACGAGCTTGTCCTTCCTGTCATGGCCGTTTATCACGGTCTTCCTTCCGTTCGCGGCTTCAAGGACCGCACGTGTTATAGAGCTTATGTTGCTCGTCGTGACTATGCTTGCCTTAGGCGCACGCGACTCGATGAGAGCCTGGTTGGCGCTGGCCATGCAGCCCGTTACAACGACCCTCTTGCCACTGCTTTCGAGCCGTTCTATCGCATGCAGTATCTTCTGCGCGGTGGGTGTCTTTACGGTGCATGTATTGACTACGACCACGTCGGACTCCTCCTGGCTTGCCATGGCTATGCCATCGCTTTCGAGAACCCATTTCATCAGGTCGCTGTCTGCCTGGTTTAGGGTACATCCATAAGTTTTTATATGTACTTGCATAATATCTCTCAGCGGCTTCTGATAGTCTCTTATCAGGAGAGGGTATAAAAGGTTTTTACAATGGCAATGATATGCGAAAGATGCAAGAAGGACGTCTATAAGACGAACACCTGCAATTACTGTTCTAGGAAGATATGCGATTCCTGCATAAAGAGCCAGCAGAGGCTCCACAAGACCGTGAAGCTCTTCATCTGCAAGGACTGCTGGTCCAACATGCCGAAGAGGTCAGCCTTCAAGAACAGGAAGGACACCCT
>JAJYEJ010000055.1 GCA_021785805.1 Microcaldota archaeon | reverse complement strand
ATAATCAAGCTTTTGAAAAAAAGAGAGTATCAAGAGCTCTCGAAATTCCAGGATGAGGTGGTCACTACGCTTTATCAGGTAGATAGCAGGCTTATTCTACATGGCGGGACAGCAATCTGGCGCTGCTTTTCCGGCAGCAGATTCTCGAGCGATATAGACGCATATATTTCATCAAAGGGCGAACTTGAGAGGCTAAAGGCTGGTGTACTCTCCGCCGCATCTGCCCAAGGGATGAAAGTGGAAAAAATAAAAGATACTGGAAACTTGATCTTCATGGCATTTTCTTCTGGAGACACCTACCTCAAGGTCGAGATGAATTACGTAAAGGGGCACATAAATGCGATACCGACAAGGTTTGAAAAAGTCGATGGGACGTATACCGAAATTTTGACTCTTCGTCCTGAAGACCTTATTTTGGAGAAAATTGCTGCGTACTCTGATAGGAAATTCATACGCGACATTTATGATATGTACATACTGAGCGATTATGTCTCAGATGCGGTGAAAATCAAGAAGGCTGTATTGACGTTCACAGATAAAATCGAAAAACCAGTCAACGAGAAGGATCTCATGGCGTTAATCTATTCGGGCCCGGTTCCGTCATTCAACACCATGGTGGAGCACATACGAAGGAGATTTTCATGAAATACATAGAATATGTTAGGGAGCACTTCGGTGATACTGGCTTCCCTGTCGTAAAGCTTTCAGATTTGCGAACCGCCCTAAAATCAAAGAAAATAAGCGATGCCTATCTCAAAAGGCTGGTAAATTACTTGATGCGCAGCGGAGAGCTGAAAAGGATAACGAAAGGTACGTACACATTGCACAATGAAATTACCGTAGTAGGCTTTGCATTCCAACCGTTTTATTATGGGCTGGAAAACGCACTAACGATTAGAAAACTATGGGAACAGGGCACAAATCCTATTGTGGTTACCCCAAAAAAGGCGCGTACTGGCATAAGAAGGTTTGAAGATAACAACTATGTTGTGCAGAGAATCAACAAAAAACTATTTTTTGGTTATGAACTAATCAAATATTATGAGTTCTGGATCCCAGTTTCGGATCCGGAAAAAACTCTGCTTGATTTTGTATACTTCAGGCATCATTTGAGGGAAGACGTATTAAAGGAGCTAAAACACATGATAAAGAAGGAGAGACTTGTAACGTACTTGAAGGAGTATACCCCAGAGTTTAGAGACAAGTTTTTGAAAACGTTTAGAATTAAACTCTTCTGAGTCTTTTCATTAGTAATGAACACTATTGTTCACTACCAATGAACAAAATCATGTGGAGGGCGTTCATCGACCATGATGCTCGATGTACCAACGATATCATTTAATAGTGTTTGATATGGGTCCACTAGGATAAGTCCACCTCAACCGATGCGGACTACTTACTTACCCAAGCTATTAGGTTCCTTTTTATTTCCTCGAATTTAGGCAGTTCTCCGAACACCAAACCCTTAAGCTCCCTGTTATAATACCCTTGCTTCTCTGCAACATGTTTAATGAAAATATTCCCAGAAAACCTCAACTTATAATATTGAAGTTTTGAGTTTATCAGATTCTCGTCAAATTTTATCTTCTTTTTTGTTATCAGATAGTTCAGGTCGTATACGTCTCTGGCCTTTTGCCTGGTTAATATGGCTCGAACCTTTTCTGCGCCAACCTCTTCAAGCGCCATGCCTGAGATCGTCTTGATTGGAAGAGAATACGATGGATAGTCAAGCTTGACTGGCAATGTTTTCTTTAGTATCTGCTCCCTTTTGCTGATTTCCACATAAACGATGCATTCGTCTATCTTGGCTGTGTTGAGCGGACCTTTTGCGCTGATCCTGAAAGAGAGAGTGGTTTCATTGTTGGCTATTGGCTTTATACTGTTCTCTACGCCAAAAAGCTCTAGATTCCTTGATACCTTTTCTGCAATATCGTGTGAAAGGTGTTCCGAAGCAGTAAAATCAAGATCTTCCGAGAATCTGTCGAGACCTTGGGCGAACCATAAGTAAGTTCCGCCTTTGAAGACCAACGGCTCCTCTGCGATGCTGTTGAGGGCAAGGTACTGCAGATAGTGCTTTTCCTGCTGCCACGGCTTTAGTCCCATAAGTTTTGCTGTCTCGAGCAGTTCATTCTTGTTTATCATCTTATCATCGACCTAATCTTTTTGCTGCCCCTTCCATCAAATTCTTCAGCAAGTTCCAAAAGCCTGGAGCGGTTCAGCTTCGGCATAAGTTCCTTCACTTCTTTCTTTCCATATACGTTCAGATATATGCCATCGATAACCGCCTTTTCCGGCTCAGCGACGAATATGTAACTGTTGGCCTTGCTATGCCGCTTATAACCAAAGAATAGAGCTTTTGGTATTTTGTGGTACACCGCACCAATGCCGCTATGTTTCAGCGAGTTCTTGCTGGTCACACATTCTATAAATCTTGGAACCTGTTGTATGACCTCATGAAAGAGTAGAGCAGAATCGAGGGATAGATAAGAAGGTTCCACAAGCTGCGTCGCAATCACAAAAGAATCGTCTACAAACGAAACTGTCCCTTTCATGACCCTTATTGCAAGCTTCTTTTTGACCAGCCTGGATAAGTATACCGTAGATACGGCTCTCGACTTGCCTATGAGATTTGATAGCTGTTGCACCGAGTATACCGCCCTATTCGACGCTATCGCGCGGTCCCTTATTTGATAAAGTTGCATTTCCTTCGTATTATCACTGCAATATAACTATATTGTTATATAGGAATGACAATGTATAAATACCTTCTGGAGCAAGTCCACCTGGAAGTCCACCTCAACCGATGTGGACTAGAACCAGATAACAATAAATACGCTTTCTGCCCTATTTCATCATGTCTGAAATGATCCATCCTAGTGAAGAGGAGATAATCAAGATTAACAAGAGGCTGGGAGAGAACGGAGTGCTAGTTCATGAAAGCAACTTAAAGGCAGTACTTGAGAAAGCAAAGCACTCAAAAACAATCGAAGATGCGGCTGTAGTTTATCTTTATGATTTGATACACGCCCATGCATTTCTGGACGGCAACAAAAGAACCGCATTCCATGTGATGCTCTATTTTCTTGAGTTGAACAAGAGAAAGTTTAAATATAAGACCGGCTATGAATATAATGTAGAAGAGCTTGTGTACGGGATTGCGATAGACGTGATCAAACGGCCACAAGCAAAGAAGTTCGTAAAAGATGGTTTGATATGATCCACAAGGAGTTCGATGCGATAGTAAGCAGAAATCTCAAGACATGGAGGAAGCTTACCGAGAGATTGGCTTCGGAAAGGCTGGCGAAGAAGCTGAGGGGCGGAGAGCTCACCGTGAGCAAGCTGAAGCATGATGTGATAGCAGCACACTAATTCTTGTTAGCCTAGGCAAGTCCACCTGGAAGTCCACCTCAACCGATGTGGGCTAAAGTTCTTCGGCTGTAGCTACGACTTTAAACCTTGCTAAACAAGTTTGAACAGACAATATTGTTAACTGAAAACTTCTGATCTTATGAATAAAGTACACTTCAAAAATAAAGATGGCGTAAAGCTGGTCGGAATATTACACAAGCCAAGGAAGAACACAAACTCGTGCATTATTCTGTGCCATGGTCTAAGAGCGGATAAGGATGAGGGAGGGAGATTCATAGCTCTTGCCAGGAGGTTAGTAAAGGAGAGCTTCGCGGTTTTTAGGTTTGATTTCAGCGGAAGAGGTGAGAGTAGCGGGAAACAGCAAGACGTATCGGTCATTAAAGATTTAGAGTGTATAAACGCAGCACATGTTTTTCTTAAGCAGCAAGGCTACCGTAACTTCGGAATCCTAGCGTCAAGCTTTGCCGGCGCCTCTGTGCCTTTTTTCCTTTCAAAACATTTGTGTAATACGCAGGCGGTAACTTTCTGGTACCCCATGCTTGATTTATCACAATGGCTAAAGGAATGGCGCCCAGGCGGGCAAAGAAGGAAGGAGCTTCTTAGAAAAGGATACTTTATGAGAAAGGGCTTTAAGATGGGAAATAGGATTGTTGCTGAAACCACGAAGCTTAAGCCGTGGAAAGAACTAGAAAAAGTGGAAATTCCAATGCTTATAGTACATGGAGACAACGACCAGCAAGTTCCATACAAGAATTCCGTGAGATATTCAAAGAAATTTGGGATCAAGCTCGTTACAGTGCATGGAGGGGACCACGGATTCCATAACAAAAAAGACAGGGTTCGTGCAATAAATGCCACAGTTATGTTCTTCTCAAAAAGTATGAAACAATGAGAAAACGATGCAGAAGTACTCACAAAGACTTTAACAGCTCCTTTATTGTAATGACCTCAATCTTACTCTGTCCTTTTAGCGGTTTATCATTGGACCAGATTCTGCACCTCTTGTAAAGCGCAGCAGCAAAGTATGGGCCATCCTTTTTATCCGGCGTTATCTCTAGCGCCTCTGCCTTGTGGGCTATGATGAACTCATCTTCGATTAGCTCTATTCCGGCAGTACCCAATAGCTCTATCATCAATTCTATTACTTTCTCCTTTGGAAGTCTAGCCGTCTTTGATATATAATCGAGATTCTCAAAAATCTCTTCAACGATCAGAGCCGGAGTATACAGCTCCAATTTATCGTGGTGCATCAACAGCAATCTCCTGTGGTGCCGTCTTTAATGAGTGCTGCGATTAGGATGTTAGCGTCTAGGACTAGTCTCATGTAGTCACTCAAAGCTTAGTTTCTTAGCCATAGACTTGTTTATCCTACTTCCTATCACTATCGTATCCTTCTCCGTTAGTTTGCTGTGTTTTAGCAGCCTGTCCATCTTTGCAAGAAGCATCAGTTTTTGCAATATCGATTGCCTTGCCACCTCTGACCAGTTTATTTCGGGATGTTGGTCCATCATCCTCTTAATCTCTTTTGATACAGACAACGTTAAACTCGTCATAT
>JAJYEJ010000008.1 GCA_021785805.1 Microcaldota archaeon | reverse complement strand
GCACCATAGTCCTAGCCGCCATAATAGTCGGGGTGCTGCTGCTGTTCGCCAACATGTACATGAACATAGTCGGCCAACCCGGCACCGGCCTAGATCCGCCGCAGCTAAATATGTACTGCGGCTTCCTCGCGACGCCACAGCCCGATCCCACCTCATCACTTACCTTGACCAGCGGCCTGCTCAACCTCGGTGGCAGCCTTGGGGACAACATATGCGGTTCAGGCGGCATATTGCAAGGCGTATCGTCGTCAGGTGCTACTGCCACGCAGAAGATAGACTACCCGCTTGCTGCTACTGGCATCATCATCGCCAATTTGACCAGCCAGGCGATGTACAACTTCAACCAAGTCTACCTGATAGACTCATACCTGGGGTTCCTCACGAATTTCTACATAACTCTGGCGCTCTGTATACAGACTCCTGATACTACAGCATGCCTGCCAGTGGCCGGAGCAGCTAGCGGCCAAAGGCTGTTCAACATCAGAGCAGAATGGGCTACGTATGCGCCTCTCGAGATAATATACAGGGGTCTGGGTTCGCTTACCGCGCTCCTATCGCTATCGATCGCGGCGTTCCTGATACAATCGATATTCATCGACCTGTTCATATACGGGTGGCCGGCAATCCTGTTCATAGGGCTCATACTCAGGGCAACCCCGTTCACCAGGCGCCTTGGCGGCCTCCTCATAGCCGTAGCGATAGGCGCTGTTCTGATATTCCCCACGGCGTTCGCCATAGAGTTCCTGAGCGCCAACAGCGCGTCCTCCTACACCACGTGCCAGTCTTTCGCCAACGGGAACTACAGCTACCCGCTCAGCTTCTTCAGCATGCCTAATGCATACCTGATAGGCGCAGAGAACAACTGCTATCCGTGGTTCGGACTTGCCGGGACTGAACTCGCGGACATCATAGAAGCGCACTTCCCGCTGATAACCATAATATCGGATCTCGGGCAGATCATATGGGGCATAGTGTGCCACTTCTTCAGCAGCATACCTGGCTGTTCCGGCAGCAGCCTGCCAGGCAGCCTCGT
This sequence comes from Microcaldota archaeon, assembly GCA_021785805.1. GTDB lineage: Archaea > Micrarchaeota > Micrarchaeia > Micrarchaeales > Micrarchaeaceae > JAJZYD01. The sequence continues at coordinate 23,595 of JAJYEJ010000008.1, read as the reverse complement.
GATACCGGAGTTGCAGGTGTATCCGTCGTGCAACCTCCAGAACGGCCAGCAGACGCTCTTCGACCTCACGCAGGCGTATGGCACGATAGGCGTGACAGCCTACTTCCTCCCGATATTAAACATCCTTCTCACCATATCGTTCATCATAGGGATGTCCGGTCTCCTCGGAGGGGACACAGGACTCGCAGGACTTAGCAGATTAGTGTAGGGATGGCTGTGGCTCTCGAAAAATCGATCGGAAACGGTGTCGCAGGCAGAGCCGCAAGGCTGATCCTCCTGTTGGCGATGCTCTCCGCGCTCCCCTTAGGCGTTGCCGGCGCGGATGCCGGGTCCGGGATATGCAACGGCGCGATAACTGGCTCAAACCAGGCGTATAGCGTAACCCCCTCTTCCACGGCCTTCGGGTTCTTCAAATCCGGCGCCATAGGCAACCTTGCATTCATAATCCTTGTGCTAATGGTGATAGTGGCTGCGTTCGTTTATATGGTAGGATACGCCTTCGGCATAGGCAAGCTGGCCAGCTTCGGCAGGACCGAGCTTGGCGAAGTCGCCATCACGTTCATACTGGTCGCGATCTTCCTCGGCACCATGCAATCCATAAATTCACTGACCACGTCAAGCGGATCCACCAGCAGCTTCCAGACCGGCTGCACGAAGCTGACGAACACAGCCCTCGGGATGGTCGGATACATCGTGGGACTATATGCGGAACAGCAGATGTTCAGCCTGGCGCAGTCCTTCTCGTATGACATAAGGATAAGCGCATTCGGATACGGCATGGAGCCGCTTGCGGGATTGGGCCTGCTGATATTCGTCATAGGGCAGGTCACTACTGTGGCATTCGGTCTCATGGGCGTGACACTCGGCGCAGCTGTGGTCTTCGTCGCGATATACCAGATATTCCCTGTATTCCTCTACATCGGCATAATACTCAGGACAATCCCATGGTCGAGGGCTGCAGGAGGGGCGTTCCTGGGCCTGTTCGTAGCATTCTATATCCTGTTCCCCGCACTCTTCCTGATGATGCTGTCCTCGATAAGCACGCCGAACTGCGGCACATCGTGCCCGACAGGCGGTCTCAACCTGGGAGGCATAGGCACAGGCACATTCCCCTCGACGACTAGTTTCGATAACCCGATAGGCGGGTTCCTCAATGCGATAACCGGAGGCTATAACATGGAGATCATATTCAGCGCGATGCAGACCGTGATCGGAACCGGACTAGAGGTGCTGTTCGCGCTAGTGATATCGTTCATAATATCGTTCGACTTCATGGAAGCGGTCGGCGACCTGCTCGGCGCCCCGAGCCTGAAGTCATCCAATACGTTAAAGAAGATAATATAGGAGATAATATAATTGATGGATTGAGAGTGATGCGAAGACCATACGACATCGGACACGTCCGCACATCCGGCAGCGCAGCCCAGGCGGCCCCGGTCATGCTTACCGCGCTTGTCGCCCTTGTTACGCTGGCCGCATTATCCGGATACTCCTTTGCCTCTTCACAGCATGGCTCCGCAACGCAAACGAACCTGCTTGCGCCTCATATATCTGCGATAACGATGGCTAACGCCTATACGTTCAACGCCGTCACGTTCCTGTCGCCTGCCACCCGGACACCGGTGCTCCAGATGTCGCCTATCCTGGGAATGGGGTTAAGGATGCCAGTGCTAAGCGCCACCTCGAACCTGCCTGTCGACATAACGCCATGGCTGGTGCTCGCCATCCTTGCGGTCCTCCTCGTCCTTGTCGTAGCGGCGTTTGTCTATATGTTGAGCAACTTCTCCAACAGCCCTAACATGCGCGCATGGGCACGCTCGCAGATATACGAATCGCTCATCACATTACTGATAATAGCAGCTTTCATCGCCATAGTGGCGATCATACTGAGCTTCAATCCAAGCAATCTCCCCCAGAGCCAGTTCATTCCTAAAGACTGCACCGGTTCTAACTGGGAGGGATGGGGCACAGCTACCAACGTGTTCGATCTGGCTACATGCGACATCCAGGCATTCAACGTCTACTCGCTGGAGTTTTTCAGCGCCATATACACGACGGTGTCGCTGGCCAGCCTGATGAGCATAGGGTTCAACATAGGGATTGACCCGTGCGAAATGGCAAGCGTTCCTAACACCCACTGCGAGATATCGTTCGGGCTCGACAGCGTACTCCCGGTCTCGATGGACACCGACACGGCATTCATGATATCAGCGCTTGTCGTGCTGTTCATCATGAACCAGGTCCAGACTGCCATACTGGCGGGCTCGCTGTTGTGGTTCGCATTCTTCGTAACCCTGGGTCTCGTCGCGAGGGCTTTCGGGATATCCAGGACATTCGGCGGCGCCATGATAGCGATGGGCCTAGGCCTCGGCCTGGTATATCCCCTGCTTGCCATGGTCACGTACGGGACCATAGTGACGTCGTTCAATGCATACTGCGGAAGCTCGGGCTGCAGCGCAAGCACATTGGATACCATGTTCTCCGGATCGCTCCTGACTGCGATATTCGGGATAATATCCGGAAGCGGATGGACCTCTATGTATGGCGGGATACTCTATCTCGCGCTCGCCATAGCGGGTATGACGTTCATCCCTTTCATGAACTTCGTTGTGCTTGATGCTTTTATAGTCGACTTCTCTAAATCGATAGGGGAGAGGTTGGACTTCGTGACAATTATGACAGGGTTGGTATGATATGGCCGGAATGGACAAGAGATACGCTGCGATGTCGCTTCTGGCCGTACTGATAGCCGTGTCGCTGGGCGCCAACATGCCGTTCGCCACATCAACCGGCCTGAATACGCAGTCGAACGCCCTGGTGCCGAATGCATTGGCATACCCTTCACAGCAGCAGCTTCACTCATCAGCGACATTCAGTAGGACACAGGGCATATCATGCCCGCCCGGATCGACATACACCAACTGCTTCGAAGATGTAAGCATGACGGCCAACCCGTCAGTTCTGCCGGCGTTGGAAATACCGGTCGGGTCGACTGCATACCTATATACCCAAATCATACCATCGGTCGCCTGCTTCGGCTCCACATCGTTTTTCATATGGCCCATAACCTGTCCATCGGATGCGCCCACGCCCTACTCTGACCTGACAGGCTATTGGACCCTGGGCATGCCGGATGGCAACGTGCCGACGCAGAGCGGCCCTACTGTGAACCTGATCGACCCTACCGGCGGATATGATGCAAACGTGTTGATATTGGAGTTCACAGCTGTAACCGCGAATGTGGTTTCGATAAGCACCGGATCCAACTCTATCAACATGGTCACTAACATAATAGAGGCGAAGCCCGGAGATTCCGTCTACGGCACATGGGACCTTACAGGCTCTTTCTCCGATCCTCAAGGCGACAGCGGCACCATAAGCGGTCCTAAGTCCGGTTACGATACCATAAACGTATATGCCACCCTCCCGGTGTCGGTATGCTCGCCATACTCGAATACATACACGAACGGCAACATAGCGACCATCTGGAACAATGAAGAGCCCATTGCCCTTATCGCTGTGCTGATAGCGTTCACGATAGCGGCTCTCATATTCGTGCTAGGCTCAGCCGCGAAGAGCGACAGGGTAAGGAACTTCGGCATAGGCGAGCTGTACGAAGCTGCGGCGAGCGCCATCCTTGTCGGCCTTTTCGTGGCGCTTGCAACTACTGTGGTCGGCGGGGTACCTTACCATCTTCTGCCTGTCATCGGCGCCACCCCTTCCACCAACGTCATATGCGATTCGTTGAACGGGATAACCGGGCTCATCTCGGGAAGCCCGAACCCGCCTGCCGCCGGGGTGCCGCTGCAGCAGATATATTCCACTATCGTGGGGACATACGAGACTGGCGTGTACCTGACGACTACCAAACTTAGCATAACCGTCACCAAGGTAAACGTCCAGTATCCTCCCTCATTACTGAGCGCCGTGGTCTATCTTACCTCGATAGCGCCGGCGCTTCCGCTCGCCCAGCTGGTCGTAGATGCCATGTACCTGCTGTGGACGGAGTACAACCTGATGGTGCTCTTCACGCTCATAGGGCCTGCCTTCGTGGCTGCCGGCGTGATATTCAGGTCGATGTTCTTCACAAGGGCATTCGGTGGCATGCTCATGGCGCTAGGCATAGCCTTCTTCCTGGTCATGCCTACACTGTTCTCATTCGCATTCGCGACCTACACCTCAATACCGCCGCCCAACTTCCAGTACATCTATGCTTTTTCGTACTACAATGTGATAAACGAGCTGCAGGACATATGGCTGATAACCCTGTACTACCCGATACTCATAATAGCGATAACATACGCGTTCGTCACGCAGGTGGCAAACTTCATAGGCGCCAGCGCATCAACCGGAAGGCTGCGCGCAGGGCTGATATGAGGGTTGATGCCATCCCGGACTTGGGATACACAGCCAAGGCTTTTTATTCCTTAAGAACTATAGATGTAAGCCATAATGCGTACTGGTGTCAGGATGGATAAGAAGGTTTTCATGCTTCTGGGGTTTGTCGGAATCTCGTTCGGTCTAGTGATAGCAGACATATCCATACCGACGAAGATACTTCCGCAGACGATGAAGCTGCTGCTTTTCGCGGTCGCAATAGTGTTCGATATGATAGGCATGTCGTCAAGGTTCTACTCGTACCTGTTCTCCCCGGCGCTGAAGCAGCGCAAGCGCAACATAATAATCAGCGATCAGGATGCTTACTGGCTATCTACATCTGGGGATTCGGTGCTCAGGAAGGAAGGCGACTCATTCACAGCTACCGTTTACATAAAGATACCGCTCTACCGTTCGGCTACTGAAATGAACGATGACGAGAAGCTGGATTTCACGCGGCAGATGAGCAGGCTCCTTTCAATCAGCGACAATCCCACCAGGTACACCGCCCAGCTCCACATGATGAACAAGGACTCATACATAAGGATACTCAGAGAGAACATAAGCAAGGACGAGGACGAAGAGATGCAGCTGACAAACTCCGGCGCTCCGCAGAACAAGGTGGAGCGCATCAGGGGCAGGCTCGCCATGTGGAGGAGGATGTTGGACAGCGTCACCGGCACCAACTCACTCGAGCTCGTCTCATATGCGGCCGTGTCCGCAAAAGGGGACAAGGAGTATGAGGCAACGGCGATCGCGCACCAGCACGCGAGGGAGATAATGTCAGGCATAGCCTCGGTATTCGGGGTCACGCCGAACATAATCACTGGCGATGACATACTGAAGTTCGTGGAACCGGAGCACCTATTGCCGTACTCCACGATCAGCGAGCAGATGTCGAAGACCATGAGGGAACAGGTGGCTTGATGGACCAAGAAGCTATAATGTACCTAACGTTCTGTTCTCTTACGTTGATAATAGCGCTAGCTAACCTGTCCCAGATCGCATCGGGAGTCATGGGCTATGTTGTGCTCTTCCTGGTGATAATCGCAGTGGTATTCCTGTTGATAATGACGTTCGCTGACTATGTGCTGTTTCCGCTTGTGACCGGGATGTTTGGGATAACCTTCCAGCCGGCAAGGAACTACAGGATAACGAAGGGGCAGGATGTCGTCATAAAGAATGTAGGCGGCATATACTACGCCATCGGCTACGCCACCGCGAACATCTTCTCGTACGTCTTCAAAGCCGAGAGGATACAGGAGAACGAGGAGGAACGCCAGATGCAGTCCCCCGAGTCATGGGAGAGGGCTGTGATGAGCATACCATTCCCGTTCAGGTTCCATGTGCTCAGCGTAGGAAGGGACGTCCAGACCGTGAGGGACGAGCTGGAGGGAAAGAGGTCATATCAGGAATTCCAGCTGTCTCAGGCGATGAAAAATGCAGGATCGAACGAGATGGTCATAACCGATATACAGAGGAAGATAAGCGTCATACAGGCGCAGATGGACAGGATATCCCAGGAAGAGAAGCCTGTCGCCACGCTAATGTATCTGGAAACCGTGGCCGTAGGGGTGAGCGAGAAGGCCGCGATGGACGCCCTTGCCGCACAGATAAAACAACTCCAGATCGCCATGAGCGCGCTCGATGTCCAAGTGCAGAGGATAGTGGGAAGGGAGCTGTACACCCTGTTCAAGTTCGGCTTTGCGCTTCCGACAACGTACGACGAGGTGTCGACCAATTTCGACAGGGAAGGCTAAATAGGTGCAAAGATAAAAAGAACAAGAATGGTCTAACGATGGATTGATAGAATGACGCTGCTACGACTACAACATATAATGAGCAATGAGATAGCGAAGCGCACCTTCCTGTCAAGGCCGCCGGAGCCGCCGGCTGAGGTCCTTCTCAACGACCCATTCCAATCCCTGTTCATAGGCACGACCAAGATATTCAAGATCCCGTTCACATGGACATATTCGAACCTGACGAACCCGCACATAGCGGTGGTCGGAATAACCGGGTCAGGGAAGAGCTACTTCGTCAAGACGTTGCTTATAAGGGCCAGCTACGTATGGAACACCAATGCGATAATCATAGACTGGGCAGGGGAATACAAGGCGTGGGTAAAGCAATCAGGCGGGGTGGTGGTGTCGTTCGCGAAGGGAGACTTCCTGAACATCATGGACCTGGCCGGGATGAAGCCATTGGACAGGACGAAGCAGATAATTAACTCATTCGACATACTGACCGACGTGTCGCAGTACCCAGAGCAGAAGAGGCTTACCGAAGAGGCGATAGAGCAGTCGTACGTGAACTTCGGCTTCGTGCCTTCCGAGAAAGCACCTCCAGGCAAGGAGGTGCCTACGCTAAAGGACGTCATATCGCTTCTGGAGGAGAAGCTCCAGGAGGGGACATACGAATACCCTGCGGAACTGGAGAACGCCATCTACAGGTTAAGGCAGTTCGCCAGGGAAGGGGAGGACTTCTTCGCACGGAAGAGCACGATAGACCTGGACAAGCTCTCCGCTTCAGGCCTGGTCGATATAGACCTGTCCGGGCTTCCTGATGAGAAATTCAGGGCGCTAGCCGCGCTTTTCATACTCCAGACGCTAAAGGAGAAGATGCGCAGCGAGGGCTTTGCGGAGACCAAGGGGCTGAAGGCATTAGTGGTGCTAGACGAGGCATGGAAGGTAGCCAGCGACGAGAAGAGCGACGCGATCATGATAGTGAGGGAAGGGAGGAAATACCAGTTCGGCCTGATAGTCGCATCGCAGAACCCTACCGACATACATGAGGCGATATTCTCTAACGTGGGCACGTCATTCATCCTAAGGATAAAGTTCGAGAAGTTCATGAACTACCTCCAGGGATCGCTTAACTTCTCGGATTTCATGAGAGGGGAGATAGGGCGCTTCGGGGTAGGCCAGGCTGCGGTGGAGATGGCTTTCCAGACGGCGATAAGGTTCCCCGAGACATTCCTCCTGGAGAGGATACACGGCGAAGAGCCGTTGCACGTCTATACCGTGGACATATCGGACATACTCACGCAGAGCGAGCTTGCTGCCGGAATAATACAGAGGGACTACCAGTTCGAGCAGGATGAGCTCAACACCAAGCTGATAGAATTGAACATAAGTTCCGACAACATTATAGCGCTGTTCAAGAATGTGGACGCAAACGGCAGGATGATAAAAATAATAGACTTCATACAGGAACTCAAGACCAGTGGCGCGCAGAATATGCCGATAATAACGTTCCTGAAGTCGCTGAGCCTTGACGATACGATAATAACTAGGATAATGGCAAGATCTGGGAGCTGATGGCATGGAAACATTCACGATATCCAGGCAGGAGCTGAGGCGCATACTCGTGGCATTCAATGTCAGCGAGAAGAACATAGAACAGCTTTTCAGCAGCATGGAAAAGGCGCACAGGCACATAAACGCCATAGTGTTCTCAAGCCTCCTTGAGAAGGCAAGCCTCGACAAGGACAAGATAGGCAACGTACTGAGGAGGCTGGGGCTTGACGATATAGCGATAAGGAAGGTGCTTGAGGCCTCCGACGAGCAGAAGATAGTCGCCGAGACCGGCAGGCTCTTCGAGGCAACGCTTGTACCATAGGACGTTAAAGATGATAAAATGAGGGAGTCTAGATGCATAATATGCGGCGAGAAGAGGAATGGCCTTGAGGTCAACGAGGATGCGGTACTCCACGCCATCAGGCTGTTCAAGCGGCATGTCACCAGGAACGAGAAAGGCTACCATCTCATCGTATGCAAGGGCTGTTACGTGAAGTATGACACCGCCAAGAGGAAGTACGAGAGGCGCCAGATGATATATCTGATACTCGGCGTGGTCTTCGCGATATTCATCATACTTACCGGGGCGAACAAGGCCGTAGCCGTAATATTCGGGATAGTCATAGTAGGTCTTCTGTACCTGCTTTCACTGCTGACTTACATGCCATCAGTGTCCATGCCTTCAACGAGGCGCAAAAAGGCGTGACCGGAATGCGTTGGCGCTCCCCCTGACAACGGTGCAAAAGATATTTATTACTGCTATGGAATCTATAAACGGCATAGAAAGACCGTCGGAGTAGGGGAGTATACCATAAAAATGATAGGCGATTGATTGGCTGAAGCTGTTGCTGGCGTGGGCATAGAACCCGCGATAAAGGAGATAAAGCTCAAGGGGACATTGACCGGAAGCTTTGACATGATAGCCAAGCGGCTATCCGCTCTGCAGATGTTCTCCCTCAAGGCGAATCCCGACTCGCTTGTGCTCGCAAGGGTGGAGAGCAGGAACATACAGAAGCAGCCGTTCCTATTCTTCATAATAACGATAACAAATGGCAATATCACCGTTGATTACTCAGTCGGCATGGATACCAGCGAGAAGATAAGGAAGCTCTTCGTGCTGAAGAACCTGATAGCGGTCCTTTCTCTCATAACCGATCTCTACCAGGCGGAGAACACGGAGCTCTTCCAGAACATGGACTCCGCCATAGACGATGTTCTCAATTCGATAAGCCAGCAGTACAGCTCATTGTTCAACAACTATGACTCGCTGTTCAACAAATACAGGGAGATAAAAAGGCTGAATATCGAGCTGACCAACGCGAACAAGAACCTGGCGGCGCAGGCATCCATATTATCGCAGAAGAACGCAGAGCAGGGAGAGGCGCTGAAGCAGCTTGAGACGTTCTCGGATGAATCGCTCATGGCTATGGTGGAGGAATGGATCGACTCGCACGACGGCGCTATAGACATCAACGAATTCGCCGGGAACTATAAGCTGACTCCCCCAAGGGTGGAACAGATACTCAACAAGATGGTCTCCCTTGGCTATATAGAGCTCAAGGGATAGGCGATGCAATACAACATACGGGTTAACAGGCGGATAAGGAACGTCAAGGTCTACAGGGTCGTAAAGAAACTTGAGAAGGGGCCAAACCCGCTGACGAAGCTGTTTATCAAGCTATTCACCGGAAGGAAGAAGGAGGAGATATAGCGGATAAGAAGCATGTAAAAAGACAGGAAAGTGGACTAAATGGTGGCACTAAGCAAGAAAGGGGTCAACACCGCTCTAGCAGGAGGCGGAGTACCTATAAGCATAAAGAAGCCGCCGAAGCGCCTGATCATGATAATAGCGGCAATCTTCATAGTGCTTGCCATCGCATTCATCTATCTCGGGCTCAGCATCTCGGCTGCGCTCAAGGCCGCGCCTCCTCCTCCGCAGCCCATACAGTTCTTCACGCATAAACCGGTGTCGAGCACAGGCTTGATATCGCAGCAACTGCTTTCATACGATCAGGGGGCGCTGGTCATTCCATATCTGCTGCTGCACTATAGCGCATCCAACGTCTCGAGCATGTCGGTATCGGTAAGCCTATACCAGAGGCCTCCGCCAACCGGCAGCGTCTACATACTTAACTGGAGCAACCAGTGCGTAGGGTGCAAGGGATTTGACGTGAACGGGATGGTAGTGGCGCTCGACAAGGATCTGGCAAACTACAGCGCCATAAGCCCATCATCGGGTGTACAACTGATAACCGCGCAGCAACTGCCAAACATGCAGAACAACTCCGTCCTGATCGTGGTCAACGGGAGGCTTCCTGACTACATGGCTAAAGCTTACACGTCAGGGATACCGATGATTACCTATCTGATGGATAAGGGCATAACCGTATTCTATGTGGGCAGGAACTTCTCTCAGGTCATAGCCCCGCAGTCCGTGATCCAACCGAACCCAGACACCAACGAGCTGACCTACCTCCAGACATATTCACAAAATGTGCATGGGGTATTCGGCAACTTCTCCACGCCTACGTTCTTCCTCTCCTCCGGTTCCCAGTACGGAGGGATAACATACGAGGATGTCGGTTCAGGCGCGGTAGTCGCGTTTTCCAATTACCTGAACAAGTCATGGAGCACGCCTGACCAGGCCGCGTTCGATATCGCTACCGCGATGTCGGAGAACTTCTGGGTGCCAAGCTATACGCGCGAAACCTATCTGGTAACCCCGCCGCACGGGGGCGGCAAGGATATAAAGCTCGGACTTTCACTGCCACCGGTCCCTGCCGCTAGCTACTCGTACGCATTCCTGAATTCGAGCTATGAGCGCATAACCACGATAATAACGAACGGAACGAGCGGGGTCTTCAATGGGGCATACCAGGTGCTTAATGTCCAAAATCCATCCTTTCCCATAAATGGCACGATTTCCATGCCGTCGATCGTAACCCCGACCAGGTCGTTCAATGCGACGATGCGCATAGCCAGCACGTCAAACGAATCTGGCGTATCGCCCTACCTAAACATCTACGACCAGAACATGACGCTGATAGAGAGCATACCACCGTTCTTCTCGAAGGACATCCCTGCCAACTACTCGTTCGTGGTCCCATTGACACTCAATCTGGGACCTGGATCATACGTTGCACAGCTTAGGGGCTCCCTTGGCCAATATTACGCGGCATCGTACTTCACCGTGCCTGCGATATCCCTTAAATACATCACGACAACGCCAGTTGTGAACGGGAGCTACTCATTCATATTCTCGGTAACCTCAGCGTCCAGCACCATAACCGGAGTACAGGCATATATGACCGATGGGGGGCAGTACGGCCAGACTGTCAACATAACGAACGGCACGCTTGTCTACACGCTTAAGCAGGGACAGGGCAACCCTAACGGGAACCAGCAGTTCACAGCAGATATCTTGAACTACGTCGCCACGACCAGCGTGTATTACACACCTGTCAAGATAACCATAAACAAGCAGTACATAGAGTTCATAGTCGTGTTCGTCATAGTGCTTCTAGAGGTCACCGTGGTCAAGGCCCCGGTGAGGGACGAATTCTACATAGACGTGCCGTCCATGCCGCCGCCGGCAAAGGTCAGCATGAAGATAAAGGAGAATGAGGCGATGTCGGTCTTCGATAGGCTGAACATGTACTACCACTGGAGATACATGCCGCTTACGAAGACGGAGTTCAAGACCGGCATATCGAACGTCGTGCGCTACAATAACATACCAGTGTCGCTGACATACAACAACATCGAGACCATACTCGACACACTCGTATCATCCGGCAAGGTGGTAGAGGTCGACGACATGTATGCGCCGAAGGCATGGGTGGAGCAGAGCAAGCATGACATAGAGTACCTCGCCACATTCAAGAAGCTAAGGGTCTATCTAGTAGCCCATGGCCACATATTCACCGACCTGGACCGGAGCGAGGTGGCCGATATAGTGACCACGCTAAGGAACGAGAAGGCGTACATAATAATAAGCTCCTCAAGCGGCAGGTTCACCAAGATTCCGGTCTACAAAGGCACTAAGACATACATGGCATTCCTCAATGCGGAACGACTTGAGGAGTTCAAGGAAAAGCTCAATTCGTCGGCAGCGAGAGAGGCGGAGGAGCTGAAGATGTATCTCGCCGTAGGATACGTGCAGCTGATCGATGCGGATAATCCGGAAGGAATACTCACCACATGAGCATCACCATGAGCAGTGGATTCCTGGCGGCCGTTATTGATTCTCCTTCTCCTCGTCGGGCTCCGATGCTTGGTCATTCCGTTGGCCGCTATCATCTTGTCCTTGGTCTTCAGATGCATTCTCCTTGAGGTGCGGATAGTGTTTTAGCGTAAGCGCTTTGATATCCTCCTCGACCTTTTTCTCATCATATCCTGTGAGGTCGGCTACGTCCTTAGCCAGCTGCTTCGCATATCTCATAGTGGTCTTGTACCTATTCGCCTCAAAGCTGGCGTGCTGCTTGCCTCTTATATACTGCTGGACACCTCTTGCCGCATCCATGATCGCAAGCTTCGCTTCCGCTATGATCTCATCCTCCTTTGACACTGCCTCCTTGCCGACGCCTGCGTACGGCACGTGCACTGAGCATATGCTTACAAGTATGCTGACAGGTTGCGTATCGAGGTCTATGTTATACCTCTTCCACAGTACCCCCTTCATCGCGTCTGTGAGCGCGCAATTGCTGGCGTCGAAGAGCAACGGAACGCGGTTCGCGAACCTCAACATCGTACCGGAATGCCCCTCATCCGTCTTCTCTCCGGAATTGCCACCGTAGCACACAGCAGCCTCAATCACGAACGGCACCCCGCCCCTGAAAACACCTGGTTTTCTCTGCACGACGTTCATGAAGTCGGGATTGAGTATGTTCTTCAACGCTATCGAGATCTGCTCCTTGCCTATTGGCACTATGGATGTGGCTTCCGGCGCGATCCACTTCACTGTGCGTATCGCCTTTATCAGCTCCTCAGCTTCAGGCCATGTGAGGGACTCTGGAGCCTTGTCGAAATCAACGCCCTTCGCTATCTCCTTGAGCTCCGCCACCTTGTTCGAGGTTAATCTCGCAAACGTGTCGACAAGGAAAGAGGATACCTTCCTGCTCTGGCTCAGGCGCGCAAAATCCAGCAGGTCATTCACAGAAAGCCCGAGCGGGTGCGGCAGCGTAGCCTCAGGTCTAGCCGGCATAACGTTGACCGACCTGATGAAAAGGTTCTCCTTTCCGGTTGGATCTATGAACCTTATCTGGCAGTGCGGATTAGACAGCGCGGTTCGCTTTAGGTATTCGTACACGCCATGGTCGCTGTTCTCATACTTGACATCGGCGAACTCGCCCTCCACTGAGAGGCCGCTAGGTCCATCGTTCATTTCGGTGAGGTCCGTGACTATCGGCTTGTTCCTTACTGTGTCTATGGCGACCTTGCAGGTGTATGCCTTGCCTTTTCCAGTAGAAGACCTTACTGATATCTCCTTCCCTGTGGTTATCTGTGCGAACAGCGTACATCCTGCTGCGCCTATGCCCTGCTGTCCCCTCTGTTGCACATATCTATGGAACTTAGTCCCGGCGAGCACGGTAGCAAGCGCCTTGCCTATATACGCCTTTGGCACTCCAGGTCCGTTGTCCGTTACCTTGACGGTGTAATGGGTATCGGAAGTCTCCTTCACCTCCACGGTTATATCGGGCAGTATGCCTGCCTCTTCGCATGCGTCAAGGCTGTTTGTCACGTATTCGTGCACCACCGTAACGAGAGACCTTACCATGCCCGAGTATCCTAACATCTGCCTGTTCTTCTTGAAGAATTCCGCTATCGAGTGTTCCTTGAATTCCTTGAATATCTCCTCTGCTACCCGTACTTCCATACGATCACCAGTCGCTAATCAATGGCTTTAACCGCTAAAACGCAATGTCATGCGCCTTCTCTTTATGCTTTCTGTGCGCCGCCTCCATCCTCGCATAAGCTAGCTTGTGTGTGCTTCCGTCTATCAGTGTGTTAACGGCGGCTTCAGCCTCCTCTATTTGTTCTGCAGACCCTATAAAGCTAACTGTGTCCCCGTATACGCTTATCTTCACGCCGCTTACCCCCTCAATGTATGTCTTTGCCTTGCCCTCCTTCCCTATGATCCTTGCCTTGACATGCTGAAGCCTTTTGCTGTTTCCGAATTCACGTCCCAGGTCTATCGAAGAGAAATAATAATCGTCCCTAAGGAGGAGCTCGGCAACATGGGGCTCAAAGCCCCTGCCATAAGCCGAGATGACATTCTTAGCCAGGAACTCATCATACGCATTGTCGTTCCGGCTTGTTGCTTCAATACAGTCGCCTGCAGTGAGGCTTATCCTGCATCTTGTCGCCTTCTCGAACGAGCCAATCAGCTTCTTGTCCCCTCTCAACGTCTTCAGCCTTTCAACCGGTATGTAAATCTGTTGCATGGTATTACGGAGTATTTTCTTCAACTATCTATTTAAAACCGAGTGTCACCGTCGTAAACTTTACTTCTCCAGTGGCGACTTGCGCTGTACTACGGATATGCGGCACTTCCGCAAATTACCAACATTTAAATACTTATTCTTTCACTATACTAACTGTGACTCAATCATGATTGTTTCGTGACCAGTTCGTAACACTTCCATGATTGAATCATGTTGATTGGCATGGGCCAAAAAAATGATTTAAAAGGCGACCTCGTAGCTATCAGGAAACAGATAGCGAAGCTGGGGAACAAGGAGGAGTCGCTAAGATCAATATTATCGGAGAAGGAGAAGGTTGAAGAGACCAGCAGCGGTTTGTTAACGCTTCTCAAGTTCGTGATAAGCGAGAACAAGAGCACAAGGCAGATGATCGAGAGGATGTCGACTACCCTTTCAAAGCTAGAGGCCGAAGTGAATGCAGTCGAAGAGGAGGAATTCGAAGCCCAGCCCCAGGAACAGGAACCGGCCGAGCGCCCAACCGTGGTGCTGTCGGGCCTAGACACCAAGATAGTGCAGTACATACAGATAAAAAGCATGGCATGTGCTGACGACATCAAGAAGATGATGGGTTACAAAGGAAGGAATGCCGCATCAGCAAGGCTGAACAAGCTGAAGATGATGGGCATACTTACAAGGCATCAGGCAGGTCACAAGGTTTTCTACATGTATAATGCTGCTGGCAAGACGACCAAAAATGCACTAATTGTATCACCCCCACAGTAAATTTAGAGCCCGCCATCGACCCTCTCTGCGGCGGGCTCTAAAACCCTTTCTTTTTCTTCAATTAGTGCCAATATGCTCCTAGTACAGACTCTTTTTAAAGTCTCTGATAGAAATCTAATGGATTCTAT
Source organism: Microcaldota archaeon (assembly GCA_021785805.1). Lineage (GTDB taxonomy): Archaea > Micrarchaeota > Micrarchaeia > Micrarchaeales > Micrarchaeaceae > JAJZYD01. The sequence goes on along the minus strand of JAJYEJ010000008.1, from coordinate 8,586 downwards.
GCCTAGCGAAACCAGTAAGGGCGATTTGAGGGAATTCATATCTAACATGCCATATTCCTACGACGTTACTGCAAAGGCTGCAGATATAGTTTCGGACTACGCGAAGTATGAGGGCAAGGAAGTATCCGTGGCAGGCAGGGCGGTAGCCGTAAGGAAATCAGGCAAGCTGGTATTCATAGATGTACTGGATAGCACTGGAAAGATACAGGCGTATTTCGAATTCACCGCGCTTGGGGAGGAATCGTTCAGCAAGTCGAAGGCCCTCAACTCTGGCGATATAATAGGGGTGAAGGGAAAAGTGTTCAAGACCAAGCCCGGGCAGATAAGCATCATGGTGGAGAGCTACGCGCAGTTAGCGAAGGCACTAAGGCCTCTCCCTGACAAGTGGCATGGACTTCAGGACTCAGAGATAAAATACAGGAAAAGATATCTCGACCTTATAATGAGCCAAGAGTCAAGAGAGGTGTTCGTGAAGAGAGCAAGGATATATTCGCTGATAAGGGAGTTCATGGCCCAGAGGGGTTTCATGGAGGTGGAGACCCAGGTGGTCCAGGCAGTGTACGGAGGAGCGGATGCGAAGCCGTTCAAGACTTTCGTCAACACCCTTAACGAGGAGCACTATCTCAGAATATCGCCTGAGCTGCAGCTCAAGAGACTCATAATAGGGGGGTTCGACAAGGTGTTTGAATTCACCAGGAACTTCAGGAACGAGGATTCGGATACCACGCATAACCCGGAGTTTACAGCGATAGAATGGTATCAGGCGTATGCCGATTACGAAGATATGATGAGGCTTGAGGAGGACCTCCTGGAATACGTGGTAAAGGGCATAGCCGGATCGACAGAGATCGAATACCAAGGTCAGAAGATCAGCTTCAAGAAGCCATTCAAAAGGATAAAGTTCATCGACTCTATAAAGGAGAAGACTGGAAAGGACATACTGAAGATGGGGGATGACGAGCTATTCGCTCTTGCCGAGGGGATGGGGATAAGGTTCCTGAAAGGGATGAGGAACAGGTACCACGCATACGACAAGATCTCAGAGAAGGTGCTGGAGGGAAAGCTCACACAGCCGACTTTCCTTCTCGATTTCCCAAAGGAGACATCCCCGCTTACGAGACCGAAGAGGGGGAATCCGGAGCTTGCAGAGAGGTTCGACCTCTACGTGATGGACAAGGAATTAGGCCCGTCATACTCGGAGCTGAACAACCCTATAATACAGAGGGAAAACTTCGAAGAGCAGGATAGGCGCAGGAACGATGGGGATGTGGAAGCTCCTCCGTCGGATATGGAGTTCGTGGAAGCGATGGAATACGGAATGCCTCCGACAGGCGGGCTCGGGCTTGGGATAGACAGGCTTGTAATGCTCCTCACCAACAAGGCTTCCATAAAGGACGTCATATTCTTCCCAATGGAGAAAAGGATCAAGTAAAAGGAAAGCAAAAGGGCCTTAGCCGGGATTTCCGTGGCTCATGATTATTCATCAAAGGAGCCGATGTCGGACCCGGTCTTGAGGATCCACAGTCCTCTGTGCGAGCCGTTACACCACTAAGGCCATGCATATCCTATTTGCTTACTCAGGTATTAAAAACTACGGGTCAGGCACACCCGGGCTGATTATCGAATAAGCCTTTGGCTCAGTCATCGTGCTTACTACGATGGTGTTTCCGGCTTCCTCCACCTCAAAGCCATCGGCCATAGCCGAAGCTGCCACAGCGCTCTTCCAAGCCTCTAACTGTGTGGCGTTCATCAGCGGGGCCCCGTTCTCGGCTGCGGTCGCGAACGCCCCTACGAGCTGGACGTTCGAGTAAGCCATCTCAGCCCCAGACCATGAAAGCTGGTTGCCTGACGAAACAGAGCTGTAACTGATCGCCAGTATCGCGATCATAACCGAACCCAGGAGAAGCAGCCCATAGAAACTCATCTATCCACCGCACGCATACAGGCAGAGCTGTTCGTAGCCGCTATTCACAAGAAAAGGGTAGCACTGGGAAAAAGAATCCCTGCAGGACGAGGATGAACCTTCGTAAGCGCTCTTATCGCCCATCTGGACTTTCACGTAACTTGCAGCGTACGTTGCCTTCATGTCAGAAACCAATGGGTTTATGCAAGTCGTGTTCCACTCCGCAAAGCAGTCCCGGTAGTACGGCACCTCGTATGCCGCTTCTACGAAATCGTATGCCATGTCCTGATAAGCAAAGGTGCTGGCTTTTGCCCCGCTGTTAAGGTATGCTATGTGGCTAATGGTGACTCCGGCCGAGACCAATAAGAGCGAAGCCACCAGCGCCTCAAACACAGCCATCTGCGCACGCATATCATCATCTCAGGGAAATGGTCGATCCCTGGTAGAATAGCGATGCATTTCCTGCATCAAGCCCCGGATCCAGCTTTACGCTTATGTTATAGAACAGTGGCGATGAGATTTTACAGGTGTAAGCAGACTGGCCGGATGCCATCTTGCACAAGGAAACATTGGCTGGCGCAGAACCTGTGAATGACTGCTCCTCTCCATCGTAGACGCTTATCGCATTCAGCCACCAATCTATCGAACCGAACTGCCCCGGATCCGTACGGTTATATGCTGAAAGCTCTGAAACAAGATTGCCCCACTGGCTCTGGAATATGCCATAACGGCTTTCGTTTATCGGTTCTAGCGTTCCTCCCCTATCCATTATCACATACTGGGAGTATGGCTGCATGTAACCCCCATTCCCTGTAACTGACATGACCGAAGCCCTGCCGTAGACTACCCCATTTGGCGCCATCACGTTAGCTGAGGGATCCAGGCTCGTAAGGTCCGAAGAGAGGACCAAATGCCCATCATTGAGGTCGAGCACAGTGTTGTACCCGAAGGTCCCCGAGCTGCTTATCTGGGCTGTAGACGTTCCTGTACCTATCTTCTCCGCACAGAAAGCCCTCTGCCCCGAGCCCCAGTAGTTGCAAGATGGCCACGGGGTGGTTATCTGCCAAACCCCCTGTCCGCAGTCATACGGCTGGCATGCATTCCACGTGGTGATGCTGTAGACCTCCGATGGGGGCGATAACGGATAGTTTACAGAGTTGTTGAGCTGCTCTATCGAGGCCTCAAACCCGGAACCCGTGCTGCCATTGCCTGGAGGCCCCCCGCTGCCCGGATAGTACTCTGCAAACGAATAGCCAGATGTGTTGATGTCGTATCTCTTCCCGGCAAGCGATACGACCGCGCTGGCATTCAGCTCCATCAGACCCTGTGATGAAGGGGCAAACGCAAAGGGAAGCACAGACACCCCTGTCCATGACATGTTGTCATATCCGAAAGGATTCACGCCGCCGGTGCCCTGAGCATGGAGCGTCACGCTGATCAGCTTCGCGCCATCAGGGAGATACATCACTATCTGCGCCCCATTGCTCATTCCGAGATAACTCACGTTCGAGACCTCTAACGACATGTGGGGATAACCTACGAAGCCGTTTGCAGCTATGGGTTGCTGGTATGCGCTATTTCCTACGCTGCTCATTACCCTGCCGAATGCGGATCTCTGCATGCCTGCAAGATGCGAGTAAGTGCCCAGCACAAAAAGGCTCGCAGAAGCGACGGCACCCAGCAGCATCATGAATTCTATCGTAGTTTGGACTCTCATCTATTCACCCCTAAAGCATAAACACGGTCGTCTATCACGACAAGCCTCATGGCAACGGCGTTTCCCGAGACGGTTCCGGGCAGTAACAGGGAATAATTGCCGTCGCCTGCCTGGGAAAGGAAGGCAACAGTGCCATTCAGACCGAGGTGCAGGTTATCAATAGCATAAACCATCTCTTGGGCATGCACCTGCCTGCTCAGCGTGTAGCCGTCCGGCCGATGTTGACTGCCATTCATGGGCGCGTAGAGTGCAACTGCAAAGAAATACAATACGAAGGAGAAGAGGAACGCCGCAACAACGGCATCTATCATTATCATTATCCCTTTCATCGCACCATCATTGGTTTATCAGAACATAACCGTCCCTTAGCTCGGACTTCGACATGGCGCTTATCTCCGCAGTGGCGTTCGTCACTGCGCTCGTATCATTCAGGTCAGACACGTGTGACGCCCTATAATGACTGCCTGTCATGTAAGCCATCAGGAAAACGATTGACACCGCTATGCCAAATGTGACCAGCATCTCAAAGGCGATCTGGGCATGTATTGTCATATCAATCGACCACGAATGTCCCATTGTCCAGACGGGTGACCGTGACGTATTCAAGTCCTCCATTGCCATCGCAAAGGCTTCCGGCCAGACGCACATCTCCGCTGAATGAGTATGTGGCGTTGTCATATTCCAGCAGAGTCCCATTGACCGGGTTGGCGCAGACGCCTTTCGGTACATATGCCGTGAAATTGCTTGAGAAGTAGCCAAGATGATTGTTGATGGCCGCGACTAAGAGTTCAGCGTACGATCTGTTCTCCACGTTGACGTATATCGCATTGCCCTTAAGGTATACCGCAAGCATGCCAACCAAAGATACCGCCGATATCGCCACATAGATGAGGAACTCGAACGAGAGTTGCGCCTTCATGGCATCACGTGGGAGTGTTGCTGAGATTAAGCAACTGGTTCGAGAGTTGTGACATCACACTGTGTCCTCCTCCGTTCAGGAGCGAGCCTATCGCAACACCCTTCAGCTGTGTTATCAGGGCCAAAGCCACAACTATCACTATGCTCACAGCCGATAGCATCATTATGTACTCCATCGAACCCTGTGCAAACATCCTGCGTCCCAGTATCCTGCCATGCCGTTCTGCCATTCTATCCATAAAAACACCTATAACCATCATCTTATCATATTATCAAGTTGGAGAGCATGCCGCTCGCTTCGAATACCCCTATGCCTATCGTGCCGAACACGGCAGCTTTGGCTATCCTTTCAAATGCGTTCCCGGATCGCTCATACCTGAACCCAAGGTAGTTGATGAACACTATGTAAGCGGCGAACAGCGCAGTTAAGGATGCTGTCGTTGCCGCAGCGGTGCTGTAAATCGCCCCGGATACGTTCACGATGCCGATACTCATGCCGGAGAACATGGGGAAGAATAGGACTCCACCAAGCCTAGATACGGTCAATGAGTTCTTTACCGAGCCTAATCCCTTTAGGGCATAAGCCCGATCGTTATCGAGCCGCTTCATTATCGCATCCAACTGCACCGTTATGTCGGTTCCGGTAACCAATCCAGATACGATAGCGACGTAGAAATCCCCTAAGCAGTCTGGAGCTCCGGGCACCGTGGCAAAGGCCCTAACCGGGTCTATTCCTGCCGTGTACTCCCTAACCGCTATGGCTATGGATTTAGCCACACCTGAATCATAATGGTCCTGAATTCCGGACAATGCCCTGACCAGGTTTCTATCGGTCCCATACCTGTGCGATACGTAACTCAGCACCTGTCTCATCTCGGCATCGCCATTAACGTCCTTCTTGTCCGATAAGAACGCCCTCTGGGAAAATAATGCCGATGGGAGGCAGCCAAAGGCAAAGAGAAAGGGCGAACGCAACAGCATAGACAACGACAGGACCGCTAGCGATGCCGTAAGGGCAGCGTAATCCAGGTCTTTGCCATTAAGTCTGCCATGCATATATATCAGCCACCTTTGCTCTCACTGCGGCGTAGAACGACGGTACGGCAGCCAGAAGGACGATATCAAATAATCCTATCGAGGCGGATGCGGATTCGAGTATGGAGTACCCTACGAAAGCGAACATAGCCAGGGATGGGACTATCGTACTGGCTACCATGCTAAGGACCAGGTATCTTCCCAGCGCCCCAGACTCGACCTCTTTCCGCTCCTCTATGCGGTTCTCTAGCATCTGTACCTCTCCTGCAATCGTTATGCCGGTGTCAGCGCCATAGCCATAGCTCTTTACTACCTTACCTATAGGTCCACTGATTGACACATCAACTCCATTTGTTGATGAGGAAAACGCCTCTTCGGGCATTGCACCCAGTGCAAGGCGGTTCCGTATGCTGCTCAAGAAGTCTCTCACGGCGCTATCCTTTGGCAGGTGCCAGATCGTGGAGTCCAGCGCGGCCGTAAACGGCACGTGCGTGCCTATTTCGTATCCGAGTTTCTTCAATGCCGACACCAGCAGCAACGTCTCCCTCTTCTTCAATACGCTGTTCTTCAGCTTCAGGTCTATTGCTGTGATCGCAGTAGCTGCGGCAATTCCTGACGAAAGCGCAATATACGGGTCACTAAGACCGCTTGCCAAGTAAGCGGCAGTGCATACGAATGCGAATACTGCAGCTATGCCTAATCTGCCTGCCATTTGACTTTGACCATTTCCAGTAATCTCACTCACCGCCATAATACGCGACTATCCTCTCATAAGCTGACATCGCGCTTTTGCCGTCTAACAGGCTGTTCAGCAGTTCGGTCCTCTTCCTGAACTCCTTGACCGTGGCCTGGATTCCGCACATATTCCTTCTTGTATACTCCCTGAACGCCTTGGACTCACGCAGTGCCTTGTTGTCCAATGCCCCATTCCTGAATATCGTCCGTATCAAGAAGTCACCATCCTTCTGATTCTGTGATATGTTCTCCACCGCAGTCTCAGCCCTGCTTAACCAGTCATATTCGCTGATGCCTTCCACTGCCCTGTGGCTGAAGCCGTCGTGATGCATGAATATCGATGCGTCGAGCATGTTCAGGTTCTGTTCCTGCACCGCCATCGGCCTTGCCGCTAGCCTCCCTATCATCGCAGCCCCATCGCCTGCGCTGTGCATTGTAGTCATGAACGGTATCCCAAGGTTCGCCCCCGCGAAGACCTCATTCGCTTCTGCCCCCCTTATCTCCCCTACTACGAGCCTGTCAGGCCTAAGCCTAAGCGCGTTTATCACCTGATCCCTGACTCCGAGCTTGTCCTGCCTGCTCGAGCCCTGTAGGGAGACTACGTGCATAAAATTATTGTAGAACTTAAGCTCATTTACGTCCTCTTCGATTGTAATCACTTTGTGGTATGGGGGCGCAAATGCGTTTATCGCGATAAGGAGCGATGTCTTTCCGGAAGCTGGCGCTCCTGAGATAACGATATTCAATCCAGCTTCCACCGCTATCCATATGTAAGCGAGTACCTCTGGCTTAACGGTCCCGAGCTTCATGAGCCTTGTTATATCCATGTTTCTGCTGCCATTGAACCTTATCGAGGCCGCAGCTCCTTTTATCGCATATGGCTTCAGCTGCGCATGTATCCTGGATCCGTCATAGAGCTGCGCATCCACCACAGGATTCGACGAGTTAAGCTCCCGGTCCGCCGTCGCCACCAGCCTATTCATTATGAACCTGAAATCCTTCTCTGAATTGAACCTTAAGTTCGTCACGCACCTGCCGTGCCTTGCGTGGTAGATTGCGATATTGCTGCTATGGGAGTTGATCTCGACCTCCTCTATGTTGATTGCGTCTTCGGAGAGTATGCTTATCGGGCCATGACCTGCTATGTCATGTGCGACAAGATAGGATATCATCTCCTTTCTCTCTGATGTATCCGAACCTGAAAGCAGCCCCAGGCAGGCGTTATAAGTGAAAGAGAGCCTTTCGTTTGCCGATTGGGACATATCGCTTCCAAGGAGTTGCCTTATCGCCCTCCCTTTTATGGAGTTTGCCATGGCGAAATCCCTTCCGTCCATCCTAGCGGCATTTATCGCGTATACCATCGCAGAGCCTCTCCTGCCGATGATCCTGAAACCGGAAGGGTCAGTCTCGACCACCTTGTCAGGGTAATCGTTTGTGATGGAAAACGTTAGCCTTGATGCCTCATCATCCCTTCCCGCCCCGGCAGAGGACACGGTCTTAGGTGTCCTCTGCAGCATCAGGCGGGGTAGCCGCAACCCTATTTCCATCCAACGACCCAAAGGCATTTGTTCCCTGTGTAACTATTTAGCGAAGTATAACTATTTATACTTTAGTATAAGTAATGGTAATATTGTTGGTAAAGCAGTACATAAGGTAAGCTTTATAAAGCTTAGGTCATAATCATTCAACATGGCAGAGAAAGAGAAACCAAAGGATGAGATATGGCTTATACGCAAGGCACTCAGCAGGCCGAACTATGCCATAATGACGCTGCTCCTGCAGAAATCTCCAAGGACAACGAGGGAGATATATTCCGTCCTGGAGAAGAAATTCACGCGCAAGACCCTGATAATAACACTGAGGGAGCTATCCCTCGACCTTAACGTTATACAGCCTACACATATACGCACCGAGAAGGGTTACGGGTTGGGCTACAGGCTGAACCCGAAGCTCAAACAGGTAATAAAGGGAGTGCAAAAGTTCTCGAAGATACTGGAAAGCGTAAGAGAAGCCTAGTTTTGCCCCTCCCCGCAGGCTCCCAGTTGTGGCGCATGACCATGAAAGCAGCGAGACCGGCTACAGGAGCAACCAAAGGCCAGAAAAGCGCCAGCGACCTGTTCATATATGCTGCGATATTCGCTACCATCCTTAGCACAGCCATGCTGTACCGCCAGACCTGAGATCTATCCCTCCACCTTTACCCTTTTCTGCAGGTTGTACATCTCGATTATCTCTTCCGTGGTGGACGCCTCCTCCGGTCCCTTGTCGGACCTTATGG
>JAJYEJ010000007.1:5614-25176 GCA_021785805.1 Microcaldota archaeon | reverse complement strand
GAAGATAAGAATGTGCTTGAGGAGAGGCTCGTACAGGTATGGAGAAGGTTTGGAGACCGATTAGGAGTAGGGGATGGTTCTACGAAAGTGTCTGTAAAGAAGATAGAGGGAGAAAGGCTTTTCGAAATTGCGCTGAGAGCACACGCCGCAGGCATGGACGTCGTAGACCCTAGAGGTAAGACATTAAGCGATGAGGAGCAAACAGCATTAATCGCCAAGATGTTGATTAACGCGACTCCGGAGGAACGCGAGAATTTCATCGCAAGACTGGAGCAGAAGGAACACGTTGCGGCCACAACACATTAGGGATGGCATCGGCATTAGGATGATGAGTTGTCATTTTTAGGTAACCGTGATGAGGATATAAGGAACAGGATAGCTGGAGGACTCGTGGGGCTCGCAGTGTGTGACGCACTTGGGATGCCTAATGAGGTAATAAGAAAACCAAGAGAACCGAAGGTCCTTAAGGCTATGGAGGCAGGAGGAGAGCTGGAGTTGCCGAAAGGAGCATATACTGATGACACCTCACATGCGCTTGCGCTCGCTGAAAGCATGATTGAGTCGAATGGTTTTGACCCTACAGACCATATAAGAAGGTACATAAGAGTTGTTGATGAGAATTACCTTGGATCGACAGACAAGAATATCGGGACTGGAAGAACCATAAAGAACGCGTTGGAGAGCTTTAAAAGGACAGGCCTGCCATATGTAGGCCCCTCTGAAGACAACAGCGGCGCGGGAAACGGCTGCATAATGAGGCTTTTCCCTGTGCCTGCATTCTACGCTTATCAGCACCATAGCTTAGCGATCAGATATTCAGGCGATAGCGCAATGGTAACCCATCCTGTGTTAGAAGCCGCAGACGCTTCTAGGTATCTCGGATGGATTATACACTCCGCGATTAATGGGGCCCCGAAGGATTTCCTGCTCTCCGATCCTGCGAAATGGAATGATCCCTATGGTTACTGGAAATCGTTTCCTCTCCACAGGAAAATAGCGGAGATTTCCAAGGGCTCGTTCAGAAGCTGCAATCCGAAGACATCGGGAAGCGTATGGGATACGTTAGAATCGGCGCTTTGGGCATTTGCTAGGACAGATACATTCGAGACTGGAGCCGTAGAGGCAGTAAGCTTGGGGGGCGATTCGGACTCCAGAGGAGCTGTGTTCGGGCAGATGGCCGGCGCCCACTATGGCATCGATTCAATTCCAAGAGAGTGGAGGGATTCGCTGCTAAGGAAGGATCTCGTAGAGGGAATAGCCCAGAAACTTTATGTTGCTGCAAAGGCAAACAAGCAGCAAATTGAGCCTCTCCGCTCGTTCTGAAGGTCATAGCTTCTTCGCCACGGTGGTGCAAAGCCTTCTTGTTATCATTATGGATCCATCGATCAGGTGCTCTAAGCCCTGCAGCCTGTCCTCCTTCCCATCGAAGACTGGAGCGAACAGGATTTTTTCGTAGAACTGACGAAGCGCTTCGTCGTTCTTGAATATCCACTTGTAGCTTAGGACATTCGTCGATATTACCTCCATGCCAACCGACTTGAGCTTGCTGTTCCTCTCTTTTATGGTTGTCAGCCTTGGGCTCCCATCGATACCCTTTGACAGCTCCGGAAACTGTTTTATTATTTCCTTATGGTCTCCGCGTATGCTGTCTATATAGACGAAATAGCCGCCCGGGGAGAGCAATCTTGACACCTCTGCCGGATCGTGAGGTCCGAACATCGATGATATCACGTCAAAGGTGTTTGGATTCATTCTCATTTTCTTCGTAGCGTCGCCAACTACAAAGTCGACATTTCTCATCCCTTTCGCCTTCTCCTTGCAGAGTGTGACCATTTCCGGCCTGATGTCCACCCCGATAACGGTGTCGTATACATCCCGGAGATTGTTGTCGAAAATCACCCTTCCCGTTCCGGTACCCATATCGAGGAAAGAGTATCCGGGCTTTGCGAGCCCCTTTATGGCATCATAGAATATCAGCTTGTAATCGATTGGAGGATCGAATCTGACCCCGCCTAGTCTCTTCCGCCACATCTCTATGATGCGCTGGTCTACCGCCATTCAACCACAGTAAAGGGGATTGTTTACTATCATATTTAAGCTTTATTGGGGTTTATCTTTTGCATAAAAGTGGTCCACATGACCAGGATTGACACCTTGTGCCATATCATAGATGGTAATCGAATCTTGCTTAAGCGAGCGGTGCGTGGCATAAGCAAGGGGAGATGGAATGCTCCAGGAGGTAAGGTGGAGATGGATGAAACGCCTGAGGAGAGCGCAGTGAGGGAGACGTTTGAGGAGACCGGTCTCGGGGTAAAGGTGCTTTTTTACCATGGCTTATTGAATTTCAGGACCTTCGGACTGGATGACATATTCATATCGTGCCACCTTTTCTCCACCAGGGAGTTTGTAGGAAGTCCGCACGACAGCGAGGAAGGAGAGGTGCGATGGTTCAATACAGATAACCTGCCGTGGGATGAGATGTGGCCGGACGATAGGTACTGGATGCAGCTTATGTTGGACAGGAAGAGATTCGATGCGGATTTCTGGATGGATGAGGATAACCGCAGCATAACGAGGCACCAGATTACAATCAGGTGATATCATCGTCATGCGTGAAAAGATCGAATTTATGTGGGTTTATCGGGCGGACACTCTTCCGTATGTCTTCTGCGTCCTTACGCAGGCCCGCCCGGTCGAATGCTTTGATTGCTCTATCACGGAATGACGACTTTTTGATTTCGTCTTCTTCTGACTCGCATAATTTGAGCCACAGTATAGCCGCATATCCCAGAATGCCGCCGGTTTCGTAGTCTTCTGCTGCTTTTATCATATGCTCTCTGGCGATTTTAGGGTCTTGCTCCAGTTCGCTCAGCGCAACCATTGTGCGTGCAGCGGAGGTCCACGACTTCAACTTCTCTAGGCCTACTGCGCATTCTAGAACCTCACTTCTGTATCTTTTTTGTACGTCAGGGTCCAATTCCATCTTGGAGAGCCTGATGTAGATGCTCGCGGCATATTCAAAATCGCCTATGTTCCTGTATTCCGCTGCCCGTGCTTCGGCCGCCTTTCTGGATCGCGATTCGTCTGCGCTTTTCTCGTATCTTCGTGGCATTTGACCATCCAGCACTGTGGCTGTCATATTATATAGGGTTTTCCATTAGGCTGATTTGAACAGTCAGGCATAAATATCATTATAGGCTCAAGGCCTTTTGATGAAATGGGACGGAGGGATAGGACTAATCTGACAAATAGGAAGCCGTATGCCGATCTTAGGACCAAAGAGGGCAGGACTAATGCAGCCAAGGAGGCGATAGGGAGCAGGAGCTTCTCTTCGGATCCGCAGCTTTCATCGTTCCTGAAACGCCTCGCTATGGAGCAGAGGGAATCCCCTTCAGGAGTTAGCCTGACGGCACTGGACTCCTGGACTAAAGAGGTATTGTTCTTGGAGGAAGGGCCTTCCAGAAGGTCCAGAGAGGTTGCATTCGCCCTGGAGGACCTTGGGCTCATAAGACATGAGGATGGATCTGACAACCTGAAGATAACCAGGACAGGAAGGGCGGTTTTGAGGCTCCTACGCAGTGGGCAGTCGGACCTTGGCTTCCGATAAGTCGACAAATGGCAAAACCTTATTAAGGCTTGTGCTGCAATTCATTGTGCGATTGGCTTATCTTATTCCATGCGTATGGCATGGGCGCATAATGGGTCTTATATGAGCAGGTTAGAGTGTTTTTATGGAAGATAGATACGACGTGATAGTTGCAGGCGCAGGCATGTCAGGCAGTCTTGCGGCCGCTGGAGCTGCGAAGACGGGACTTAAGGTCCTTCTCTTGGACAAGAACAATGAGGGCGAGGTAGGAAAGAAGACCAACTGGGGCTGGGTATGCGGAGATGCTGTAGCCAGCAACCACCTTGATTTCGTCAACAAACATATAGGGATCAGCTTCGGCAAACCTGAGCTAGACCTTAAGGTCGATGGTGTCATCGCTTACTCGCCTGACCTGAAGACGAAGGTTAACTTCGACGGGGAGGGATACGTGCTGGACAGGCCGGAATTCGAGAAGAAGCTAAGAAACCATGCGGTCAAGAGCGGGGCCGAGTACGTCCCGCAGTTCGATGTTGAAGGCCCAATTATCGAGAACAATTACGTAGTCGGTGTCTTTGGTAAGGACAAGAACATGAGGCATCTAGAGATAAGGGCGAAAGCCGTAGTAGATGCACTTGGGGTCGCCACGACGCTCAGGAGAAAGCTTCCAGCTGACCAGTTCGTGGACAGGATAGTCGACGTTGATGACCTCGAATCCACCGGTAGATATATCTACGATTGCGAAGTGACGCAGGAAGACCTTAGGTTCTATGACCCGAAGAACGCCCTCATCCATTTGAACCAACAGGTATCGCCAGGAGGGTATGGATGGGTATTCCCGAAGTCGCAGTATGGAAGGGTTAATATCGGGATAGGGGTCCAAAAGTCCAGCTTGGAGATAAGGAATGCGAAGCTGGGTAAGAGAGACAGCCTTCATACCCTGATGGACGAATATGTGAAATCCATACCGAACCTCAAGAACCCAAAGCTGTTCAACAAGGATAATAATGGAAAGGGCTACTGGTCAGTAGCCGTCCGGAGGAATATAGAGTGCTTGGTATTCAACGGATATCTTGGAGCCGGGGACAGTATGGCGATGCCTAACCCGATAAGCGCAGGGGGAATAGGGCCTGCCCTGGTTGCAGGGGTTCTTGCAGGAGAGAACGCTGCAAGGGCCGTGCATGAAGGTGACGTCAGCACAAAGGGATTGTGGCAATACAACCTGGATTTCAACCGTGAGTACGGTAGGAAGATGGCTGCGATGGAATCTTTCAGGGTATATCTGCAATCGTTAAACAATGACCTGATAAACTATGGGATGTCTAAGTTCCTAAGCAGGAAGGAGGCTGAGGACCTTGCTTATGGAAGGACAACCGAATTGAGCGTGGCTTCTAAGGTGTCGATAGCGCTATCAGGGGTCTCGAATATAACTGCGTTCAAGAACCTTGTTTACACCGTAAAGAAGATGAAGGCATTCAACGAGATTTATGGAAACTATCCAAAGACACCGGATGAATTCCCTAAGTGGAAGGAACAGGTGTCAAAGGAGATGGAGGACTTCAAGGAGAAGTTCAAGCCTAACCCGATATGATTGTATGATGCTGTGATTTTATGGTCAGTTCGATTGAAAGCGGGAAAGAGTATACGAAGTTCGAGAAATCTAGGATCATAGGTGCGAGAGCGCTTCAGCTGGCATACGGCGCCCCACCATTGATAAAGGTACCTGAGGGGACTGTAGACCCGCTCGATGTTGCGGAGATGGAGTTCAAGAAAGATGCAATACCTATCACGATACTCCACTGATACGTTCGCTTTTTACTGCTCTTTTATCCTTAGACTCTTAGGGGTGCCCAGCAGCGCCCCCTGGATTCCATATACCTGTGCCGTGTCGTATTCGAATGTATGACTCCTTAGCAGGGGACTCAGGTTGTTCCCAATTATCTTGTTGACCGGGGTACCGACAATCAGGTCGTTGAATGCAGGAAGTATTATGAGACTTGCTCCCTTGTGGAATTTCTGGTAGCGTTCCCTTGCCGCTTTTGAGTTTAACTTTGCGACAAGCCATGCCTTCTGTGTGTAGATCGCCTTGTTCTCGTCGACAATCTGCACTGCGATATGGTTATGGGCGGCGAATATGACACTGCAGCCCATAGCGGCTTCAGAAGGCCACTTGTGCCCATGCAGGAACGCAAAATCGTCGATTATGTGCTCGTCTACAAGCGATACACCGGCGCTTTGCAGTATCTCGTCCAGATGCGAATCGTGATTGCCTTTTGTTATCACAACTTCGTATTTAGCCAGTGCGGAGAAGAAGTCGGTTATCTTCTTCCTGTCGCTCATGGTAGGATACAACAAGGTTTCCTTGACGTCCCCCAGAACTATTATCCCCTTTACGTCCTCTGACTCCGCCATCTTCCTTATCTTATTCGACATGAACTCTGTCGCGTTATATAGGTTGATTCCTTTACGTACGAATTCGCTCTCTAGTCCTATGTGGAGATCCCCGACAATGAGATACCTGCCGTGCGCAGTGCCCACCGTAGCTGCCGCCTCGCCGTAAAGGAATCTGATCATGTCTTTCCCAGCCAAAGCACCACGTACCGTTTAAAGATATGTGCTCATATTATTAACTGATACATATGGCAGGACTGTCTCCCACTATAGGCAAGATATTCGGAATCGATATAGAGTTGCACTGGACATTCGTGTTGCTTCTCGTTTTCGCATTTTTGCTTTCCTACCCGTCGTTGTATGGTTTCTTGATAATAGTGCTGCTTTTTGCATGTGTGCTGCTCCATGAACTGGCGCATTCAGTCACATCGAAAGTCAATGGCATAATGGTGAAGAAGATAATATTGCTTCCGATAGGGGGCGCATCCGTAATAAACCTGGATGATATCGCTCCAAGCCAGAGCTTCTATATCGCGCTTGCAGGACCGCTGGCAAGTGTGCTGCTAGGCTTGGTGTTTGGTTTAGCCGCAGTCTTCTCCACTGGCGGCACCGTGACTCAGACCCTCCAGCTGCTTTTCCTCCTGAACATACTTCTTGGTGTCGGAAACCTGCTCCCGGCATTCCCGCTCGATGGCGGAAGGGTATTGAAAAGCTACCTGCAGGAGAAAAGGAGCGCACTGGTCTCCACAAAGATTGCGGTGAAGGCGAGCAATGCTGTCCTTGTGCTTCTGGTGCTGGGCACCATAGCCTATGCAGCATGGCTCCCGGGGGCAACATTCTTTTACAGGGAATTCGTAGTCTTATGGACGCTCATTATCGTGATGTTCCTGTATGGCGGTGCACAGTCTGAACTCCAATCGGCTTACGTGCTGGAGTATGCGTCGGGGCTGCACGCCAGAGACGCGATAAGCAAGAATTTCATGATTGTTACGCCACAGACGAGCATGAGACAGCTTTACAAGAAGCTGCTTGAGGAGAAATCACACATAGCGATATTCAAGGATGGGAAAAAGTTCAGAGTGGTCACCAGACTCGTCGCAAATCCATTGAGCAAGAGTTCGGCGGACATGATGAATAAAACGGTCCTGTCCTTCAGCATGTTGATACCACAGATATCCTTCGATGCATCGCTTTCCGAAGCGATAAAGAGGATAAGGTTCGAGGAAGCTCCGGTCATCGCCGTCACGAAGAATGGGAAGATTGTAGGTGTGCTGCTTGAGCAGCATGTCGAGCAGCTCCTGGCATTGCATATGCCGCAGATTATGGCTGCGGATAAGCAGGGCAAACGGCATAATTAGAAGTTATCGTATCGGCGAGTATGGATATGGCGATATCCATCGCAAGCGTCAGCGGATTCTTGTACTGGTACTGGTCCTTTCTACAGGAGCGCTCCGCGTCATCCTGGCAGTCCCAATCATAGGTGCCTTCATGGTGTCGCAACCGAAGGTTAAGTTTGATCTTTGCCTTGAGCTTCACATGCATCATGTACGATGCTAAAAAGATTACCCCGCTAGCCATGGTTGCGGCTATGCTGAAAGAAGCCGGCAACATAAAAATTGTTGATAGGGGACTTATCACTATAGCTGCTGTTCCAGATATCGCATTAATATGGCTTATGGCTTCATCTCTCCTCTCAAGCAGCTCCAGTTCAGGTTCTTCTTTCCGTTTTGTTCCCAGTTCGGTCTCCTCTTCGCGGCGAGCCATACTCATCATAGAAGCAGTTATCGGAGCATTCTTGGCTTGACTCTCGTTTGATCGAGGCTCAGCTACGGCTGTCGTATGCCCTTCCTGCGCTGTTGGCGTACCAGGGCACGTTTTTGCCCGGGAAACAGTCGGGCGTACCTCCCCAGTCATAATCCTCTACCATGTTAATACCGGTGATATTCCAGCGCCGCTTCTGATATTTAAAGCATCTGTGCAAGATCGGATGTCCAATAATCCAATGAGATGCTGTTGTGTGCATCTACAGCACCACAGGCGTGGAAGGGGTTGCCTTTGCCTGATGCTGGATTCCGACGCGTGGATTTAACGTATTTATAGCTTTTTGCCCCAATCCTTAATGCGACCGGTGTAGTGATGCTCTATATAGAGGAGGTATCAGCCCATAACTTCAAGTCCTTCAAAAACGCGTCGTTAAAGCTCGGACAGGGCTTTAACTGCGTTGTGGGACCGAATGGCTCAGGCAAGTCTAACGTGTGTGATGCTCTGCTCTTTGCCCTAGGGGAGACCTCTCTCAGGAGACTTAGAGTGAATAATGCCGGGGACCTGATAAACCATAATGCCAAGACCAGCAAGGATGATGGAGTAAGGAAGGCCTTTGTCAAGATAGTGTTCAACGGAGACAAAAGGATAGAGGTAATCAGGGCGATAAAGTCCAACAAGAAGGTCTTCTATAGGCTGGACGGCAAACGCGTCACAAGGCAGGCGGTCATAGATGTGCTCCGTGACGTGCATGGGGAGATAAACGAGACGAATACGATCGCGCAGGGAGAGATAAACGATTACCTTAAGCTGAACCCGAACGAGAGGAGGGAGCTTATCGACATAGCAGCAGGGATAAGGGAATTCGACCAGAAGAAGGATGCTGCGCTCAAGGAGCTGGAGAAGGTTGACACCAGAATCAATGAGTCAAGGATCATGCTCAATGAAAGGCTGGGAATGCTTAGCACTCTGGAGAAGGAGAAGGCAGAGGCTGAACGATATCTCCAGTTGTCCGCTTCCATAAAAAACCTTAGTTACACGCTTCTCAAGGGCCGCGAAACAGAGATCCAGTCGCAGTACGAGGCTTCCATAGCCTCCTATGACGAGGTCTTATCGAGAAAGAAGGATCTTGACGGGAAGGTGGCGGAGCTCGATGCCAAGATGATGGGCCTTACCACAAGGAGGGGAAATGTTTCGTCTATGCTCAATTCCAAGTCCGCTGAGCTGACCGCCAAGAATAAGGCACTTGAGGAGATCAATAAGGCGATAGCGATCAACGAGGCGCAGCTGGGTTCGATAGCCGGCAATGCGAAGAGGTTAAAAGATGAGATGGAGACGAAGAAGTCCGAGTACACAAAATGCTCTTCTAAGGAGAAGGATAACCTTGACCTGATAAAAAGGGCAAAGCTCGAGCTTGAGGAAAAGAGCGCTAAGATAAAGGACGACGACGTTGATGATGGCACGGATGTGCGAACGCTGTCGGAGAAATACAATGAGAACTACAGATCAGCGGCCCAGCTCGATGTCAAGGTTTCAGAGCTGAATCAGGAGTGCGCAAGGCTTGATACACTTGCCGCTTCATATGCAATTGAGATGAAGGATATAACTGGCCAGCTGGAAACCTTTGAAAAGCAGAGAGACGTGATCCTGGAATCGGTAAAGGCCATAAAGGATTCGGAAGAAAAGGCAGATAGCAGAAGGGCGGAAGAGAGCGCAGCCTTAAAGGAAGCCCTATCAACCATAGATGCCGAGAAGAATGTGCTTGAATCCGTACATTCCGAGATTCCTAACGTCAGGGAGGTGCTTGCGAGCGCAAGGCATTCGGGCGCAAGCATAAACGTCGATTTCCTCAAATCTGTAGTACAGACCGGCATGCACGGACTGGCCAAAGACCTTTTGAGTTACGATTCCAAATACTCCGAGGCTGTGCTCGCCGCAGGCGGAGGAAGGTTGAATTATGTAGTCGTGGATAATATCGATGTAGCGAGCAAGGCTATCGAGGCGCTTAAGGAGAAAAGCCTTGGGAGGCTTTCATTCATCCCATTGAAGAACATCGTCGTCGGAGAGACTGGAGACTTAGAAGGAGCGGAGAAGCTCATTGACTTGATATCTTACGAAAGCAAATTTGACAAGGTGTTCCGCTATGTATTCTCAAACACTTATCTCGTGAAGAGCATCTCGGAGGCAAAGAGGATAGGTTTCGGCAGGTACAGGTTCGTTACCCTTGATGGCGAACTGATAGAACCGTCTGGAGTGATAACCGGAGGACGGGTAAAGGGAAGGGTATCTGAAGTCTCACTTGAGAGGAAACTGAGAGACCTTGAGGAGAAGAAGGTTGCGTCGCTGACGCGAATAAGGGAGCTTGAGGCTGCGGCCGAGACCTGCAGGAAGAGGCTTGCTTCCACTGAGACTGAACTGATAGGGTACAACGCCAGGCTGAAGGCGCTGTTGGAAAGGGAGAAAGATATCAGCGTGATGATAAATGGGTTTTCCGCCAAGGCAGGCAGCCTGAAGGCAGACCTGGAAAAATCAAGAAAGGAGCTTTTGGAGAGGCAAACCATGCGTGACGACCTCTCCACTGAAGCGCAGAGGCTGAAGGCGGATAATGAAAAACTGCGTATTGCAATTGACAGGATGGCTGCAGGGAAGAAAAGCGCCAGGACAAAAGCTGAGGCAGAGGCGATAAAGGCGCTAAAGCAACGAATAAGCGACCTGAACATAATGATAGCTACGATTGGAAAGGAAAACGAGATGCTGGTTTCGAGGGCTAAAGAGCTCGATTCTGAGATCTCGGCCTGTGAAGAGCTGCTTGCCGGTACGAAGAGGGATAAGGAGACTCTTGAAGCCGAGAACAAGAAGCGCAATTCGGAAAGGGTGGCGTTGACAGGGGAGTTGGAAAGCCATGACAAGAATACGGCAAAACTTCTTGCCGAGCTCGGAGAGATAGACGAATCCTTGCGTAAGCTCGGGTTCGACAAAGGTAAACTTGCAAACGATTTAGACAAGCTGAACAGGAGTGCGATAGAACTTGAGTCCAAGAAGGCACAGCTCCAGACAAGGCTAGGAGACCTTAAGGCAGAGTTGATTACATTCAGTGGTGCGACACTGCTGCAAGATGTAAGCATACAGGAGATAGAGAAGAGATTGACCATAAGCAAGAACGACCTTGAGCGCATGGGTGCCGTTAACCTGAAGGCGCCGGAGGCTTACGAAGCGAGGAAGAAGGATTCGGACGAGGCGTCCAAGAAACTCTCCATTCTAGAGAGCGAGAAGCGCTCCATATTGGAGATGATTAGCGAGATTGAGACGAGGAAGCTGGCGGTCTTCATGGATACCTACAAGGCGGTGAACGAGAATTTCAAGAAACTCTATGGTTATATCTTCCCGGATACGGCATATCTGCAATTACAGGATATGAAGGACCCATTCTCTTCGGGACTTACGATAGAGGTAGAGTCTGGAAGGAAGCGGCTTAATGCTGAGGCGTTCTCTGGCGGGCAGAAATCGCTCATTATGCTTATGCTTCTGTTCTCCATACAGATGAGAAGACCGATGTCGTTCTATATATTCGATGAGATAGACGTCGCGTTGGATAAGGATAATTCGAAGAAACTGTCCAGGCTCATAAAGGAGATGAGCTCCAGCTCGCAGTTCATAGTGGTGAGCCACAACGACTCGCTCATCGCCGCTGCGGATACCGCAGTTGGAGTGGTCAAGAAGGATGACCAGTCGCAGATAGTAGGTATACAACTTTCTAGCGGAAGAATTAAGGAACAGCAAGCGTAATTGATGTGGTGCTCGTTTGGCGAAGAGAGGCCGTGCGTCCAAAGAGAATGTGAAGAAGGGCATAAGCAGCAAGCAGCCACTGCTTTCTGGGATGCTCCCATATTACATCGTGCTTGTCGTAATGTTTATTTCGTATATTCTTTTCCAGAGCGCCTGGTTCGGAGCAATCCTTGGGATACTGGTATTCGTGCTCATAATTGCGATTTTCGTGATGGAGCTATCGCATGGCGTAAAGGAGGAAGGCTACAAGAGAAATGTCATGGAGATCGTAGCGGCAGTCGTAGTGGTGCTTGTGCTGTGGTTTGGGCTGAAGGCACTATTGCACACTAACAGCCCTATCGACGTGGTGCCAAGCTGCAGCATGCTACCGGCATTGCAACGGGGTGACATGATACTCTTGAGCGGGATTAACCAAACGGGGATTGAGGCACCTCTGGTGAATGTAAGCCCGACCGCATGGGACAGGACCCTCAATAATCTTTCATCCGAATCGCTGCAGTGCGTAGCCTACAAAAAGATCGGTTCGCAGTTGTACGTGTCGCAGTTGGTCGAACCGGGTTACTCTGTGGGATTAGTTGAAACAGGCGGTATAAATGTGCGTGTCGTGCCGAACAACACCACGGTTGGAGGCCTTATAGGGTATGGATGCGGGACTGCGGATATCAAGTTCCAGAACGGCACTGTCGGACACGAGGCATATACCAAGTCCGTAACTGTAGGGAACCATATTATCGAAGGGGATTCCAACAACACGATCGTAGTTTATGAGACTGTGCCGCAGGACCTGTTCTACAAGCTCGGGGATGCATACGTGGTGCACAGAGTCTATGCAGTAGTTGACGCAGGCGGTACATATTACGCACTGACAAAAGGGGATAACAATCCTGGCCTTGACATCCAGTATTCCAACTACCCGCCAAACATGAGCCAGATAGAGGGAAAGGTCATAGGAAGCGTTCCGTATCTCGGCTATATGAAGCTCATTTTAAGCGGCAGCTATAAGGAGCCGTCAGGATGCAACTCGACCTTGCAGGTATAAGGATTCGCGGCTATCCGGCGTGTTTTCAAGGAGCTATTGGTAAGACCCTAGGCACGTCCTTCCGATGTTTTATTCGCCTCTACCATAACGCCAGAGTCGTTGAAGTCTATGTCCAGTATCCTCAGCCTGTTGTCTTGTTTCCAGTATTCTTCCAATCTCCTTTTATCTTCGTCGTTTAGGCATAACGCAGCTATCGCATCCTTTCCTCCAGCTCCTGGCAATCTGACCAGGAATCCTCCATGTTCTAGGCTTTTTTCAATCAGTTCGGTGCATTCGTCGCTTTCCAGGTCTGCGCCGCTGAGCATTCCAAGTTCCTTCGTGAGCGCCCGACTCCTCTTAAACGTCTCCTGAAGGGATGATTTTAATGTATCGTTATCCATGCCCTTTGACGCGTCGGCCAGATATTTGTACGCCGCTTCCGTCTGCTCATTTATCCGCTTCATGATCTCTGAGTACTTTTCTGGATCCTTATCCCTAAACTTGTTGACTTGACTGACAAGCGATACGGTGCTTGCAGATTTGCCTATAAAATTCGCAAATATCAGTTTTAGCGACTCTGGAAGTCTAATCCCGCTTAGCTTATGGTCCCATTCCGCAGCAATCACGGAGAGAAGTTGTTGGTTGGTATAGTCTGCTGGGAAATCCTTAATTATGGATGGCGAGAATCGCTCGTATATCATATTTCCGTGAATTGCAGCTGCAATGTCAAATCCGCTGCCTATTTTCCCGGTTGCCATGGCGTGCGCCAATTGTGCAAGTTTATGGAGTGCGTCGTTCTCGCTGTGATTGATGTCCATAAATTTCAATACTGCAGCGATTGCCGCTACCGTCACGGCGGCACTGCTCCCCAAACCACTTTTTGAAAGGGTGCTTCTGCTACCCCCGCCAGTGAGCGTATACTCGAATTGCGGATCTGTTACTGTTTCTATGTCAAAGCCTCTTGCAGTCTTCCCACGGGCAATAGAGTATCTGACCGCTACCTCAATCGCAGTCTTTACTAGCGTCAGTTCATCCGGAACACTTATTTCGACTCTGCCATCTCCTGCAATAACGCCTTTAGCAGACTTTTCGAATTGTGGAACTCTGATTATGACGGAATTATTCTCGGATTGCTTGATGTATGCGTGCGCTCTAGCAGTAACTGTAGTTACAAGACTGGTGTACGGTTTATTAAGTAACGCGTATGCCCCTAGCCACATTATCTTGCCAGGGGCGCTGGCATGGTATTCATAACCGTCCACAATATCACACAGTCTCAATTAGCTTCTGGAAACCCGCTTATCTTGGGGATAGCGTATCTTCATCTATCAGAGACTCGTCTTTCCTAAGCAGCCTAGGGCCAGGACCTGCCTTTGATTCTATAACCCTTATGATGCTTTTCATCTCTTCTAGCCTCTTCCTTACCGTGCTTTTGTACTTGTCAAGTGTTATTATATGCGCATTAGGGCCTGCGTCGAAGGTATACGCAGCGATTGGCTTGCCCTCAGAGTCATTGAGTTCATGTATAGCTGAGATTATCTCCTTTGAACCTTCATTGAGATAGATTATCGGAGGGTACGTGTCAAGCATTATCGCATGGAGGTTATTACTGTCCTTCATCGTTATCTCAGCCAACCGCTCAAAATCCCTTGACCGTATGACTTCTTCGAGCTCCTTGGTAAGCTGTTCTGCCAGTTGAGGTCTCATTGAGTAAAGTTTGCTTGTTTTCACGGTTTGCCTCATGCCCGAACGTGAGGATACTTCTTTCTTCGCCTCGGATACTATTGCAATTAAATCGTTTATCTCTGGCCAGTATTTCTCATCGGCGATCTGCTCCGCGTAAGAATCTTCTCCGTCCGTCCTATTCCCAACATTCCAGCGTACGAAACCGCCGGTTACGCTCCTGCATGCGCTTCCGCTTCCGCGCCTTACTATCATTGATAGTTCCTTTGTCGAAAGGTTGATATCAAGTGCCTTAGCCGCAGTGTATACTAGCGCTGTCATGCCTGCGGCGCTTGATGCAAGCCCGGTTGCAGTCGGGAAGTTGTTCTCGGATACGACCAATACATGCTCCTTTACCCCGGCTCGACGCCTGATGCTATCTATTATCTGGAACTTTTCGCCAATCTCCTTTTCGTTCAGGTCCTGGAGTTTCCCATTCAAGTAGAAGGTATCGGTTTTTATCTTTTTGGAGAATACTAGGCTTGTCTTGGCTCTAAGGTTTTCGTCCAGGGTTATGCTGATTGATGAATGTGTAGGCAGTATGAGTTTTTCATCTCGCTTGCCCCAATACTTCGTCAAGGCGATGTTGGATGTCCCTATCGCAGTTACAATGTTTTCCATGTCGTCACTTCGGTTTCCCTATTCATTCAATTTCTTACAGACTTGCGGCACGACAGAATAGCTGCGCATGTCAATACCGCTCGATTCCGTGTCTTTCACGATTGGAGGTATTATTTCTTTTATCGTAGCAAATCTCGCGCGATGGTCTCCTGACTCCGGCATCAAAATACCTCCATTTATGCTTAGCTATGCTTAGAGTATCTACATTGCGACTTAGTGCCTATTTATGGATTACAGAATGAACGACTGATGACGAAGTTATTTTGTGGCCTGCCGTTTCCTCAAGAATTTGCTTGCTTCGTAGAGGTCTTCGAAGATAAGTTCAGGATGCTCTGCCTCTAGGTTGGCCCTGGATCCCATTCCGCTAAGTACTGCGATAGCTGCGCATCCTGCGTCATGTGCGGCGATTATATCAGTAGGCGCATCCCCGACATAAGCCGACATTTCCGGAACCTCACCGAGTTTTTCCAGTGTTTTCAGTATTCCTTCGCCGCTCGGCTTCTTGTGCTTAACGTCTTCTCCTGACACTAACGCACCGAACCGTTCTAATCCTAGCCATCCGAGGTCTCTCTTTATGGAAGCTATGCCAGAGTTCGTAAATATTCCGAGTTTATATCCGTTGTCGGAAAGTATATCAATAGCTTCTTTGCTGTTCGGGATTACCCTTATCATTTCTTTTGCCTGATCCGAATAGAAGAATCGAGTGTAAGCTTCAGTGATTGCTCCTGCTGATTTCAACTTTTCTTCGCCGAGTTCCGATATAAGCCTGTCTATTTCCGCCTCGGCATTGGCAGCCTGGATTATCTGGTCGATATCGGCATCCAAATAGTGGATTGCAAGAAGAGCGCGGCACGCTTCCAGAGAGTTATTGTATTTGCCTATTCCCCTAAGCTTCCACACTTGTTTGCTTGTAAAACTAAAGGTAATCCCGTTTTTGGCGAAACCTCTCCTGTATCCTTCAGTTATCGCTTCCGAAGAATCCCTGAAAACACCGCCTATGTCAAAAACTATTGCTTTGAGGCCCAGACGTAATTTATCTCTGCCTGTTTGCGTGCGTTGCGTCATTTATTCAACCGGGTGAATGTGATTTACTTACTGCTCTGTTGTTGTAAAAATGTCTTGCGCCGTGGGGATTGATTTTTACCGTTCTGATATCGTCTTCCTTAAAACCTGAGTCTAAAAGCGCGGCAGCGAGCGTTTCGGGCTCTCTTGTCAGTACCACAGCCCATCCTCCGCCTCCGCTCCCGCTAAGTTTTGCACCGAGTGAGCCAGCCTTATGTGCGATGTCCACCACTCGATTCAGCTTTTCTGTGGCTATGGGCAAACTTGCAATGCAGCCAAGTTCCTTTAGCAATGCATGTGTGGTAAACATGTCTTGGCCTAGGGCTACCATATCCCCGGTGCCCAGTTCTGCAGTGATGCTTTTGGCTGCATACGCTATTTTAGCGAGTATCTCCCTGACCCGTTCCCCGCGCTCAGATGTTTCCCTGGAGAGCGCCACTATAGTAGGCACGAAAGCGCCTGTTCCGGCCTTATCTCCGGCATTTACAAGGACTATCGTTACGCCATCAGGGATATTAACCAGAGTCGGCTTCCCTCTCTCGACATTGTTGAAGCTTATGCAGTTCCCGAAATATGATGCGCTGGAGTCCATGCCTCCGGCAGTCTGGACGCCGTGTATTATACGTTCGCTAATTCTTGATACATTGATTGCTTCATTGTCATCAAGCTGCACCGTCCCGTAACTTTTCAGGAAAGCACCGGTAACAGCAGCGCCGCAAGCGGCACTGGATGCGCATCCGCTTCCTTTTGGTATCGAAGACTGCACTTCCAACAGTCTGCCGATTACCTCGACCTTGTGCTCCATCATAAGCCATGCTGCAATGGTGGCGAATGGTAGTATCTCAGGTCTTATTGTATTATTCTCCTCCTTGAATTTTCGTATGTCTTCCCCGGTCCCTGTCTTTTCGTCAAGCACTTTGTGCCTCTTTGCACTCTCGTGGAGTGACTCTAAATCGGTCCTCCTGAAGGCCTGTTGTGAGATGTCTCCGCTTTTATCCATATCTGGAAGTCGGATCGTAAGGTCTTCTGTAGGACTCTCGCGAATCGATGCAGTTGCGATCTTGTCTCCAGCGGCGGCGACCCCATTCCCGCCTACAAGAGAACCATACTCACCACCGAATTTGAATACTTCTGGAGCGCTAACCTTTGCATCCATAAAACCATTGATACAGTGTGGATTTTCTTATATTTATAGATTTCCGGGAAAAATATAGTGTGTATTGTCCTGAATTAATGCCCTCCGGTAATCCGGTTTCACGTCATACGACTATTTATGGCTTTTTTTGATAACTTTCGTATGGAATTTCGGTCCCAGTCCGCAATGGAGTACCTCATGACCTATGGGTGGGCCATCCTCATCATCGCTGTAGTCCTGGGTGCGCTCTACAGCCTCGGCATATTCAACGGGGCGAACTTCCTGGGAGGGACATGCGTTGCCAGCCCTGGTTATCTTTGTACGACACCGCTCCTTGCAACCTACGGCACTCTAAACTTTACTTTTGGATATCAGGGTGCTAACGTAACCATAGTGGGATTCGCGTGCACTAATACGACCGTAGCCCCTGGAACATTTGTTTCTTCAGGGATAGCGCAGCTCGCCCCCGGACAGGAAGAGGAGGTAGGCGTGTCGTGCCCTCTCTCGTCGAGTGCGACGATAGGCACCCCTTATTCTGGTTACCTCTGGGTAGAGTATGACCAGGCAGGGCAGAGCCACCTCATCTCTAGGTTCGCTACGGTGAGGACCTCAGTCTCCACGGGTGCCGGAGCATTCATCTACTGCTTGGGCGGTATTAGTACATCAAACACTTATAGCGCACCACTTTTAGGTGGAGGCAGGCTAGGAAGTTGGACACAGACTACCTCTTACCCATTTGACGCTTTTTGGGGAAGCTGCAATGCTTATCAAGGCTATGACTATTGCGTAGGAGGCGGAGGATCGTCAAATGCAGTCTACTCCTCGGTGCTCGACGGTGGAAAGGCAGCCCAATGGAAGGCACAGGCGATATCACCAACCGGCAACTATCCAGTCTCGATATTCGTCCAGAGTTGTACTATTTACAATGGTTATGATTACTGTGTTGGAGGTGCGGATCCGTTCACCATATCGACAGTATACTCCGCGCCCGTTTCAGATGGTAGGGTAGGCCCATGGACATCTACGGCTGGTTACCCGACACCTATCGAGTATCAAGAGTGTACCGCTTATAATGGATATGTATTTTGCGTGAGCGGTGCCGGATTTGGGTACACCGATGCGGTTTATTCGTCCCAGATAGTGAGCGGCGGATCGCTTAACTCATGGTCACCAACTGCCAGCTATCCAGTAAGCCCTGCGATAAAATTTTCTAGCTGCAATACTTACAATGGATATATCTATTGTGTCGGAGGGGAAGTGGATAGCACAGGAGTCACTAACACGGTATACGCTTCTAGCATAAGCGGTGGTACTCTTGGCGGATGGCAGGCTACCACACCATATCCGACCCCGGTTAATATGCATAGCTGTGACGTGTATGACGGATATATCTATTGTGTTGGAGGGAATGGAGGTGTGGTGTATTCCGCACCGTTAGGAGGAGGCACAGTGGGGAGTTGGATTGCCGATCCCCAATACCCTGGTGGTGACATCACATCCGGTCAATGTGTTATATCAGGCTAATGGTGTGATAGGCAGAATCTTTCCACCTCGGTCCACTCTCTACAGCTCATTGAATAGTTCCATTACCGCGCCATGATATCTCTTTGAATTGATAGTCACCTGGGTTCTTAAGCGGTGGTCGAGTTTGGACCACTTCCTTTTTAGCATGTTTACCCTTTTGGCAAGATGCTTGAATGAATAGGTTTTCGGGTTTGCACCAGAAAATCTCTTTGAGCACTTGGCTTACAATCCATTTATGTGGGTCTATGTGGCCGATTCATTTGAAGATATTCTGATGTATCTCACGAAACTTCTGTGCAAGTCCCGTTCTTTAGGCCAATCATTGATCACAGTATATTTAATCTCTAATGCCCCTCCGATAATCCAGTTTCATGTCATACGACTATTTATGGCTTTTTTTGATAACTTTCGTATGGAATTTCGGTCCCAGTCCGCAATGGAGTACCTCATGACATATGGGTGGGCGATACTAATCATCGCTGTAGTCCTGGGAGCGCTCTACAGCCTCGGCATATTCAACGGAGCGAACTTCCTGGGAGGTACATGCGTAGCGGCTCCTGGATACCTATGCAGCAATCCGCTCCTGGCCACTGACGGTACGCTTTCCCTCACTTACGGCTACCAAGGACCCAATGTCACCATTGTGGGATTCGCCTGCACCAACACGACCACTGCGCCCTCGTCATTCGCATCGTCAGGGTCCTCTAACCTTGAACCTGGACAGGAGGAGAGCGTAAGCGTATCGTGCCCTCTCTCATCGAGTGCAACGATCGGGACACCTTACTCAGGTTACCTCTGGGTTGAGTATGACCAGGCGGGCCAGAGCGATCTGATAGCGAGGTTCGCCACGGTAAGGATATCTGTTGACTACCAGATACAATCTGTGGTCGCGCTGTATACATCGTGTTACTGCGGCTCTCCCGGAACCGTGTATAGCCTGTACTCGAATGGTGTTATTG
>JAJYEJ010000007.1:0-5514 GCA_021785805.1 Microcaldota archaeon | reverse complement strand
ATAGCGAGGTTCGCCACGGTAAGGATATCTGTTGACTACCAGATACAATCTGTGGTCGCGCTGTATACATCGTGTTACTGCGGCTCTCCCGGAACCGTGTATAGCCTGTACTCGAATGGTGTTATTGCCAATACGCTTGGAGGGATTTCAGGAGGAGCCGGATATGGATTTGCTATATCACCTGATGGTAAATACTTATTCTCTGGTACTGGAGGTGGGCCCCTTACAACTATTAGTACTGCACCTCTTAGCATAGTTGGGGTTACAAGCACCGTCAGTCCAGATGCACTGGCCGTGTCACCTGACGGAAGCAAGGTTTATGTCAGTGGGGATAATGGTGACTATATTTATACCGTAAGCACGTCCTCTTTTGCGGTGATAAATACGATAGCGGCCTCAGGGTCGATTTTTCCTGAGTCTATGGTAATAAGCCCTTCTGGCGCGTATCTTTATGACACCGGTTTGGGCACGGGTTATCTGGATACTATAAGCACAACGACCAATACCGTAGTGAATTCTATTTATCTTGTTAATCCACCCATCGCCTTGGCCATTTCGCCGGACGGAAGTACGCTTTATGGGGCAACGGAAACCGGGGATGCGGTGATCGTCATAAACACGGCGACTCACACCGTTACCCATGGGATTCCTACAGGTGCGATTACCTATTCGATAGCAGCTGACAAACAGGGGAAGTACATCTATGCCGCTACAAACCCCACAGGCGCTCAGGTCGACTTAGTCACTATATCCACTTCTAATTACGCTGTCGTAAACACTTTGAATGTAGGGAACTTCGCTGGAAATAATTATATGATGGCCGTTAGCCCATCGGGAGACACCGTCTATATGTGTGGAGGTGGCAGCCTCCATTTGATTTCTACAGCGACTTACTCAGTGACGAATGTCCTTGGTGCAGGGTGCGGCGGAGTGGTTGCCGCGCCGAGTTAAGTCCTGCCTCAGTGCCGCTTCTCTGGTCTCTCAATTAACTATATATACCTTTCCGTAACAATACTTTCTGTCGTTTTACGACAGCATTTCTACCGCCTTACGGCAGCGAAAATGCGCGGTCAACTCCTTTCTCCGGTGTTGATATTATGGCAGATTTAGAGAACAATATACGTTTAGCTGTAGACAGCGGCAAGGTAGCCTTAGGTATCAACAAGGTCGCCAACACGATAGAGTCAAACGTCGCGAAGCTCGTCGTGGTCGCATCCAAGGGCAAGGGAGGCTCTGTAGAGGACATAAAGCACCTGTCTAAAGTCGCCAACGTAAGGCTCCTCACGTATGACGGCACGTCGATGGAGCTCGGCACCGTGTGCGGAAAGCCTTATTCGGTATCGGCACTCGCCGTGATTGAGCCCGGCAACTCGAAGATACTTGATACTCAATGACTATAATTTAACAATGTGATAATTTGCCAAACGGAGAATTCGCTGCTAGGAAGCTTCTAAGACAGAGGAAGCACCAGAGATGGCTTAAGAAATGGCTGAAGAGGAGAAAGCTTAAGCTAAAGCAGAAGTTCGACCCGATGGGAACTGTCCCTATGGCGAAGGGAATAGTCCTCCAGAAGTTCGCAGTAGAGCAGAAGCAACCGCACTCCGGACAGATAAAGTGCGTGAGGGTCCAGCTTGTGAAGAACGGGAAGGTCGTCGGAGCATTCTGCCCTGGAGACGGAACGGTGAACTTCGTTGACGAACACGACGAGGTAACAATCGCAGGGCTCGGGGGCTCGCAGAGGGGCCAGATGGGATGCATCCCTGGCATGAAGTACAAGGTGATAGCGGTGAACGGCACCGATCTTGAACAGATAAGGACTGGCAAGAAGGAGAAGCCGAAGAGATGATTATCATGGTTGAGGAGACTGAAAACGTTGCTGCAGAAAAGAAGGCTGATGCTCCGATTGCACAGGACGCTAATGCGGATGCCGCAGCTGCTGCAGAATCCCAAAAGAAAACCAGGCGAAGGTCCCCGAAGCCGAAAACCGTCTCGGATGCGGTGAGTAGCGCGATAATCCCTGTAACGGGGAGGGTGCTGCTTTTCGGCAAATACAGCTATGACGTCGCCGTAGATGACCCCAGCTTGCAGAATTATGTCAACCTGAAACCTATGATTTATCCGAACTCCTTTAGGAGAACGAGCCAGAAGAGATACTCTAAGGCGACTATCAACATAGTGGAAAGGCTGGCTAACGACCTCATGAGGGGAGGCACCGGAGGCAAGATTGGAGGAAAGGTAGTAAGGACGAAAGGAAGGTTGCAGGGCAAGAAGTTCACGGTCATGAAGATAATTGAGGACGCTTTTGACAGCATACACAGGCAGACCAACCAGAATCCCATACAGATATTGATAAACGCGCTTGAGAACAGCTCCCCTATAGAGGACACGACCAGAGTGCGGTATGGCGGCATCATATCCAACGTCCCTGTGGATGTAAGCGCAAGCAGAAGGCTCGATGTGGCGCTGAGGAACATATCCATGGCTACAGTGATAGGAGCGTTCAGGAACAAGCGAACGGTCTCGGATGCGCTGGCGACGGAGCTCGTGCTCGCGGCCAAGAATGACATAAACAGCTATGCGATAAAGCGCAAGAACGAGATCGAAAGGATGGCAAGGAGCGCAAAGTAGTTGATAGGTGCTAATCATGGTACGAAAAGAGTTCGTAGTGGAAGAGATAACGAAGATCATGGGCAACCTTGAGACGATACGCAATATCGCCATCATAGCCCATGTTCACCATGGAAAGACGACTCTTACCGACACGCTTCTGGCGAAGGTCGGCCTCATATCGAAGCAGGTGTCAGGGGATGTACTTTACACCAACTACGAAGAGATAGAGAAGGAGCGTAGGATGACCATCAAGTCGGCGGCGATATCCCTCGGATTCAATTATAACGATAAGGATTACATAATCAACCTCATAGATACGCCTGGGCACGTGGACTTCGGAGGCCACGTCACAAGATCCATGAGGGCGGTTGACGGGGTCGTCCTGGTAGTCGACCCGGTAGAGGGAGTGATGCCGCAGACGGAAACCGTGTTAAGGCAGGCAATGAAGGAAAAGGCGAAGCCGGTGCTTTTTGTAAACAAGACAGATAGGCTTCTCAATGAACTACGGCTTACCCCAGAACAGACATTCGAGAAACTGCTTAAGCTCGTTGATGATATCAACAAACTCATAGAGCAGTATGCCCCAGAAGATTTCGTGGACAGTTGGAAGGTCAGCGTGGAGAAAGGCAGCGTTGCGTTCGGTTCCGCAGCTAAGAAATGGGCCATATCGAAGAGGTCCATGGAGAGGCATAAGGTATCGTTCAAGGATATCTTCGAGCTTACGGCAAAAGGAGACGAGAAGAAGCTCCAGGAGGTAGCCCCTATAGACGAGGCTGTGCTTCCGATGATAATCGAACACCTCCCAACGCCGAAGACGGCACAGGCGTACAGGATACCGCACCTGTGGCATGGTGACCTGAACAGCGAGGACGGAAAGGCCATGATGACCGTAGACGCCAAGGCTAAAACCAATATAGTCGTGTTCGGCATAACTTATGATCAGCATAGCGGGGAGGTAGCGATAGGCAGGATATTCTCAGGCACTGTGAGGAAGGGCATAGAATTCCACATATCCGGGAAGCCTGAGCCGCAGAAGGTCCAGCAAGTCGGCATATTCATGGCCGCGGATCGGGTGCTGGTCGAGGCTATGCCAGCTGGCAATATAGTTGCGCTCGTAGGGCTTAGGGACCTCTCAGTAGGAGACACCCTGAGCGAAGATGATATAGAGCCATTCGAGCAGATAACGCACTACTCGAAGCCGGTGGTGACAAAGGCGATAGAGGCGAAGGATTCCAGGGATACCACGAAGCTCATAGAGGCGCTGAGGGAGCTTTCCAAGGAGGACCCCACCATAGAGGTCAGGATAGACCAGGAAACCGGTGAGCACCTGGTAAGCGGAATGGGAGAGCTCCATCTTGAGGTCATAGAGACAAAGCTCAGGGATGAGTTCAAGGTCCCGATCATATCGAGCGAACCGATAGTCGTTTACCAGGAGACCGTGGACAAGAAGGCCGGTCCGATAGAAGGGAAGTCGCCGAACAAGCACTCCAAGTTTTACGTCATAGTAGAGCCCCTGATCGAAGGTGTGCAGAAGGCCATAGACGAAGGCACGATACGCGAAGGCAAGCCAAAGGGCCAGGCCGCGATAGATACCATGATAAAGGCAGGGCTTGAAAGGCCGGTGGCAAAGGGGGTTGTCGACATAGCGAACAGGTCGCTTCTGGTTGACGCCACAAAGGGAGTCCAGTACATGCATGAGGTCATGGAGCTGCTCATCGATGGATTCGAAGAGGCGGTAAGGGACGGTCCGCTGGCCAGGGAGAAGTGCGGCGGCGTGATGGTCAGCATAGTCGATGCGACAATACACGAGGATCCGGTGCACAGGGGACCAGCCCAGATAATACCTGCCATCAAGAGGGCAGTGTACGCAGGAATGCTTACATGCGGAGTGATGCTGCTCGAACCGAAGCAGAACTTTACGATAAACATACCGCAGGAATATATGTCTGACATAATAACCATGGTGCAGAGCAAGCGCGGCCAGGTCAACAACATCACGCAGGACAGGGAGCAGGTCAGCATATTGGCGAAAATGCCCGTGGCAGAGACGATAAAGGGGTTCTCCAATGAGATAAGGGGAGCTACACAGGGCAGGGCAATCTGGTACATGGAGTTCGCAGGGTACGACAGGATGCCTGCTGAGCTCCAGAATAGGGTAGTCAGGGAGATAAGGAAGAGAAAAGGCCAACCCGAAGAGCCTCCGACCCCACAGTCGTTCATGGACTGACCGCACTTTAATGCGCTTATCGGGGATCGGTCTTAGTCTGTTGGCCGCTGCAATGCTTATACTGTCGCTATCTTTCTTTTAGGATGCCCTGCAGCCACCACTTCGCCGCTATGCTTCTGTATCAATGCGTGTGCCTCCTCCGGTACCATGTGCCTCCATTCCTTGCCCTCGCGTATCAGCTGCCTCACGTGGGTGGCGGAGAGGTTTTCTCGGTCCAGGGCGACAGCGTCGGTTGTTATGCCAGCTTTTCCGAATATGCCGGTAACCCACGGGTTGTCGGAAAAGACTACGCTGAGCCCTGTCATCCTATCGGTTATGAACTTTAACCATTCATCGTCATCATCGAAGTCGGGTATTTTAAGGAATCCGATTCTGAGGGTGTCGACACCTGCGCCGCGCAGGGACTCGCGCAGCATCTCTATCCTAAGGTTGGCATCGAATGGGTTATTCTCCGTCCCCGACTTGTTTGAACTGCCAATCCCGATTATCAGCTTGTCGCACTGCGATAGGGCAGCCTTCACGGTATATATGTGCCCGTTGTGCACCGGCTGGAATCTGCCTATGAACATCCCTTGCCTGTATTTTGCCATGCTTACCGCATTCCATCTAAAACCGTTACAATATTTAATCATTACGGAAATGCACCCGGCGTTCTTTAGGCATTGTTTACCTGTGCC
>JAJYEJ010000054.1 GCA_021785805.1 Microcaldota archaeon | reverse complement strand
TTTGGGTCTCCTGACGTACCCGAGGACCGCCGCCTTCTTGAGCGCATCCCTGTAGGCGAGGGCCCCGATCACGAATACGGCAAAAACGACCAGGAAGAAGCCGATATTTAGCTGGTCAAGATTATGGACCCGTACGCCTGTGCCTATGTAGTAGTTCTGCACACTAGGATACAGCACGATGACTAGCCCAGCGATCATGAACAGAATGCCGCCGTAGAAAAGGACATCGGCGCTTATGCTCCTTGACACGAATGCTATGCCCTGCCTGGTGAGCCGCTTGGCCCTTGTCAGCCATCTCCCGAAGAAGGCGCCTATGAGAACCTGCGTCAGCATGGTTCCGGCCCCGAAGAGGGCGCCAGGTATCCATGCGTACAGCGGACCTGGCATGGTCGGCACGATTACCGTCACGAGTATCAGTGCGAACGCCCCGAACCCGAATCCGGCTATCAGCCCATGGATGAACGCCAGCTTTGACGGTACGGCCTTCAACCCTGCGGACGTATCCCTGCTCAGTATCGGATTTGTCCTGTGGCTGAACTCGTCCTTCGCATATCGGCTGTGCTCCTTGTGCACACCCAGCACCACGCCCAACTTCTCGGAGATGAAGTGCCAGTGCGGGTACCATCTCCTCTTTTTTATGTATACGCCTGCGAGCAGCATGGCAAAGCCCACTATCGCGTATATGATTCCAGTGACGGCAGGGACCTGGAGTATCCCGAAGAGAGCGAACCATGCCCCTTCGGTGAGCAATGCCCTCTGGAGCGTGAACCCCGATGAGAATATGAATCCTGCCTTCATGCCCCCTTTGGCGCTGTAGCTTCCTATCGCATATGAAAAGGTTATCGGCCAGGTATGCTCGTCAGGCGTAATGCCGTGTATTATCCCAAGGATGAACGCCGTGACCAGAGCCCCGACGAGGGTAAGACCGCTCGGATTATAGAAGTTCAGGTTGAGAAGGAAGAACATTTGACCACGACAGGCGCTACTCGCCGTTCAGTATGGAGCGTACTATGATTTTAAGGTTGCTCATCTCCTTCAGCCTGCGGTATGAGTAATCCACCCACCTGCCGCCGAACGGGACGTAGATCGACACCGGCCTTCCGGAGGAGGCAAGCTTCTCCGCATAGCGGTCCATTATGCCGTTAAGCATCGCATACTCGGCCTTGCGACCGTATCGTTTGTCCAGCCTGATCGCATAATCGATCAGGGATCTGTCGTGTGTCGCCACCATGATGCGCCCCGAACCCATGAACAGCGCACCCATGAGCTTCCTGTAATTCCTTGTGGCCCATGGCCTCGGCATGTAATCCTTCACCTTTGACGATGCATGTGCGCCCTTGACAAGCCTTATCGCCGCTTTGCTTCTGATAAGGTTCCTTATGTCGCGTTCGCTCCTCTTCAGGTAGCTCTGTATGCAAATCCCTACCCCTCCATTTTTTACCTGTGTCTTGTACAATGAGATGGTCCTATCCACGAACTCGACCTCCTCCATGTCCAGCCAGACGAATACCCCCCTTCTCCTCGCTGCGCCGACTATCTTGGAGTAGCTTCTAGCGGCGTACGATGCACTTATAAGCATGCCTATCTGGGTCGACTTTACGGCTATGTCAGCCTTCACACCCTCATTGGATATCCGCTCTATGAGCTTTAGATAGGTATTTACGCTCTCCTCGACGTCTTTCCTGTCCGAGAACAGTTCCCCTAGATAGTTGATCTGAGTCCTTATGCCGCGGGCATTGAGCTCCTTGGTCCTCCTTATCGCGTCGTTTATCCCTGCTCCGGCTATCCACTTTCCGGCTATTGCCCTCTCGATAGCGGAGGAGACACCCATACCATCACACATCTAAGGAGTGACATCTCTGCCAAAGAATATATTGTTTTAGGAGGAGCCGGTACGCTGAACGCACTGGGATTTGGCAATGGCCGATAATGGCAGGAAGCCGGCCTGGTGACATTCTCCCCTTCCTTCTCAAGCGTGCATGCTAAGCCGGCTATATATGTGCAGGTATACGAGCAGCGCTAAGCTTAGCGCCTGCCCAGCTCGGTAGGCGGCGTTATCTGGCCGTGCCTTAGCAGCATCTCATTCTGGACGTTTTGGGCCCTTATGAAGCTGCGTGACGCAAGTCCGTTTCTTACCCTGAGGACTTCCGTATCTACGAAGCCAAGAGGCTGAGTTACCTTCAACAGGGCCTTTGCACCACCCTGCTGCACTCTCTCTTCGAGTATGTCGAGCATCTTCCTAAATATGCGGTTCCTTTCGTCTCCGCCCAGGATTATGCCCGCTTGGTCGTAATTTGTCCTTGTCCTTTCTAAGCATTCTACCACTGCGATTGCAGTATTGGCATCAGTGCCATCTGGCGATGCCCTCTCCATCACGGCGACCAGTCTTAATGCGGTTTCCCTTGCCATGTTCTGGGACATGCCGGAAAGCGCCCTGGTGAGCCTCTGGCCCATTCCATCGGTAGATATCCTGCTTACTGTTGATGCAGCCTGTGTGACTGCGTCCCTTGTGGTCATGTTATTGTGGTCGGTCATATCATCACTTTAGTGGTCGTAGAGTAAATAACGTCGTACTTGATATTTAAAGCTTTCGGAAATGTGGTTTTTGTTACTTAATATGCGGTTTTTGCAAAAGATGGCCACTTAGCGGCTTTGCGGCCATGGTGTCCGTGGAATCGCCATGAATCGCAACCTTTTTAGACAAGTTATCACAAACACCCTTATGGCAACTACAACAACGCCAAAGGGTGGGACCGACCTGTGGGATTCTTCGGTGAAGTTCGTCACCGGCCACATAACGGAGTTCATCGTGATGTTAATAATATTCATAGTGATCAGCTTCGTGATAGACGCTATCTTCGGAGCCATCGCCCTTGGGGCTTCCGGCGCCATGACGTTGAGCTACGGGACTTATGGTTATGCGCCGCACATCTCCGGGATCTACAGCATCATCGCAGCGGTCGGTGGCGCAGTAGGGGCTTTCATAACGTTATGGTTCATAGCCTCGCTGTACGAGCTGGTGGGTGTAATCGGTGCGGGCAGTGTAGATTATGTCAAGACCGTGCAGAATGGCCTGAATAGGACGTTTGCCAACACGAACCTGCTTGTGATAGTGGTTGCGATAGGATTCGTGGCCGAACTGTTCAACAGCATGTGGGCACTTCTAGGCATCGGCATTGGAAGCGCGCTCGCGTTTGCGGTCATTGCAGGGGTCTTCACCGCAGCATACGTGGGGATAGCGCTGTCTGGGATGACGAAGAGATCCGAGATTAACTTCCTGAATGTCTTCTCTGACGTAAACGGCAGGTCTAGCACCGCAGGGATATTCCTTTATATAACGGTCGGTATAGCGATAATCCCTATACTTAACATCCTGCAGTTCCTGCTAGTGCCGTTAGCGGTGACCATACTGGCGGGATCGTCCCAGTCTGGAGCGGCACCTGCGCAGAAGCCGAAACAGGCAGCTGCAGGGAAGTAATCGCAGCTTGTTGGGATGGGCTGCAAGGCTTTCGGCGGATACGCCAACCATAACTATATCAGGGGGAATGGCACGTATCCGGATTGGCGCAGCCCGGCCAAAGTGGTTGAAGCCGCTATGACGCCGCAGCCCTGATCTGGAAATCCGGGGTCGTGATAAGTTCACGCCGTTATGATTGTGCCTCTTACTTCGCGGCCTTGAAGCGCAGCCTTAAGCCTTCCCGGCACCTTGGCGTTGATTATCTGGCATGTTGTCCCATATCTGCGGGCTATGCCATACAGATATATCAGCTTGTTCCTCATCCCGCCAGTGACATCCACCTTCAATGAGCCTCCGGTGCCGGCAAGGGCGCGCTTTATGTTGCGCCTGTCTATGCGCCTTATCAGCTCTGCATCCTTGTCGATGAGAGGATTTGCGGTGAATACGCCATCCGTGTCGCTTGCCACTATCACCTTGTCAGGCTTTAGTTTAGCGGTAAGGTACCTGAGAGGTTCCTCGGTAGGTATTATAGTTATGCCATTGACCGTGTCTATAGTCACATCGCCTCTGACAACAGGCGTGAAGCCCATCTTCAGCGCCAGCCTTATCGGTTCGATGTTCCACCTTACGAGTCTCCTCTTCGTTGTAAGCCCACCTGCGGACGGAGGGAATGACAGCGCATCGATGCCGTTGGCGAGCATGGCCCCTATCACATGCCTGTGCAGCTCCGAAGCGGCCTTCTGCGTTATCGAAGCTCCCTTGCCCCTGTCTTTGGTGTAAACGCCGTTCTGGAATCCGTATCTGTGCGCAGCCATGTGCCCGAATGATCCGCTGCCATGGCCCACCACGACCCTGGCGTTCCCGGTACAGGACTTTATCTCCTTGACCAGCCTGTCTATCTCCCC
The DNA here is from genome assembly GCA_021785805.1 of Microcaldota archaeon. Lineage (GTDB taxonomy): Archaea > Micrarchaeota > Micrarchaeia > Micrarchaeales > Micrarchaeaceae > JAJZYD01. The sequence goes on along the minus strand of JAJYEJ010000054.1, from coordinate 1,020 downwards.
CGGAAGGGCCGTATCCGCCTTTTTCGTATCAGTTATTATGCTTCCTCCGAGCTTCACGAAATATAGTTTCATCAGGACCACTTGATTTTTGAGATGTCATGCATCTATATGCTGGAACGGTACGCCCTCTCGCCTGTTCATCGATCTATTGTGATCAATTCAGCCTGGTAATCAGGTAATCTGCCAGCTGCTTCAGCCTGCGCTTAGCCTCCGATTCCTTCAGTGTGCCGTCGACCTTTGACCAGGCATCGGCCACTATCTTCTTGCTCACATCGTGCGCGTATCCTATTGCGCCGTATCTGTTTATTATTGAGACCGCTTCGTCGATCTTCGCCTTGTCCCTCGTATGCTCCTTCAGTATGCCCAGGAGCTTCTTTCCATCCTCGGCGCTTGCCTTCTTTAGCGTGCGCAGCACCATCAGGGTTATCTTGCCTTCCGTGATATCGTCGCCTATGCCTCCCTTGCTGTCGGCCACCTTGCTCGGCGTTATCGCCAATATATCGTCCTGTATCTGGAACGCTACGCCGATAGTGCCGCCGAAGAATCCCAGCGCATCGATGGTCTTCTCGTCAGCGCCGACCAATGCCCCGCCCAACTTGCATGCCATCCTGGCGAGCACGCCAGACTTGTCGTAGGTCATCTGCAGATAGTCCTCCTCGGTTATCTTCTCTAGGGGCACCATGAAGTTGTGCCACGCTATGTCAGTGGCCTGGCCTATGGTCACCCTGAACATCTCCCTGACATATATCGATAGTATGGTGTTCTTCGTCTCAGGAGACAGCTTTTTGCTGTCCAGAAGCGCAGCAACCGGAAAGAACTGCAGCGCATCGCCCAGGTTTACCGCCACGTCCTCTGTGAATTTTACGTGGACTGCTGGCGATCCCCTCCTGGTCTGTGAACGGTCCTCAAGATCGTCGTGTACGAGGGTCGCGTTGTGTATGACCTCTGGTATTATCGAGAATTCCAGGAAGTTATCAGGTTCCTCGCCCAATGCTTCTATGATCAATAGCATCAATATCG
>JAJYEJ010000053.1 GCA_021785805.1 Microcaldota archaeon | reverse complement strand
CGAGAGCAGACACAAACACGCTGCCATTATGCATGCTTCCAGCGCTTTGCAGGCACGAACCCGAAGCCCATACTAAACCAAGGCGTAACCAACCGTCACGTCGCAGCGTCATGAGATCCTATTGATTGGGCAGAACCGCAACCCTTTTCAGGAGAAGATATAATGCTACGCTCAAGGGCAATTCCTCTTTCCTGTTATCATATGGTCCGAACTCGGTGCCAAGCATTGTGAACTTCTGCGCCTTCTGCACCATCACCTCAAGGGTTCCGTTCCTGAAGGCTACTGCGTCCTCCATAGGGTCGAACCTGTCCAACTCGGAAACAGATCCGAGTCTCTTTCCTGAGAGCCCGGTATCGCCATGCAATGAATTGGGCAGCCTTAGCATGTGCTGCGTATCATTGGTCACGTTCCTGTCTATGGAGTCGCTCTGCTTTATCGCCATGTTCTTGACCACCCTCTTCCAGAACTCCTCCTTCTTCGGTATCTTTATCATGTCCCAGTTGCCGCTGCTTATCCCAAGCATCACTGCGGTCCTGTTCCTGAATAGTTTTCCTGCCCACTCTCTCTCTATTCCCATCTCCTCGAGCGTGCCTATCCCTGTGCCAAGCGCGCCGACCAGGCCCTTCGCGAGCCTTCCTCCCCAACCGCCGTCAGAGGGGGTAGGGCCATGGAGCACCTCAAAGCTCTTCCTCCCTTCCTTCTCCACCGGCAACAGCCAAAACAGCTTCTCCGGGTCGATCCCGCTGCCAGTTATGTATTCCGATATCTGCCTCCTTGCGCTGGAGGCGAGCCTGAAGATGTCGTCGTTCATCACATGGACGTGATATCCCCTGTTTCCGCTGAAGTTTATCTCAATGTCACTGGCAGAGAACCCGAAGTCGGGGATAAGGAAGTCCTCGATAAGCCGTACAGTCTCCTTCTTGATCGAGGATAGGCAGATATCGCATACCCACTGCCTCCCATGGACCTGCTGGCATGGCAGCTTAAGGTCAGTCGCATCAAGATCGAATATCAGCTCTGACCCTATCCATCCCTTCGCCTCCATCGGCCTGCCGTCAGGTCTCTCATACTCCGCGGCAGAGGCGTTTACGAACGGAGGCCCATTCTCGACAAGATAGCGCTTCAGTTCCTCTGCGCTCTTGAATGCCACGTGCCTGAACGCGATCTTCTTCTCGAAATCGCCAAATCCGAATTCGCGCTTCTCAACAGCTTTCGGGGCTATGTCTGAAGCGTTCATCTTCTTGTAATGCTCGCCAAAAAGCCCCTTCACAAGAGAAGCTACGCGCGGATCAAGCAAAAGCACACCTCTTACCGACAGGATATGCCCTCCATCAAATAAAACACTTTCCGTGCCTGTGCGGTGTAATCACTTGCCTGTGTTCTTTTTCCTGTAGCGCTTTCTGTGCGTCTCAGGCATGCTGAAATCGAGGACCTTGTTGGCCTCAAGGAAATCCCTTACCATCTGGGCAAGCACGAAGTGCCCTGTCGGGTTCGGATGGAGCCCATCCTCAAGAAGCGAGAGGTACTCCATCTCCATGAACCTGTCGAAGACCTCGAGGAAAAGCACCTTCCTCCTCCTGCAGATCCCCTCTATTATGCTGTCGTATTCCTTGATATCGCCGTTCCTGTATGCTAGGTCATCGTCCCATTCCACCGGTGTCGCCTTCGCCTCATCAACCGGCGTAGGGCCTATGAACGCCACGACATCCACATGCTTCCTCGCCAGGTCTATCAACTTGTTCACGTTCTTAGCAAAAAGTTCCTTCGGCACACGGTTTTCGTCCTTCTTGAGGAATACCGTGGAGTCGTTCAATCCGATGGCGAAGATAGCCGCGCGTTCCTGCACTGCATTCGCATACCTCCTGGACTTCATCTCGGTCTCCAATCTCGCGAGTATCCCGTCTGTCGTGTCGTCTACGACACCAAGGTTATAGATGAAGTAAGCCACCTGGCTGTCGATCAGGTTCTTCACGTCGATAGGCTGGCGCAGTTTCTGCACCCAGCCTCCGTTGTTGTCCCAAGCCCCGTATGTGATGCTGTCGCCGAATATCATTATCTCGACTACCTCTGTATCCGACATCCCAGTGAAGCTGATCGAAACACCCCTGACTGGGAATAGAGTGCTGATAGTTCCTAAATAGCTTTTGGTTTCAATACTAATTGGCGATTCGATAAACAGCGACGAGATAAAGCAGGTCATAATAATCAGGATGGACCTTGAGATGGGCAAAGGGAAGATGGTAGCCCAGGGCGCACACGCCTCGCTAATGAGCTTCTTCGAGTCGCAGAGGAAAGACAAGGATATCGCACAGGAATGGCTCGATACCGGTGAGAAGAAGATAGTGCTCAAGGTCGACGACGAAAAGGCGCTGGAGATGCTGTTCAGGGCATTCCAATACAAGAAGGTGCCCTGCGCCCTGGTTACGGATGCAGGCCTGACGCAGCTGCCTCCTGGGTCAAAGACCGCCCTCGGAATAGGCCCATGGCTGAGCTCCGAAATCGACCAGATAACCAGCAAGATAAAGTTACTCTGACAGCCTCTTTCCTACCGATTCCCTGTTCCTGAAGGCCCATCTTATGGTCTTAGCCAGGAACGTGAGGTCCGAAGCCGCCAAATTCCTATTCGGTGCATTCTCCAGTATCCAGTAAACGAAGTTGAAATACTCCATCATGGTGCTTATCAGTACATCAGGCACAAGCGCAAGCTCGTCGTCTGATAGCTTCCTGCACTTCGAATATTCCCTCAGGAAATATCTGGCCATGTCGAGATCCGGCCCACCATTCTCTCCCTTTATGCACGTCCAATAGATCATCGGCGTGAGGTCCCTTATCATCACGTCCTTGTAGAACATCTGATCGAAATCCAATAGCGCCACTATCTTGCCATCCTTCCATAAGATATTGCCCGGTGTTATATCCCTGTGCAGATGGTACTTATCCAAGGCGTTGTACCCAACGAAATCCAACTCTCTCATCATCGGCAAGAACGTGTGCGCCTCCTCGATGAATACCCTGTCATGGCCATTCTTTCTCCTCTTCCTCATTATGTGGAGAAGGTGCGTTGACATGTTCCAAAGGGTGGTCCGTGACCTGAACGAGTCAAGGTCATCCTGCTGCCTGTTCGTCTCTTCCAGGCGCATTTTCGGGACGATCCTATGGTATGTGCCTATCATGCGCGCCACCTCCTTGAGATCTCCCTCCTTGAGGTCGAACCTCACCGCTCCATCCATATACCTGTAGAGCCAGAACAGCCTGTTGTCGAAAGTGGTGTTGAGCCTCCTGCCGTTTGTCCGAATCGGTCTTGGCACACGATACGGGAACCCGTGCCTTTCAAGCTCAGTCATATACCTCTGTTTGAACGTCAGCCTATTGACGTCAACAGTGTCCGTTCCCCTGAGCACGAACTCCCCCTTGTTGGACTCGATTCTGAAGTTGAAATTGACATAACCCTCTTTCATCCAACTGAAAGATCTCGCCCTGACTCCCCAGCTGTCCAGTATGGAGTTTATCTGTGAAATATTAAGGCGCATAAGGCTCCATCTCATATATAAGTGAGCCAGTTCCCGAAGACGTTGTCCTCCCCATGCGTTATGCTGCTGTACTTCTGCGCTAGCATCTTCGTTATCGGACCCGGCTTACCGCCGCCCACAGTCACGCCGTCGATATTGACTATCGGGGTGACCTCGGCTGCGGTCCCCGTGAAGAAGACCTCGTCGGCTATGTAAAGCTCCTCCTTGTGGAGCTCAGCCTCCACGACCTCTATTCCAGAGGCTCTTGCTATGTCGATTATGGAATTCCTTGTCACACCTATCAGTATGTCTGCGCTGTAGTCCGGCGTCAGCAGCATGTTGTCCATATAGAGGAAGATGTTCTCTGCAGTGCCTTCCGCTATGCGCCCCCCTCCGGAGAGCATTATCGCCTCGTCGAATCCCGATTTCGTGGCCTCTATGTGCGCTATGAGCGAGTTGATGTAGTTGCCGCTTGCCTTCGCCTCCACCGGGAGAATCTCTGAATTAATCCTCTTCCACGATGAGGTCTTGCACCTTATCCCGGTCTCTACTCCTTTCCCGAAGTATGCGCCGAACGGCACAGCCGCTATGAAGACGCTTACACCCTTTCCGTGTGTGCCAAGTCCAATCATGTCCGAATTGTAGAAGGCGAAAGGCCTTATGTACGCTGACTTGAGTTCGTTCCTCTTGACGCACTCTATTATCGCATTCTCTATCTCTTCCCTGGTGTGTCCAAGGTCCATCTGGTAGATCTTTGCGGTCCTGATGAACCTCTCCACGTGGTCCTTCAGCCTGAATATCGCAGTGCCTTTCCCGGTCTCGTAAGCGCGAAGACCCTCGAATATGCCGCTTCCGTATTGGAGCGAATGGGTCAGTATTGGCACCTTCGCGTCCTTGTAATCTATGAACTTGCCGTCAAGCCATACCTTCAGCCCTGATTTGTCGTCGCCACTAGGCCGTTTAGCCTTAACCATTACTAACACCGCTCATAAATCGGAAGGAAATTCTTAATACCCATATGGAAAAGCAGATAGCATGGCAAAGATAGACGTACTGAAGGCATTGAAAGGAGCGAAGCTGACGGAATTCCAGAAAGCCGTGCTTCGCGAGACCTACAGGATTCCGAAGGGGAGTACCGCAACCTACAAGGAGATAGCCGAGCGCATAGGCCGCCCAAGTGCCTACAGGGCTGTCGGCACCGCCCTGCGCATGAATCCGTTTGCCCCTGCGATCCCGTGCCACAGGGTCATAAAAAGCGACGGCTCTACCGGCAACTACTCTGGAAAGGGCGGCAAGGCGAAGAAGAGGCGCATGCTCAAGGAGGAGCACGCGATCTAAAAAAAGAAAGTGCTGGCAGCCTGTCTGCCAGCCAAACCGTTCCACCCGAGTATTCAGCGCACGCTTATGAAGGCATAAGGATCGATCACCGCCCTACCGTGCAGATTCCTGTTTGCCGCGTCTTGAGCGTCATAGGCTGTGGACTCGAGCTCTGCCATGAGCTTGGCGCCCTCGTCCCTGCCGAAATCCCTTAGTAACGACAGGCCGCGCCCAGTCAACGTGAGGGGCTTTCCCTGCTCCTCCTTCGTGGCAAAGTCCAGTACATCCTTGTCCTTCAGCCTCTTCAGGTTGTACCACACCGAGCTCTTCGAGAAGCCATAGCTCTCGCTCATGTAAGAGACGAACGCCGACGCCGTGTCTATCCGGTCTCTGCCTATCTCTATCATCACCAGGCGCTCACGCTTGGTAAGCGGAACGGACTTAGCAATAACTCTAGCAACCATTTGGACCATACAAACCACCTAAGAATTTAGAAGGATTTATGCATCCAAATGGGAGCTCATCGGTGTATTATTATCGTAGCACTTAGCTATGACGATGCTGCTTGCGCTAAACAGGACGAGAGACTGCCATGTTCGTTGTTGCGCTTGCATCTGCACCAAACTCCTATTTGTGAGAGTCCAATGACTCTACAATAGAATGATGCAAGGAAATAGTATTTAAAGCTTGTGTCCAGTCC
>JAJYEJ010000052.1 GCA_021785805.1 Microcaldota archaeon | reverse complement strand
CAATACATTTGGCTTTAGCCATGGCTCGTATTGCTCCTCTTTGTACCTGCCAAGGCTTAGGTACAGCATTATCGAGAACACTACTGCCAGGAATGCGGTGTACGCATAAAGGAGGAACATACAATCTTCCATTAGACGGATATGAAGTCTATCAACAAGTATATATTGCTTTATCACTCTGTTATATAGGTGATTGGATGGTCACGTACAAGCTCGATGATATTAAGAAGAAGGATCTCCAAGACAGAAAACCGATAAGAGTAATAGTTGGCGGTAAGCCGATCATGTTGGTCATGATAGATGACAGACCTTATGCCATAAGCGCCGTATGCAGTCACAGAGGGGGCCCGCTCGAAAAGGGTATGATTGAAAGTATGGCAGTCAAATGCCCATGGCACGGAGCGCTTTTTGATCTAAAAACGGGAAAGGCGCTGCCCACTACGCCATGGGGAAAAGAGCAGGGGACATATAGGGTAACTATAGATAACAACACCGGAGACGTGCTCATAGACGTGTAACTAGTCAGCTGTTAGGTATTAGCGATTGGATACTAGCCGCTTGGAGTCCAGCAGCTTGTCTAACTCTTGCTTTTTCATTACTTTCGTCTCTAAGCACACCTGCTTTATCGTCTTACCTTCCTTATATGCCCTTCTCGCAATCTGCGCCGCTCTAGTGTATCCGAGTTCTTCTGATAATGCGGTGGCTAAGGAGAGATTCTCATCAAGATGGCGCTTCAGATTTGCCTTGTTGGCCTTTATCCCGGTTACGCATTTCTTCCTGAATACGTTCATTGCGTTCGTAAGCAGTGATATTGAGTAGAGGAGGTTATATGCGATGACAGGCATGAAAACATTAAGCTCAAGTTGGCCTGACTGTGCAGCATACGTTATTGATGTGTCCTTTCCCATGACATCAAAACACACCATGTCCAACATCTCTGGTATGCTTGGGTTTATCTTTCCAGGCATTATCGATGACCCGGGTTGCACAGGCGGAATAGTTATGTCGGACATCCCTGCCCTAGGACCGGAACTTAGCAGCCTTAGGTCATTCGCTATTTTTATGAGAAGAGCGGCCAGACCCCTTATGCTGCCGCTTACTGCGAGTTCCTCGACCTGGTTCTGCTGCACGCCAAAGAAATTCTTAGCGACCTTCATCTTAAATCCAGTTATCTTGGAAATCTCCGCAACTATAGAATTTGAATAGCCCTTGTACGACTCTATTCCTGTCCCGACCGCAGTCCCGCCAAGAGAGAGTTCGAGTAGGTATTCTGCGTTCCTCTCTATGTTATTCTTTTGCACGGAGAGGGCATAGGCGTATCCAGAGAACTCTTGCCCCAATGTCATTGGTACGGCATCCTGGAGATGTGTTCTCCCGATCTTGATATTTTTTGAGAACTCCTTGGCTTTTGCGGAGAACGCCTTTTCTAGGAGCTCCAGCGTTGGAAGCAGGCTCTTTGTGATCATGGCGTATGCTGTGAGGTGTATATTGGCGTGATAAGTATCGTTAGTGGACTGTGCCATGTTCACATGGTCATTTGGATGCACCAGCCTGTAGTCCCCTCTCTTTCCTTTAAGCAGCTCTATCGCGCGGTTAGCTATCACCTCGTTAAGGTTCATGTTCGTGCTGGTCCCTGCACCAGCCTGGAATGCGTCAACCACGAACTGGTCTGAAAGCTTGCCTTCTATTATCTCATCGCATGCATCTACTATGGCCCCGCCTATCCTCCTGTCGAGCTTTCCGTTTGAGACGTTGACCAATGCCGCGGCCCGCTTTATTATCGCATAGTGTTTGACGAATGTGCTGTTTATCCTCAAACCAGATATTGGAAAGTTGTCGACTGCTCTCTGTGTCTCAGCTCCATAATAAGCGTTTGATGGCACCTTCACGCTGCCAAGCACATCGCTCTCCTCCCTGTAGCCAGCCATATTAAGATAGTGATGTTACAGTTAATAAATGTTGTGAGAGACTCACATCTTCCCTTGAAGCGTTTTCTTCGCTATCTCCCCTTTTAGTATCTGGATGGCAAGCGCAGGGTCAACGAACTTCGGGCAGACCTTCGAGCACGAACCAGAGAACTCGCACCCCCATACCCCCCTCAGGGTGTCTATCTCCTTGAGCCTGTCCTCCTTGCCGTCGTCTCTCGAATCAGCATAATAGCGGTATGCCTGCGCAAGCGCCTGTGGGCCGAGAAACTCCTTGTTAGTGTTGGCCACCGGGCACGCATCGAAGCACAACCCGCATTTTATGCACTCCGAGAACGGTAGGTACTCGTCCCTTTCCTTATCGCTCTGCTTCGTCTCAGTCCTGTTGTCATACCTGTCCTTTTCATTCTTGTATATCAGCCATGGCTTTATGCTCTTGTGGTTCTGGAAGAAGTCGTCAAAGTCGGTGACCAAATCCTTGAGGAGTGGATGCCCTTGCATGGGCGCCACCTCTATGGTGTCGTGCTCCGCCGCCACAGAGAGCAGGTTCGTTTCGCATGCCAGTGAAGGTTTCCCATTTATAACCATGGCACATGATCCACATATGCCCATCCTGCAGCTGTACCTGAATGATAGCTTGTGGTCTATGTTCTCCTTTATCTGTATTAATGAATCAAGGACTGTCGTAAGCCTTTTAGCTTCCACCCTGTATTCTTTCTCCATGAACCTTGCTTTTGAGTAATCGAAGGTCTTGGCCACTACGCGTATGGTCCTTTCCTCCATGTCCCCTTCGTCTGATGCATCACTCACGTGTAAACACCTCCCTATACCCTAATATCCCGAAGACTATGGATCCTATCCCTGCGAGTATGCCTAATACATACCTTATGAGATGTAACTGTGGAAATGGCGACATTACCGCGATAAGCCAGAGCAGTATTGGCACGCCTGCCATGGCGCCGTAGAAGAACATCATTTTCTTAAATTCTTTCATATTGTCCACCATAACAGAAGGGCGACAAAACCTATAGCCCACAGCAGCATCGCCGCATAAGGAATCGGTATTGCAAACGCCCCGGTCTTCCCGTACTTCTTCTTCATGAGGAAACCATGACCTTTACCAAGGTGGCCGAATGCCAGCCCTTTTGTGATTATCAGTGACAAACCCTTGACGGTTTCAAACAGTTGTGGGGTAAACAGGATCCATATTACGATCGTTGATGCCTTCACCATTACGCCTATGCCAGGCACTACGTAATAGCCCAGCAGCATTACCCCGTATATCATGCTGAATACTATGAGAATCCTATATGCAAGCATGTGCACGAATGCTTCCTTATCGAATTTAATCAGTCGTACTATGTTTGATTGCCTTCCACGCAGGTTATATACATTTTTCGGCACGACTCCACCCTTATGCATCAATACTTCCTTTCTTCCGGTTGCCATCTTGTGATCTTTACTGGGATATATGAAAGTTGGATTCCCTTTGAACCATTCATCGCTATGGTATGCTTCAGCCAATGTTTATCATCACGCTTAGGATACTCCCTCATTGCATGTGCGCCTCGCGTCTCGGTTCTTGCAAGTGCGCATTCGACCACGACCTGCGCGAGCGCTAGCATGTGCTTTATCTCTATCACATCTCTGAGATTGGTGTTGTAGGTCTTCCCTTTATCGTCCACTGATACGTTCTTGAAGCGCTTGGCCAGTTCCATCAACCTCTTCTTCGCTTCTACGAGTTCCTTCTCCCTCCGGTAAACATAGACATGGTCGTTCATCTCCTGCCATAGGGCTTCTCTTATGCTATAGGGATTCTCGCTGCCCTTGGCCTCCATGATACGGTTCAACTCTGATGATGCATCTTGAAGCGCCTTTCTCTGAGCAGGACTCTGCCCGACTCCTGCCTTCGTGTACTTTCGCTTTGCAGCCGCTGCACCGGTCATCCCTCCCCATATCACGCATTGACTGAGGGAATTGCTGCCCAGCCTGTTCGCACCGTGGACACTGACACAGCCGCACTCCCCTGCGGCCCACAGGCCTTCCGTATTCTTGCCATCGCGTCCCACCACCTCCCCTCTGATGTTCGTGTGTATCCCGCCCATAGTGAAGTGGCTTGCCGGCCTTATCGGAAGCGGCTCCTTGACGCAGTCGACGTTTATCATCTTTATCGCTATCTCCCTTATCATGGGAAGATTCTGGTCTATTCTGGCCTCGCCTATGTGCCTTAGGTCCAGCCAGACGAACTCGTCCTTGCCAAACCTCTTATCTTTAACACCTCTTCCCTCTTCCAGCTCTGTCATTATCGCCCTTGAGATTATATCCCTTGGGGCTAGCTCCATCTTTGACGCGGCATATCGTTTCATGAAGCGCTCGCCTTTGGAATTCAGCAGATATGCCCCTTCTCCCCTAGCCGCTTCTGTTATGAGTATGCCGCTAGGCACAAGCGCAGTCGGATGGAACTGGATGAACTCCATGTTCTTTAGAGGTAGACCGGCATCGTATGCCAGTGCTATGCCATCCCCTGTGCTGGAGTATGCCGTGGTTGTGAATTTGTACATCCTTGCGAAGCCGCCTGTCGCTATGATGCCGTTTGGAGCCATAAACGCGCGCTCGTCTCCGGACGCGAGATCGAATGTATATATGCCCAGGAACTTGTTCTTGTCCATCAGCAACTTCGTCGCAACATGCTCGTGGAATATGTCGATGTTCTTATGCGACAATAGGTTATCGTACAACGCACTCATCATAAAGAATCCTGTCTTGTCGGCAGCAAAGGCGGTCCTCGGTACGCTCATGCCCCCGAATGCTCGGAGCTGTATGTTTCTATCGTCATTCCTGTTCCATGGCACGCCGAGATGGTCGAACATCCTTATCTCATCCGGAGCATGGCTTACAAGATACTCTACAGCGTCTTGGTCGCTGAGAAAGTCAGATCCCTTTACGGTGTCATAGGCATGGAGTTTGCTGCTGTCATTGTTCTTCCCCTCGTACAGCACTCCAGATATGCCGCCTTCTGCTGACACAGAGTGGCTCCTCATGGCATGAAGCTTTGATATCACGGCTATACGCGCCTTATCTTTTGACACAATAGACGCTTCTAATGCGGCACGCATGCCGGCAAGGCCGCTTCCCAGGATGACCATGTCATAGTTCAGTATTTCCACTATACCACTACGTAGATGCGAGTTTTGATACGAGTTTCTCTATTCTGGCATATCTCTTAAGTCTTTTCCTTATGCTCTTTGAAAGCTCCTTCATGTCGACATCGGCGCTTGCGACACCGGTCTTGATGGCAGACTTCGCGATGGAAGCTGCGACCTTCGCCGTTACCGCTATCGCATTCTCCTCACAGAAATCAGGGACTATGTGGTCCTTTGAGAGTTTGGCTCTGCCAACACTCCCTGCTAATGATGCACTTGCTGCCAGGAGCATTTCTGTGTTTATCACCTTAGCTCTTACATCTAGAACCCCCCTGAAGATCGCAGGGAATGCAAGCAGGTTGTTCACCTGATTTGGAAAACCGCTTATTCCCGTTGCTACTACAGCAGCGCCTGCGTCCTTTGCGTCCTTATAGCTTATTTCGGGTTCAGGATTTGCAAGAGCGAAGACGATCGGGTCTTTTGTCATGCTCTTTATCATCTCCTTATTAAAAGCCCCTTTTATTGATGCACCTATGAGGGCATCTGCGCCTTTTACGGCATCTTGTAGCGTTCCCTTCAGCATCTTCCGGTTGGTCTGCTGCGATAACGCCACCTTCCTATCGTTCATGCCGACGTCCCTTCCTTCATAGATGATAC
>JAJYEJ010000051.1 GCA_021785805.1 Microcaldota archaeon | reverse complement strand
TACTATGACTTACATCACATGGTCGAGGAAGCTCAATGGTACATCCGCAAGCGAAATTTGCGGGAAGATAGCGGAGCTGGTCCGAAGCCCGTCCGTGGAACGCAGGGGAACGAAGAGCATCGGCAAGGTGCTCATAGACGCGAGGTCGAAAGGGCACAGCAGAGCAGTGCTGCTGGCGTCTGCAAAAGGCGGCGCGCTCACCGCGAGGGTCATCGGCATAGAAAGCGATTTAAGCTTCAAATGGATTGGTGAGTACACGATAAGCGCCGCGAAAGGGAGGCAGCAGTTAAAGATAACGAGGAAGGGTGAAAAAGATGAAAACGACAAAGACGCAAAAGAGGAGTTCATCGCGCAGGCGGAGGAGCGCCACTAAGCCGATAAAGGCATACGTGGCATCGATAGCCATACCGAAGATCAGGGGCACCAGCTATATCACTATCCTTGGAAACCAGAGAGAGCAGAAGAGGAGCGGCGTAAGCATCGCAGAAAGGGAAGGCTCTCTCGAGATAAGCATAACCGCCAAGGACATCACGGCACTAAGGGCATCCATGAACTCGATAATGCGCGATATCCAGGCGGTGGAAGGGACGATGAATGCGATCGGGCAATGATCCTGCAGTTGCGGAACGAAACGATATACGGCGCGGTCAAGGCATATCCGCTCAAGGACAAGCCGAGAACGGTGCGGCCCAAGGCTAAAATGCCCTCCAATTCCGCAAATGACAGCAGAGAGGAATCTTTATAAAGATAATGCCCTCAATAACTATACATCTTATTTGTCCGTAAGGCGATGATGCAGCGCTAAGTCCTTATTGTCGGCTAAGCCGGCATTGAAGCTTCGGGCAGAAATCAACCCCAGTGTTTACAATGGTTTACGGTTCATTGCAGTATTGGCCCCATAGGCGTGCGTCAAGGAGACTGCCAAGAGTGCGCAGCGAGCCGAAGCTCCAGGAGCAGACCATAGGCAACCTGGTCGCATACAAGGCGGGCATGACGCAGATAAACCTGATAGACGATTCCGAATCGCCGTCGAAACAGATGGAGGTATCGAGGGCATGCACTGTGCTTGAAGTGCCGAGGATGGAAGCCTATGGCATAAGGCTATACGCGATCGATCCGATTACGCACTACTACAAGGCGTCCGCAGAGATTCACAACAAGTCGGTGGCCCAGAAGCTCAACATGAAGAAGCTGAAGAACGACGAAAGCTCGACCGGGAAGTACAAGCAGAAGCTCAGCGAGTTCAGCCATGTCGGAGTCCTTCTTGTCGCTTATCCATCAGACACATCGACAGGACAGCATCACAACGTAAGGTTCGAGACCGTAGCCGGAGGGAAGACGATAGAAGAGCAGTTCAACCATGCCGTAGGGATGCTAGGCAAGGAGGTCAAGGCATCCGACGTGTTCAAGCCAGGGGAGTACATCGATGTGCTTTCCGTATCAAAAGGGAAAGGATGGCAAGGTCCTGTAAAACGTTTCGGCGTCGCACAGCAGCCACGGAAAGCGACACAGAAGAGGAGGCACGTTGGGACTCTGGGCGACTTTAAGATGGCAAGAGTGCTGTTCACCGCGAGGCAGGCCGGCCAGATGGGATTCAACTACAGGTCGGAGCACAACAAGCGAATACTGAAGATCGGCTCAAAGAACGACATCGCCCAGGTGAACAAGGCAAGCGGGTTCATAAACTACGGGAATGTCAATAACGATTACATCATAGTGGACGGCTCAGTCCCCGGTCCTGCGAAGCGACTGGTCAGGATAAGGAAGTCCATAAGGGGGAGAAACGTCAAGGGCATCAAGGAACCCAAGATAACCAATATAGTGAAGTGATGGTCATATGGCTACGGCAGATGTATTAACGTTGCAGGGAAGCGTCAAGGGCACAGTGGAACTGCCGCAGTCTTTCGACGAGAGAGTAAGGAGCGATATAATAAGGAGGGCTGTCCTCGCCGAGGAGACGCTCACGCTCCAGCCGCAAGGGCATTTCCTGCTGGCAGGCATGCAGAACACAGCCAGATACTACGGAGCGATGAACTCTTACCGGGGAGGCAGGAAGCAGGGGGTGGCAATGAGGCCTAGGCAGAAGCTCGGTGGGGGCAGGCAAGGGGATGTCAGGGTCATACCATCGTCTGTCAAGGGAAGGAGGGCGCATCCCCATCGCATAGAGAAGACGCTTATAGAACAGATAAACAAGAAGGAGTACCAGAAGGCGCTCAGATGCTCGATAGCGGCTACCGCGCTTCCGGACATGGTAAAGGGCAAGCATGCATTCGAAGGCAAGCTCCCGCTAGTCGTCAGCGACGACATAGAGTCGATAAAGAGGACGAAGGAACTGGTCAAGGTATTCGATACGCTTAGACTTTCAAAGGATGTGGACTCAAGCCACGACAGCAAGCTCAGGAAGGGGCTCAGGAGGTCATCGAAGAGAAGGGCATTCAGGAAGACCGTGCTTCTCGTGGTCGGGGAGGACAAGGGCGTGATAAACGCCGGAAGGAACATACCCGGAGTCGACGTCTGCACGGCGAAGGCTATAACCGTAAGCAAGCTGGCGCCCGGAGGCGTACCTGGAAGGATAACGCTATGGAGCGAGTCGGCGCTGAAGAAGATAGACTCCGAGGTACAGAAACTTTCGCTGAGATGGTAAAATGGCAGCACTAAAATATCCTATCGCGACGGAAAAGGCCGTTTCGCAGATCGACCGGAACAACGTGATAATATACGTCGTGGACTTCAGGGCGACGAAGACTGAGATAAGGAGGGAGTTCGAATCGCAGTTCAGCGTGAAGGTCAAGGGCATAAGGACATTGAACCTGCCGAACAACACGAAGAAGGCATTCATAAAACTGTCCAAGGGATTCAAGGCGAGCGATGTGGCGGCGAAGCTGAAACTGGTATGATTTTACTATGTCAATTGTGTCGATTATGTTGATATCGGTGTGATAAATGGGAAAGAAACTCAGACAGCAAAGAAGGGGAAAAGGCACACAGGTGTACACCAAGCTGCCTGGCACCTTCGACATCAGCGTGGGCTACGCTAAGGTGGCGTCCACCGACAAGGCCGGCGAGGTGATAAGCCTGATAAATCACACCGGGCATACGGCTCCACTGATGGAAATCCTATTCGAGGACCAGACGAAGGGATATCTGGTGGCGCCGGAGGGCATAAAGATCGGCGACAAGATATCGACAGGGAGCGCACAGCCGCACCACACCTCTTACTCGCTAGGGAGCATAATGGCGCTTTCCCAGATCCCTGAAGGGATACCGGTCTACAACATCGAATCGATACCTGGCGACGGGGGCAAGCTGGTCAGGGCTGCGGGGAGCAAGGCATATGTGGCTTCCCACGGGGACAAGACCACTACGCTGGCCATGCCGTCCAAGTCGAGCATGACCCTGGACAACAGGTGCAAGGCGCAGCTTGGAGTGATAGCCGGAGGGGGAATGAACGAGGAGCCGATAGTCAAGGCTGGAAAGAACCATTACATAAATCACGCTATAAACAAGACATGGCCGACGAACCGTGGGGTCAAGATGAACCCGGTGGACCACCCATTCGGAGGGAAGCAGCACCACAAGGGTAAGAGCTCCATGACGAGCAGGAATGCGCCTCCAGGAAGGAAGGTGGGCCACATCGCGGCGAGCCGCGTAGGGAGGAAGAAGAGAGGATAATCATGGCAGAAAGAATAGCATTCAGGGGAAAGATCCCTTCAGAGCTCACCGACCTGAAGATGGAGGACTATGTGAAGATGATAACGTCAAGGCAGAGGCGGAGCATAAAGCGCCAAAGCCTTGAATACAAGAAGCTCATCCAGAAGGTGGAGAGATACAGGAGCAAGGGATTGGACAAGCCGATAAAGACCCACACCAGAGAGGCTGTCATACTGCCTTCGTGGATAGGCCTGAGGTTCGAGGTACATTCCGGGAAGGCGTTCGAGCCGGTAGTCATATCGGCCAACATGCTCGGCCACAGGCTCGGCGAGTTCGTATTCACGACAAGGAGGGTATTGCACTCGGCTCCGGGAATAAGGGCGACGAAGGGAAGCAAGTTCCTAGCGCAGAAGTAGTGATCAGATGGCTAACTATTCTTTCAACCAAAACAGGTCGGGCGTCATATTCGCCAGCCTTAAGGACATCAATGCGAGCTTCAAGGACCTCGGAGCGGTGTGCACCGCCATAAGGTACAAGAGCATACCCAATGCGATGGATACGCTCGACGGGGTTATCGAGAGGGGGAAGCCGATCCTCTACAGGAGGAACAACAAGTACATGGGCTCAAGGCACGAGCTCGGTGGGAAGAAGGGCAGATACCCGATGAAGTGCGCCGGAA
This sequence comes from Microcaldota archaeon, assembly GCA_021785805.1. Classification (GTDB taxonomy): domain Archaea; phylum Micrarchaeota; class Micrarchaeia; order Micrarchaeales; family Micrarchaeaceae; genus JAJZYD01. The sequence continues at coordinate 1,399 of JAJYEJ010000051.1, read as the reverse complement.
TAGTAAGGAAGGTGCTGCTAAATGCGATGACCAATGCGAGGAACAAGGGCCTTGAACCTAGCCTCATGTATGTGGTGCACGCATCCGCCAACAAGACGATGATCGCCCAGAGGGGCCCATCGAAGGGTGCGATGTTCGTCACCGGAGGGCCATCAGGTTTCGTCACAGGGAGGAGGTCAGATCTTGAGTTCGCAAGGGTGGAGATAGGGGTATCGACGGCAGAGGAGAAGACCCTCCATAAAAACATGCTGAAGAGGATAAAGGCGGAAGAGGCTATCGCTCCGAAGGTTGAGCTGAAGCCAATGGACAAGAAATCCAAGAAGAAGGAGGAAAAGAAAGAAGACAGGAAGGAGGCGAAGGCGGAAAAGACAGGGAAGCCTGAAAAGGTCGAGACGCAGAAGTCGCAGCCGCAGCAGCAGCAGGCGAAGCAGGAGGCAAAACCTTCCCAGCCGGAAGCGCAGAAGGCCAAGACGGCGCAGGAGAATAAGGTGAATTGATGGCAATAGAGGACAAATTCATAGAGAACGCTATAGTGAAGCTAAACATATCAAAGTACCTCCAGAAGGAGCTCATAAGGGCCGGCTTCTCAAGGGTGGAGATACAGAAGACCCCAGTACTCACGAGGATAACGGTATACGTCCTCAATCCCGGAAGGGTAATCGGGAGAGCTGGGCATACTATAGACCTGCTGACAGAGACGATAAAGAAGGAGTTCAAGGTCCAGAACCCGCAGATAAACGTCATGGAAGTGGAGAACAAGATGCTTGAGCCGCTCCTGGTGGCCAGGGACATAGCGGAGAAGTTCGAGAGGGGGCTCAACGCCAGGAAGATCATACAGATGTCATTGCGCTCGATCATGGAGAACGGCGCACTTGGAGCCGAGATAATAGCGAGCGGGAAGCTGGCGGCCAAGGGCGCAAGGGCCAAGACGATAAGGAAGAGCATAGGTTACATACCCAAGGCAGGCAACGTCACGGAGCTGGTCAGGGACGCGCACGCAACCTCTTATCCGAAGTACGGGGCTATAGGCGTCAGGGTGAGGATAGTCCCTCCGGGCACGGTGTTCCCTGACAGGGAGATAAAGGCTATAGAGCTCCCGAAGTCCATAATGAGGGCATAATCGGCAATCACGCACCTGAAATATCTGAAATCCGAGCGTAGCCTATAATGCCAGGGCGGGAGCCCCTGCTTTTCTATGTATTTATCGAAGGCAGCAGGCGCAGCTGCAGTTGCAGAAGGGTTGCAGAGTTGGCGCGAGAGAGCTGTTGGCGTAATCGAATGCAGTAAGCCGACCCGGCAAGTCAATATCATGCGCCATGGCGTAAGCTTGCAATGAACAATGATGCGGCTTTGGAGGTGCATTGGCGATACCAGTAAGGAGCTTAGGCCATGGCCGTTA
>JAJYEJ010000050.1 GCA_021785805.1 Microcaldota archaeon | reverse complement strand
GCGGTGCAGGGATAGAAATCACGGCGAGGTCTATCTCTCTCTTCACGTCAAGTATGTTTTTGTATGCAGTATATCCCATTATCTTGCCATCAGCGGTCACGTTTATCGGATATATTGGTCCTGAAAAGCCCACATCTATATAATTCTGCATTATCGCATGCCCAACCTTGTCGGGCTTGTCAGAAGCGCCTATTATCGCTACGCTCCTTGGGTCAAGTATGCGCTTTAAATCCGCAAATTCAGTTTTCATGACATCACCAAATCGTCCAGCCGCCATCTACCGGCAATGTATGCCCAGTTATATAATCAGAAGCATGTGAAGCAAGGAATAATATGACTCCCTTCAAATCATCGTGCTTGCCCATCCTGTGGAGAGGCACTAGCGACTCTATGTATTTGACTGTCTTTGGGTCCTTGAACATCGAAGCGGTGCCCTGGCTTGGGAATGTGCCTGGCGCGATAGCATTCACGTTTATGCAGTATTTTGCGAACTCGACAGCCAGCCCCCTCGTAAGGTTCACAATTCCACCTTTCGACGCATAGTAAGATGGCATGTTCCAGCCGTTAGCTGCTATAAGGCCAAGCACGCTTGAAAGATTAATTATCTTTCCGTACTTGTTCTTTGCCATGTACTTCGCCGCTTCCCTTGCCATCAGGAACGTTCCTGTCAGGTTTTTCTCCATTTCCTTATCCCATTTGTCTTTTCCAAACGTGAATGAGGGTTCATCGCCGGCGGTTTCTCCCGAGGTCCCCACATTGTTTACCAATATGTCTATGCGTCCGTACTTTTTTGCCACAGCACCGCAGAATTTTTTTATCTGGTCCTCTTTTGTGACATCCACGTGCATGAATAATACATCGGTGCCATACCTGTTTTCAAGAAGCTTTGCAAACTTCTTCAGTTCTTTTTCTCTTCTTGCACATATTGCCAGCTTTGCGCCCTTCGATGCGAACACCTCGGCAAAAACCTGACCGAGGCCGGCAGATGCACCGGTAATTATCGCCACGTTGCCTTTCACGCTGAATAATCTATCGACATCCATCACTTCACCGCTTGCCTTTCCTCCCCGAACTTCTGGTTGAAGTAAAACAATTTCGAAGTATTGACCTTGTAGAACTTCCATTCCGCTCCCCTGCTCCTGAAATAGGCTACAGTTGCGCCCTCCCAGGCAACCAATCTTCCGAAATATACCTTATATGCCTTGAGGATTTCCAGTCCCTTGACCTGCCGCACCTTGCCTTCAAGCTGGACTCCTATCTTCGGAGAGGTGGCTTTTTGGACAGTGGTATATATGGCGACAGCAACCTTGTTGTTGCGTGATATGTCTTTCATGTGCCTTGAAGACTGGCTTGACACGAAGTAAATGTTGAAATTATTATCATAAGCGAAGGCCACAGGGGCAACCCAGGGGTTTCCCTTTTCGTGAGTTGCCAAAGTGCAGTAGAACGTAGAGTTCATGCACTTCTTTACTAGCTTTTTCAGGCTTGTTTTTGTTGAATTCAACTTCGACAATATATCACTTCAGCATCCTCAGGTCTACCGCGTCGTATGTGCCGTCATGGATTATTATTGGATTGAGGTCTATCTCGCTTACGTCGTTTTCCATGAACATCTTTGACGCTTTCATCAGGAGAGATATTATAGTGGCCTCAGTCTTCTCGTCAGGGGCTATGACCTTTCTCGATTTAAGCTGGTTTAACATCGCTTGTGCGTCGTATTTCGTTATCGGGCATACCCTGAGCGCGAAGTCTTTGAATGTCTCGACGTATATCCCACCTAGCCCCAGGAGGATCAGCTTTCCGAATTGCGCATCAACCTTGCCGCCTATTATTATCTCGACCCCTCCCTTCACCATGCGCTGCGCCAGTATGCGATAGGGCTTCAGCCCCCTCGCCTTATTTGACAGCTGCTTGTATGCGTCCGTTATGTCTCGTGCGGCACTCAGGTCGAGCACCACCAGGCCGCTTTTGGATTTGTGGAGCGCTTTCTGCGACAAGACCTTTAGGACTATCGGATCGTCGTTGGCGAACTTTACTGCATCTTCCGCACTTGCGACGTATCTGCTTTCTATACTCCTGATCCCATACTTATCCATCATCTTTTTTGCGTAAGAATAGTCGAGAAGCAAGCAATCAACCCCAAGGTATAATCGCTAGCAAGGAATATTAATGTTGTTTTACAGGCCGCCCTCTAGCAAAGCATCTAAAATGTTGCTGCATAATTCCTACTGCAATTGTGCATCGGTGGATTCTTGGGGTTCGTGAAAGCGCAGTCGGCGATGGAATACGTAACCAGTTACGGAGCGGTGATAGTAGTCATAGTGATAGTGATAGGGCTGCTATATGCCATGGGTGTATTCAATATAGGAGGAAATTATCTTCCGAAGGTGCAGCCCGGGGCGTGCAAGGTGACAAATCCTCTCAGCTCCTCAGAAGGTGCTGCGGGGCGTTCCTTGGAAGGGACCTGCCAGGGAGTCCTGCCGGAGACGGTCGCGTATTTCAACGGACAGTCCGGTTCCGTGACTACGCCATTGCACATGAATGTCACTTCTACAGGATGGACTGAAAGCGTGTGGGTCTATATCACAGGGGACAGCACGGGATGGTGCGGACCGCATTCGAACGTGGCACTGAATAATAGGGGCTCTGGCGCAGGGCAATCGCTGACGCTCGGCACCTCACCGCCCTCCGGCAACGAGTTCGGCTTCTTCTTCGGATATGACACTAACGGGGTCGGCGACTTCGCCACGACTAGCGCTGCGTATACTTATAACTCGTGGTACAACGTCGCAGGCACCTACAACCGCTCCTATGGATTCAGGGTGTACGTGAACGGGCAGCTTGAGGGATATTACACCAACAGCGGAGCGCATAGCGGAAGCACGTGCACGGCAACCACGTTGCCGACGGAGTTCATCTCCACATTCCCGTGGGTGATAGGTTACCACCAAGCATGGAATTCACATTTCGATGGGCAGATATCCAATGTGCAGCTATACAACACGTCGCTTTCCGAGAACCAGATAAACGCGCTTTACCAGGAAGGCATCGGAGGGGCGCCTACTGAGATATTGTATCTCGTTGCTTGGTGGCCGCTGAACGGGAATCCCGACGATTATAGTTCTGACAACTACAACAGCACCGCCTCCGGGATAACATACCTATCCAACTGGAGCGATACTTACCATGGCCCATAGGCGCGTATGGACGCCGATCCGTACCGGATCGATGGGTAATCTACAGGATCAGATGAGCTTGAGTCCGTATGCGACCGCCACGACTACCACTATCACGATTACGGCGATGATCAGGTACTTCTTCTTTCCTCTGCCTGACCCGGCCTTAATCTGAGCCTCTACCTTTGCCGCATCTGCCGCGCCTCCGCCCGGTACAGGCTGCGGTGAGGGTGAGACCACCTGCTGCGGTTTTATCATCTGCTGCGTTATCTGCTGCTGGAGGTTCGGCTGTGCCGTCGCCGAAGCAGTAGCTGGCGAGGAAAGCATCCCGGAAGGATTGATCTGAGGCTGCGGTTGGGCAGGGGGCTGTGGTTGGGGCTGGGGCTGGGGTTTGACCGGCATCCCCGCCTTTGCCTGGGTGAATCCCTTTTCCGTAAGCATTATATCCACGACCCCGCTCCTGAAGTCGTACGTTATGTACTGCTGCTGCGCGAGCTTGTATAGCCTTAGCGCTAGATCCCTCTGCCTGACGTTAAGCGCACTGCCAAGGTCCACTATGGAGCGTTTGCCTGCCTCAAGCTGCAGCAGCACCGAGTAATCTAGGCTGTCGAACTCCTCCTTCGCCTTTGCGTTCGCCTCCGAGATTAGCGCCTTGCCCTGGTCCGTTACTGTGATGGGGTTCTGTCCTGTCATCAAAGTCGTGAACGTTATCAGCTTCTTTATGCTGAGCGAGCCGAGGACGTTCGCCGCGTCGAAAAGCGATGAGTTGATCACGCCACCGAATTTCTCTACGGTCATGCCTTGGGTTATCTTTGATATCGCCAGTAGGTCAACAAAGTTAATGTCATCTGCCATGAAACTCGCCTTTTATACATGAACGACAATCTTTATAAAGGTGGCAGAGGAATCTTGTATTGACTGGTGTTCGATTCGATGATATTGAAATTCTTAGGCGGAGCGCAGGAAGTGGGCAGGTCCGCCATATTGCTCAAGGATGATAGGAGCTTGCTTCTCGACTATGGCATAAAAATAGACCATAAGATGGAGTATCCGATCTCTACGCCTGATGTAGACGGGCTCATCGTCAGCCATGCGCATCTGGATCACAGCGGGGCTTCCCCGTGGCTTTATGAGAACGCGCCTGTGCCAACCTTCGGGACCGTAGCTACGATGGAGCTTTCAACCCTCCTCCTGGAGGATTCGCTTAACATCGCGAAGAAGCAGCACCATCCTAGAAAGTTCCATAAGAAACAGATCAGGGAGTTCGGCAACAGGTTCGTAAGCCTGGATTACGGAAAGGCAGCCATGCTAGGGAACTTCGACATAGAGCTTTACGATGCAGGCCATATCTGCGGTAGCGCGATAACCAAGGTCGAAAGGACGAGGGCGAAGGATTATCAAAAGGTCGTTTACACTGGGGATTTCAAGCTCAAGAAGCAGTCTCTGCATGACGGCGCGACAGTGGTGGAGAGCGATGTGCTGATAATGGAATCCACCTATGCCAACAAGGACCATCCGGACAGGCAGAAGATAGTGGATGAACTCGTAACTTCGATAAGAGGGGTCCTTGCCGATGGAGGAACAGCGCTGCTCCCGGCATTCGCAGTTGGCAGGAGCCAGGAGCTGCTTGCGATACTCGAGGCTGCAGGCCTATCCGAGATGACCCATGTTGACGGCATGTCCAGGGCTGCTACCGCCATCGCCATGAAGCATCCGAGCTTCCTTCACAACTTCAGGTTATTGAGCGATGCGGTGCAGAGGGTAAACTGGATAGAGGAGCTTGACGATAGGAGGGAGGCCTTGAAAGAGCCGTCGATCATACTGACGACATCCGGCATGCTCAATGGAGGTCCGGTGCTGAGCTACATAACGAAGCTGAACAAGCATTCGAAGATATTCCTTACAGGATATCAGCCTGAAGAGACAAACGGCAGGATGCTGCTGGAACAGGGCAAGATAATACTCGACGAGGTCCCTAGGAAGATAACGACACCGGTAAGCTTCCATGACCTTTCTGCCCATGCAGGTAGGAGTGAACTGGTAGAGTACGTCAGGAGGAGTTCGCCGCAGGTGGTGATTTGCGTGCATGGGAGCGAAGAAAACGCCAACTCCCTTGTAGAGGATGTCAAAGGTATGGGCATAGAGGCACATGCGCCGAAGATAGGGGACACAATAAAGCTAGGGGAATAGGCTCTCGTTGATTTGCGCTATTTGTAGCTGAAACGCTTAGAACCATGGCTTCGTCCCAAAGCCGAGCCTTTAGTAAGGCTTATATATCTGATGTAGTTGAGCCGTTAGTGGTACGACGATATAATGGTGCTATAATGGTAAGGATTAGTGATGACGAGTATGCAAAACTCCAGGCTGCCGCAGCAAAACTGATGAAGCTTGAAAGGACCGGGAAGGACCTGGCGAGCAGAGAGACCGAGATTACGGCCAAGGAGGAGGCGTTTAAGGCAAAAGAGACCGACTTTGCTAGGAGAGAGGAGATTTTAGCTAACCAAGAGGCCTCTTTGAAGAATGCTGGGGAACTGTTGGCCCGGAAGGAGGAGGGTTACAAAA
>JAJYEJ010000049.1 GCA_021785805.1 Microcaldota archaeon | reverse complement strand
CAGTTACGCGTATTGATGAGCGTCGGCTTAGCACCTTCGTACTTGATGCTTACAATTCTTCCTGTAAACGCGAGTACAACCCGAAGAAAAATCCTCCAAGAGCTACCTCTTAGACGACATCAATTGATATCATCCCAATTTAAATAGAGAAAGGGCGCTATAAAACTTTTTCCGGATAGTTTGGTCTTCCAGTATTTTAATTCGAATTGCATAGACCATCTTCCAAATCATGGTTCGCAGCTTGTAGATATCCGTCTTGGCTATAAATTCTTCGGGAAGGTCTGTTATGCTCTCATAACCTTCCAGGAGTTTCTTCTCCCTCGGATAGTGTGTCTTCCAGGTCGGACATGACGCTAAATCCAAGACGGGATCCCCGACCACGCATGCCTCCCAATCAAAGATGCCGGTGATTCTCCCGTCCTTGAACATTATGTTATGATCCGCCAGATCGTGATGAACTAAGACGCCGTGCTTTAGGTTAATTATAGGTTTGTGTTCTTTAAATAAGTCGATGATCCGGTCTGCAGTATTAGAGGCTATTACTTTTGCATTTTCCAGGTATTCTAGATCGGAACCCAAACAAGTTGTCACGTAATCATAAAAATTCTTCTTGCTTCCCTTGAGTTTTCCTTTCAGGGCGTAAGAGAAATCGAATCTACCGAAGCCAGGGTATTTTACCGTATGGAACTTAGCCACTAATGAACCAAGCTGAAACGACAGGTCATCATAGTCTTTTCGGGTGCCACGGAAGTGACCTTCCAGGTCTTGGCCTTGAAGCATTTCCTGAATTTGGTAATCAAAAGCGAAGTTCTTTCGCGTTACGTCCACAAACCGAATCATATTAGTCGGTACTCCTAAAGAGTCAACCTGGTCAGTTACTATCTTCTCTACAAGCATCATTATCTCGGGCTCCCTACTAAAGCCCGTGTTCGCCCTTAAGACTAATGGCCTTTTCTCTCCTTTTACCTTCACAAAATATATCACATGGGAGCTGCCCCAAGATTTTGACCTGCTCCACTTCACAACCTCCAATCCGAGAGATTGCTTGAATATCTTCGGAATCAAAGAGGTGTCGAAGACATCATAACGAGTTTTGAAAGAATCTATCTCTTCTTGTTTTCGGTGCGCTACGGCGTAGTATATATCTTCCATGAGACCAGCTTAACCTATTTGTACGAAATTAAGAGTCGTAACTATAAAAACTTGAGTGCTCGATGCAGACGTTGAGCCCGAGGTGGAACCCCGAAGTATATTGTTTAATACTATTAAGGGCAAGGATAATGATTAAAAATACCTATTTCCTTATAGCTAGAGTGAATCTGTGACTACGAATCAGACTATAGCAAAAGGGGACATAGTTCAATTCAAGACCAGCGACGGCCTCGTTTTGGAGGGCTTTTTAGTTAGAAGAGAAAAAACCAAACCTTGCGTAATCTATGTGCATGAGTGGGGTGGAAATTTCTACCGTGAACCTGCGGCAGGGATGGTCAGGGAATTAAGTAGGAGGAAAATTTCAGCCCTTTCCATCAATACCAGGGGTCACGATAAAGTTGCCTTTATAACTAGGATAGTTGGTAAAAAGAGAACAAGGCTTGTTGGAGGGGTTGAACTAGAAAAGTTTGAAGAGACGGTGTTAGATATAGACGGGGCAATAAAATACTTAAAGCAACTCGGTTTTAGAAAATTCGTGCTTTGTGGTCATAGTACTGGCTGCCAAAAGGTCACCTATTATCAGTTCAGAAAGATTAATAGCGATGTGATAGGGCTTGTTCTGATGTCGCCTTCTGATGACTATAATATATGGAAACACATGCTGGGTAGAAATTTTGATAAAACCGTTAAAATGGCAAAAAAACTTGTAGAAGAAGGAGACGGATATCAGTTCAACTTTGTACACGGTGAGACCCCGCAACGGTTTCTATCAGTTGCGGACACCGAAAACATTGAAGCAAGACTCTTCAACTATAATGGTAAACTGAAGGAATTTAGTAAAATTAGGACTCCGGTACTTGCGCTATTTGGAAGTAAAGAAAAGCCGTCTAGGGAACCGTATCTAAAATTACTAGAGAGTAGATCAAACTCAAATTTTTTTGAGTCACATGTGATAAAAGGCGTAGGGCATTACTATCTAGGTAGCGAAGGTAGGGTAGCGGACATTATCTCTAATTTTGTCTCGCAAGTTGAAAGCCGCCCGGTAAATACCAGGGATTGAACCTGCCGACGACAAGACTTTCCTTAAAATGGACTTTTTCGACGGCCAGAAAAACTTGAGCGCCCGATGCAGAAGATGCGCGTCAGGCGCATCTCAGACAAGGAGGATTTAAATAATGTGTTTTAATTGATGTAAATCGTATAGTTTATTTAAATTATTTAAACATATAAGGAATGTACAGAGCCGGGTAGGGTACTAAAACAGATTAGTATGGTCCGATTTATGGCTAAAAACAAGCAGATGATTTTTACTATAGGCCACTCAACACATAAGCTTAGCGAATTTGTGAGGTTGCTGGACGCATACAAGATAAAGGAATTGGTAGATATACGTACCATACCAAAGTCTAGGGCCAATCCGCAGTTCAATGAGAAACGACTTGCTGCTGGCCTAAAGAGGCATCGCATACGCTACGTGCATATGAAAGGACTTGGAGGTCTTAGGCATCCATTGAAGGATTCAGCCAATACATACTGGTACAATGCATCATTCAGAGGCTTTGCAGACTATATGCGGACCAGTGAGTTCAGAAAGAGCCTCCTCGAGCTTATAAGCCTGGCAAAGAAAAGGCAGCTAGCTATAATGTGCGCAGAGGCAGTACCATGGAGATGCCACAGATCGCTGATAGCAGATGCGCTTCTGGTCAGGGGCGTGGATGTCAGGCACATCTTCAGTCCGACCAATTCAAAACCACACGAGCTAACAAAAAGCGCAAGGGTGAACGGGCTGAATATAGTGTATAAATAACTGGTCTGCAAGAGATAATCGGTGCGTTTATGGATAATGTTGCCGCAACAAGCAAGATGGTAAGGCTTTACATAGCTACGGGGTTCTTGTACTTCGTAGTCGGTACGATACTTCTTGCTTTTAGCCTGTCAGGCGCAGTTGCTGTAGATAGAGACCCGATATTCATACTATTATTGTATGGTTTTGTCACACAGCTGATCTTTGGCGTATCGTACATTTTTGTACCTGGGGTCTCACGCCACAGTGGAGCAAATTATAAGGTCATAGCCGCAGAATACGCTCTCCTAAATGCAGGGATAATTGCATTTGAGGGTATTGCACTCACAGGACAGAAGGATGCCGCAGTAATCCTTGGAGGGTTGATGGCGATGATTGTAGCTGTTCTGTTGCATGCAGTCAACATATGGCGCACGATAATCGGCAGAAAGAGTAGGAATGCGGCATAGAGTGAGGATTATACCATCCTTGATAGTGCCTCCTTCTTTGCTTTATCATCGATATAATTATCTATCCACGGATACATGTCTTCTTCCTCCATCTTATCATGTGCTGCTAGCAACTGCTCCAAGTCCTTCTCAAGGGTTGTATCTCTGGCTTTTAAGCTATCAGCCAATCCTCTTAGATCTTCTTTAATCCTGTTATGCTGCACTATCAGTTCGTCTATTATCGGTGAATCGTCCCCCATCTTCTTCTTGGCAAGTGGGAATAAGATATCTTCCTCCCATTTTATATGGCGTTCAATGCCTGCCCTAAATTCCAAAAAGAGTTGCTCCGCTTCTGCCGCTTTTTTCGATTTCCTGAACTCCTGGAAAATATAGTCAAGCCTTGAATGGTCTCTGGACATGAATCCGTATATGTCTTGCTCCCTCTTAGAGTAAGCGCCCTTTGCCTGCTTCCATACATCCCATGCAACGGCAAACTTTATTATCTGCGGTTCTGTACCTTTTGTTGCTTCATCCAACGTAAGTTTGTACTTGGTCTTCATGTATTTCAAAAACTCTTTATCGTACTGCTCCATACGGTATGTGTTGTCTTTTAAGCAATTTAAGCGTTGCGAGATGAGATATATACTGCAAATACCCATTGGACTGTTGAGCACTGTGATTGTACTTGAAGCGCATCGCCCGAAGCACAAGATGTACGTCAGGCACATCTCAGACAAGGAGGATTTTATGCCAGCGATTTCCGCCCTAGTCCAGCATAATACTATATTGAGTAATGATATTTATACAAATATATAAATATCTTACCTTATAATAGTAAATTATGAAACTTAGGGATGCAATTGACGGGCTTGCCAGGTCCGGCACTCATGTATTCACGGTGTATGACATTGCGAAAATGCTAGGAAAATCGACGGCGTATGCCTCGTTGCTCCTGTCGAAAAGCAAAAAGGCACACAGGATTGAGCGTGGCAAGTATTACATCGAGGGCGTGAGCAGTTATGAGATAGCGTCAAACATAGTCTACCCTTCGTACGTCAGCATGCATGCCGCCCTGCAGTATTACGGTCTGATGGATCAGAACGTGCTCAGGTACTCGGTCATCACGCTGAAAAGACACAAACCCATCAATGTGGGCGGAACCATGATTAATTTTATAAGAACCAAGAAGAAGTCATTTTTTGGATATACCCGTAAGTCCAACACATATATTGCGTCACCTGAAAAGCTCTTCGTTGATTGCCTTTACTTCGGTGGCGTCCCTTTCTCGGTCCTGAAAGAAGCGATTGCAACGGCAAGAGAAGACAACCTTATAGATATTGCTACGATAGGACGGTACGCAGTAATGCTGGGCAGCAGGGTGCTGGTAAGCAAACTTGGCTTCCTACTCGAGTTTGCCGGCATAAATGCAGATACACTTCTTAGGTATAGATACCGCAGCTACATAAGCGTGCAGAACACCGGTGCCAGCGGCAAAAACAAAAAATGGGGGATAAACTATGATTGATGAAGATACGCTCATGTCTTTTGCGCACTTTTTCAGCGATGAGAGACAACTAGAGAAAGACTATCTGGTAAACCTCATGCTCAAGGTATTCTCCATAAACAAGATATCCACCGACACGGAGTTCAAAGGAGGAACAGCGCTTTACATGTTCCACGGCCTTGATAGGTTCTCAGAGGATCTGGACTTTACATACACAGGAAAGGATACTGGAATAGCCGGCCGCATAGACTCGCTTCTGGCTCCGGTTCTGAAAGATTTCGAGCTCAGCTACAGGATAAGCAAGAACAAGGGCAACGTTCTGGTAAAAGATTCGAACGGAAAGGTTTCGGGAACGCGGACAGAGTTGTTCATAGAGGGACCGCTGTTCGCCACTACAAACGTGCGGCACAAGATAAAACTTGATGTAAGCTTCAGAGGCGATGCGATAATGGAGCCGGAGCCTGCAAGAATGACGTCAAAATACGCCGACATAGGCACAATCCTGCTGCCTAAAATGCGGATAGGGGAGATGTTGGCTGAAAAGCTCAGCGCCATAGTCGAAAGGACGAAGGCCCGCGACCTCTACGATGCATATTTCATGGTTAAATTTAAGAATACAGAATATGACCAGGGACTTGTGGAGGAGAAGATGCGAAGGCGCGGAGAGAAATTCGACAGAAATTTTCTCGAGAGGAGGATAAAGACATTCAAGGAAAGCCTATGGAGAGAGGAGCTTTCATCCCTGCTAAAGGCGCTTCCGAAGCTAGCGGAAGTGAAGCACACGCTGCTGGGCGTGTTGGAATAACTGCTGTGGCGTAGCGCGGCCTGACAAGGCACACATATTCTGCCTGACTGTTCACCCAAGTATGCCGCTGGAAGGCTTGTCCCGTAGGGGT
>JAJYEJ010000048.1 GCA_021785805.1 Microcaldota archaeon | reverse complement strand
TTAATATGCGTTTTCTGTCCTTTCGATACCACAGGTATAGGCGGTCAGACGTCAGCCGGGACGTACTGCTGGCCATTCTGGTTTATGAAGATCGTGTATGTGGATGCGACAAAATCCGTGGATGAGGATGACGAGCATACGCTCTGCTGCCCAGCCGATGTGTTTGCAAGGCATACGCTCAGGGTGTACTCTCCGGGCCCGTACTGACTTACGAGATTGCCCATATCGAACGAGACATTGAAGTCGTTCCCCTGGACGTTGTATGTAGTGGCATTTAGTGTCTGTACCCCAGAGCAGCTGTAATAGGTGAATCCCTGCCTATGGCCTATGCATGCCACTGTGGAGCCGTACGAGTAAGGCGACCGCGGAAGTTGCGATGGAGAGGTGTTGACTAGAGGGGAGTCATATATTATGTCTATCAGCGAGAGCGTATATCCATTCTGCGCTGCGCCCTGCAGATTGACCGTGCCACCACTATAGGACGGCGTGCCGTAGAACCACGTTATGTAGTTGTTTATGAAGTCCTCGACGAAGTAGATGGTCGTACTGTTGTAGGCTATGCCTATGCTAACCTGGTTGTGGATAGGAGTGAGAATGTTGTACCTGTGGCCGTTGTTGCAGCATATCGAATCGTTGTACATCATATTATACTCCATGTTCTTCAGCGAGTCAAGGACATTGATTCCTGCGCTGTCGTATACATATGCGATGTTCTCGTCGACCGACCCTTTCCCTCCGAGAAGCGTGTACCTCATGTACGGCTTCATGTCGTATATGTCCCAGTGGCTGAAGTAGCCGTACTTGAGCATGCTGTCCGCATGCTGCTGCGCGGATGTGACATTAGAGTACGACACGTTAGACAGGTTGAAGTCTCCCCTGTCCTTGTTTATCAAGGACAGCGCATATGCGTCAAGCTGGCTTTGCGGTATTACCGATGTGGTCGGGGTGGTAGTAGGGTAGTTTATGCTGCTCGGATTGCCGAACTGGTTGCCGTTTATGTTCTGCACGCCGATAGACGCCTCTAACAAGAAGAACATGAATACGCCGATCACCACCAGCACTAGAAGCGCCATTATCGCAGTGTTAACCATTCTATCCCCCGTATCATATCGCATTGGCTGCCTTTAGCCCTTTGTCTACTTTAGGCTTTCCTTTTAATAACCTTAAGGTTGATGGTCTAACATGGGAAGCCTCTTGGGAAAGATATCTTCAGTGTTCAGGAATGCGGACGTCGACGCGATAGTCCTGGCAAATACGATGTCGAGAAACAGCAACTTCCTCTACCTTACCGGTTTCACAAGCGGAATATTCGAAAGCACATTCCTTGTAGTTGACACGGATGGCGCGGAGCTCATAACATCCCCTCTGGAGTATGAAACGGCGCTCCAGCAAAGGACAACGGGGCTCTCCGTCATTGAACCACCTGAAAAAGGTTATGAGAGGTTCGTGGTCGCGGAGCTGCAGAAGAGGCTACGCGGAAAAAAGGTCGGTATGGATGCGAATTATCTGCCGGTGAACATGTACACTATGCTCAAGAGCAGGACTGGCGCACGGCTTACCGACGTAGGCAATGCATTCACAAAGGCGCGTGAGATAAAGGGCGCCGATGAGATAGCCAAGATCAGAAAGGCCAACAGGCTGATACTCAGGGTGCTTGATGAGATAGGAGACCGCATGGAAATGGGCATGACCGAACTCCAGCTTGCCGCGAATGTCGATTACCTGATGAAGGAGCATGGGGCGCAGGGTCCATCGTTCAGCACCATCGTGTGCTTCGATGAGAATGCGGCTCTGCCACACCATGCCCCAGGCTCCGCCAAGCTGAAGGAGAACGCAGTAGTGCTCATAGACTGCGGCGCAATTGTGGACAATTACTGCTCAGACGTTACAAGGACGTTCTTCTACAAGGCGGAACGCTCATCGAAGAAGTACAGGACCATCAACAGCATGATGGATACTGTAAAGGAGGCGCAGGAGATAGCGCTTGACCATATGGTCCCTGGAGCGCTTTGGAACGATACCCAGGAAGCGGTTACAAGGCACATAGACAGGGCGTCCGGCGGAGCTTACCGCGGGAGATTCATACACGGGTTCGGACACCCGCTCGGCGTAGATGTGCATGACCCGTGGAGCGCAGGCAAGGATAAGCTCAGGTTCAAGAAGGACATGGTCTTCAGCGATGAGCCTGGGATATATCTGACAGGTTTTGGAGGGGTCAGGATAGAGGACGATGTAATCATAAGCGGGAAGAGGGCCAGCAGGATCTGATTGTTCCGTCGCTACTTCAACTGACCGTAGAATACCAGGTGGTTCAGTATCACTATGAAGATGGCGAATACGAAGACCGCTATGAGCATCACCTTTGGATTTATCTTCGGTCCTGGCGATGGCGCATCGTAGAAGCTGGTTATCCCGGCCTGTGACTGCGGCGAATAGAGAGCCATTGTTACACCGTAAAGGAATTACTGATATTCAATCTTCTATTGATAACCTATTTATAGGTTGCTCTGAGCTATTAATACGGTGTAATGATGGAGAGCAAGGAGAGCTCCGGTGCTGTGAAAACCAGGATAGCCGATAGGGTAGGAGCCGGTAGCACCTCAGGCATACAGACAACTGCAGCTGCAGAGCCCCATGATGTCCAGCATGGCAGAGGGGTAGAGATAAACATCTGGGGTCCGCTGATATTCTGGATATTCTTCCTTATCCTTGGACTTGCGCTTGAACTCCTTGTTGCACCCGTAGTCAAGGCGAGCGGCAGCGTGGGCATAGCGAACACCATAGGCACCATAGCTGGATATATCATCTATATGCCAGGCTCGATAATACTGCCGCTCATAGTGGCGTTGTGGATTGGGGAGAGGGTAGGTGCATCGCATGCGAAGCTGGGTTCAGCGGCAACGGTGGGAATAGTCAATGCGGCGTATGCTGCACTGATATACGCGGTCACGATATTCATAATCTACCTGCTCATAAAGTATGTTGCGCCGGGCTTCCTGTCTACGATAACACTAGAGTCTTTCGTGATATACGCAGTAGCGATACCTATAGCTATAGTGGTTGTGCTTATACCGCTCATAGCATCGCTCTCGGCTGCAAGGCACTCGAACAGCTAGCTGGCGATTCACTTGGCGGCGCTCACTATCTTTATTACGTCGTCGTCCTTCAGGACGTAGGTCTTGCTTAGCCTCTTCTTGGTCCGGGCGTCTATCGCGTAGAGCATATTCTTGCCTATGTCGGTGTGTATTCGCATAGCAAGGTCAAGCGCCGTCGAACCCCTCTTTATCAGGAGCGCATCCGGGAGTATGTTTTCCACGCTGTCGGTGAGCTTGTTGTCGTCCTCTACCGGATACACAACGATGTTATCAAGCAGTTCGAATGTCGCCTTGTTTATGAGCTCCTGGATATTGGTCCCATGCTGCTTCAGGAATCCTTCCATGTATGCTATCGCATTGGCCTGGTCTCTCCCCATCTCGGATTTTTTTATATTTATCTCTCTTGTGCCGGGAATATAGTCTATCGCACCGGACTTCACCGCCTTCCTGAGCGCGAGCTCTATCGCGGCAGAGCACGGCATCACCCTGTCTTCACCGAACGCTGCCCTGAGCGTGGCGATGTGCTCGCTTGCGCCAGCCATATCGGATTTATTCGCAGCTATGATGTATGGCTTTGCGGCATCCAAGAGCTCAGAGGAGAACCTTCTCACCATATCGTCGCCCCAATTGATCCTTCCTGAAGGGAGCATCAGCTTGTTCGCCACCCTGGCTATCTCGTCAGGCGTCACCTTTAGGCTCGCGAGGACGCCGTGCAGCGCCATTATCCCATCGTCCGCCCTGGATATGGTGTGCATGTGCTTCTTGATTACGCCATAGAGCCACTCCACCAGCTCATTCTTTATTATCTTAACGTCCTCCATGGGGTCCGCATCGGTAGCGGCGTTCCCGTTCGGATCGGTCTTCCCGCTTGCATCGACGACCATTATGAACGCATCTGAGCTCGCAAGGTCGTTGATGAACTGGTTGCCCATCCCCTTGCCCTCGTGGGCACCCTCCACAAGCCCGGCAACATCTATGACGTTGACAGGGAAGTGCCTTATGCCGTCAATGCACATAGCATGCCTTGGCCTGCAATGGACGCCGAATTCCGTGTGGACGCACTTCTTGGTGGCGTAGGCTATGCCAAGGTTCGGGTCTATGGTGGTGAACGGGTAGTCCGCTATGCCGACATCATTCATGGTCAACGCTGAGAACATCGTGCTCTTCCCCTTATTCGGGGCGCCTATAATCCCTATCAGCATTCCAATTCACCGTTTAAGACTAGATTATTCCGCACCATCAGTTAAATAGTCTTACTCTTACTACGTGCTTGTCTTTAGCTTCCCTCAGCGAATAGTACATGATTATGAGCGATAGAACCATTATGACACCGATCACCAGGGCCTCCTTAGGCATCCCGAACATGAAGAGCAGTATCATCGTTATGGCCGCAATTGGCGTATAAGGGTATAGCGGCACCCTGAACTGGCCCACTACGCTCCTCCTCCTGAAGTGTATCAAGGCGAAACTCGTCATCAGGTATGCGAACAACATCCCAAAATTGCTTATCGACGTTATAACATAGATGTTCCCTGAGAACAGCATGATGGTGCCTATTATGGCCGAGGCTATCACGCCGGTGGTTGCCACATCCCTCTTCTTGTTATACGTGCGGAAAAGCTTGGGAAGCAACCTGTCCTCCGATATCTGGAACATCATCATCGACCCGCTTATCAGCATAGCAAGGGTCGCTGATGCTGTGGCTATCATAGCCCCCACGTCAGTGAGCACAAGCAGCCATTGTGGTGCATTGGTCTGCTGCAGGGCGATGGACAGCGGATCGCCGTTTATCGTGTATTTCGACGCGGAGAGCATTGCCATCAGGGAGAAGACAACAGCCATATATATCGCCATGCTTATCAGCACGGAGAACAGCGTGGCCATCGCCGCGGACCTGCCCCCTCCCTTTATCCTCGAGGTGAGGGTCGTTATGGTCTGGAATCCGGAATATGCGAAGAATACGACTATGCTGGCAGCGAAAAGCGAGCTGATGGTGCCCTGAGACGCAGACACCGTGAAGTTGGACAGCGCGATCCCGCCATGCCCGAGCGCAAAGTATAGCGCGAAACCCACGAATATCACCAGCACCATGACCTTCACAATGACAAGGCTGAAGTCTACGGATGCGGCTTTCTTAAGCCCCATTATCGTGATTACCGATAAAACCGCCATGAGCAGTATCGCGAACGGTATGGCCCCTATGCTGTTAGGCATGCCTAGCAGATTCGATAGGTAGGAACCGAATCCAAGTGATATGACGGACATGCTTGTCGCGTAGCTGAAGTACTTTATTATGCCGGTGATGAAACCGAGCTCGCTTCCGAATGCCTTGTAGACATATGAGTATGATGCACCCTTCAGGGTCGGGAATATGGAGCCGAGTTCCCCGAAAATCATGGCCATTATGACGGCCAATACGCCTACTATCACGAAGGCGAGCAGGGCGTCTGCGCCTGCAAGCGCTATGGCGGTGCCGCTCAGTACGAATATCCCGGCTCCTATTATAGCTCCGAGCCCTACAGCAGTGGCCAATACCACGCCGATCTTCTTTTCGTCAGCCATGATTATGCCTAAACTTAATAAATGCGCATGCTTAAATACCACAATAGTCCTTTTCTTTTTGAGCAGGGATGGCGGAGTTTGGTCAAACGCGCAAGGCTTAGGACCTTGTGCCTTAGGGCTGCGAGAGTTCAAATCTCTCTCCCTGCACCA
>JAJYEJ010000047.1:3143-5936 GCA_021785805.1 Microcaldota archaeon | reverse complement strand
AACTGGACGGAGTATGTCGACAGCACATAGCCGAACAGCACGGATATGAACCCTGTTATTAGTATCAGCATGAATGCGCTAAGAACGCTGACCCACATGTACTTCGGGAATGCGAGAGCGGATCTCCTGCCCACCCATGCACCGAAGAGTATGCCGACAAGGAGGGCGCCTGTCCCGAAAAGCATGTCTCCTGTGGCGGCCGCAGCCGGGGTGAACCCGATAGCGAGCAGCGCTATCTCGAACACAACCCACAGTGTCAACGGATATTTCAGTATTGAGCCAAAGCTCTTCTCGACCATGCAATCACCATGTGCATTCTCTGTGAATTTATAAAAAGGTTGCGAAGGATGTCAGACAGGAGGGGTGCATGTCCCACCGGAGCATGCCAGCCCTATATTCTGGCAGGTCTGTATGACGCTCGTCATTGACTGGTTGGTGGCTATGCCTATGAGCCACGGCGCTGCGAGCGCGATTATGGAGCCCACTACGCCTGCGAGTATCATGCTCATCGCGTATCCCTGGACCGTTCCCCTTGAGGAGCCCGGAAGCACCTGCGACCCCGCGTAGAGTGCGCCTCCGAGAAGCATGACAGTGAGCGCGAGTATGAATACGACAGTGCTGACCGCATTGTAGACGTTGCAGACAGCCGCCTCCGCCTGCCCTACCGGCGTACCGCCGTTGCTGGTGTACTGGCCTACAGGCGTGGAGCATGCGCTAGGTATTGACTGGCTTCCGGTTATGACCTGCGCGACATATGGCGCGAGCATCGACAGTATCACGGCGATTATGCCTCCGATGAACATGCCCATAGCGTATCCCTGCACTGTTCCCTTAGAGGAACCTGGCATGACATGGGAGCCGCCGTAGAGCGCGCCTCCCAGGATCATCAGCATGAGCCCGAGTATCAGGATACCTCCGTTGACTGCGTTGTATACATTGCACACAGCCAGCACCGCGTTATTGACTCCGGAATTGATGCTCACCGCGCCGGCGCCGTAACAGCCCATGGCGACGGCGTTGTTGTTGTTTATCAGTTGGAATATGTATGGTGCGAGAGCAGATGCGATCAGCGCGATTATGCCTCCGAAGAGGAGACCCATCGCGTATCCCTGGACTGTGCCTCTTGAGGAACCTGGCATTATCTGTCCTGACCCGTATAGCGCTCCCCCGAGCACGATCAGTACTATTCCGAGTATGAGTATGACGCTCTGCACGTCGAAGTATGCATTGCATATGACAGCGTTAGCCTGTCCTGGCGCAGTCGTCAGCTGCGTCGGTGACGGACATGTTGAGATGGTGTTCGACGCACCCACGGCGGTCAGCAGCGCAGGAGCTATCGCAGATATCACTATGGCTATCACTCCGCCTATGACCAGGCCCATCCCGTATGCCTGTGCGGTGCCTTTCGATGAACCAGGCATGACATGCGATCCACCGTAGAGCGCCCCTCCCAGGAGCACTAGCACGATCCCGAGGACGAATATCGCGGTGTACACGCCGTTATATGCGTTGCACACGGCGTTCAGCACAGGGACCGTCGAGTTAGGAGGCAGAGGACCTGTTGCGCCGCTGCAGCCCGATGTCCCTGCGGATGCGCCAGGGGATATGGTGTTGAGTATGTACGGCGCGAGAACGGATATGATGACCGCGATTATGCCTCCCAGGATCAGCCCGACGCCATATGCCTGTACCGTTCCCCTTGTCTGACCAGGGACGAACTGGGATGCGCCAAAGGCGACGCCGCCCAGGATCATCAGCATAAGCCCTAGTATGAGGATGACGTTTTCGATATTGTAATAAGCGGAGCATATCGCGTTGACAGTTGCCGATGTGCCGCTCGGCGCAGTCACCGTAGTGGAACATGATGAAACGCCATTGCTGCCCCCGATCAGCGTGACCAGGTATGGCGCGATGGATGCGATGATAAGGACTATTATACCTCCCAGGAATATCGCCATTGCGTATCCCTGTATGGTACCTTTTGAGGAACCTGGCATCAGCTGCGATCCGCCGTAGAGCGCCCCTGCGAGTATCATGAGTATTATGCCAAGGATGTAGATGACGCTATAGCTTCCATAGTAGACGTTGCATATCTGCGCGGTCGCCTGTAGATTGGATGTAGCGTTAGCGACAGTTGAGTTGCACTGGCCCTGCGCACCGCCTGCCGATGGAGATATCAGGCCGAGTATGTACGGCGCGAGTAGCGCGATCACTATGCCGATTATGCCGCCCAGGAGGAGGCCCATCGCGTATCCCTGGACCGTTCCCTTCGAGGAACCTGGCATGACATGGGAACCGCCGTAGAGCGCCCCTGCGAGAAGCAGGAGTATTATCCCGAGTATGAATATCGACGTGTAGACCGAATTATATGTACTGCATGCCGCGTTCGTGCCTGCAGCAAGCGCATTTTCTCTCAGGATAACAGGGTTGCTATACATGCCTACGCTAGTGTCTTCCACCTCTGCGTAGTAGACTACCGACGATCCTTTAGGAAGCGTAGGCCACGTATATGTAAATGTGGATGGAATGGAGCCGAATACCCCGCTGCAACAGGTGAACGCTGATGAGCCGGAGCCTGTTGGCGTAGGCGTGGTCAAGAGATCTATCGTGAATGAGTCACCAGACATGCCGATGGCATTGAAGGTCAAAACAGTTCCAGGACTAATGGTCACCGGTCCGGTGCTTGACCCATCCACGGTAAGCGACGGTGGCGGGAGTAGGATATTGATGCAGCTGGCGGAAGGTGAGGTTGAATCATATGTGCATATCCATTCTGATGGTTCGCGGGCTATG
>JAJYEJ010000047.1:0-3043 GCA_021785805.1 Microcaldota archaeon | reverse complement strand
ATCATCCGAGGCAGGAGCGACCTCGCCGGTGTGCTCAGGTCTTCCGGGATGAGGCGGAGGCACTCGCTTGCGATGCTCCTTGTGGTTCTCGCATTCCTCATCCCTGAGCTCCTCGTGGTGAACACCACCCAGCAGCTCTTCTTCGACGATGTAATCTACCAGAGCATGGCCGTCACTCTCATCCACACCGGCCAGGCATGGATGTGCAACTACGGCAACGCCTTCGCCTGCTATTCCGGCCAGGTGTTCCATGAGCCCATAGGCACTTCGTTCAACCTCGCCATAGCGTTCCTCATAGCAGGAGCCAACAGGACAGCCGCTTATGCTACAGAGATAGTTCTCGCCGTCATCGCGCTCGTTTCGGTGTTCCTCGTATCGCTTGTCATGTTCAAGGACCCGAGGGCTGCCATATTCTCCGAGGCGTTCCTCGCGCTATCCCCGCTCCTCCTTGTCTGGGGCAAGCCGACCACCTCTGACCTCCCTTCGATGGCGTATGCGCTCGTCGCGGTGCTATTCATGCTGGTGTTCCTCAGGAAGAGGAACGTAGATACCTTCGGGATGGCGGCGTTCTCCCTTGCTCTGGCCACTTACATGAAAGCGACCATGGCCGTGCTGGTGGTAGTGATACCGGTGATGTACCTGATCATGGAACACGGTAGCATCAGGAGGAGGCTCTCCGGCATCTATGACCTAGCAAGGAGAAATATATACAACACCAGGCTCCTCATCGTGATACTCCTCTTCGTGGTCGCGATAGGTCCTGAACTCGGTTACGCTTACAACAAGGCGCTCTACGGGACGTATGACTACCAGGGCACCTACATACAGGACAGCTGCGCGGCCAGCCTGTCCCTTACGCAGACCAAGGGGACATTCAACCTCCAGAACTTCGAGTACAACGTGTGCGGCAACATACTATTCTGGACCAACCATTACGAGAGCAGCTTCATCATGCAGCCATTGATATTCAGCATCATCGGGGTACTGGGGGCCGTGTCCATGCTGATCCTGGAAAGGCGCGCTTTCCTTTCGATCGGTTTCTGGTTCCTCTCCTTCTTCCTGTTGTATGCGTTCTTCTATGCTGGAGGCGTCACTTATGGAGTGGACTGGAGGTTCATGCTCAGCCTCATCGCGCAGGTGTCGCTCTTCGCCGGGTTCTTCGTAGCCGCGATGCTCGATGCGAAGGACCGCATCCTTCTGCGCCTGGTTCGCAGGTGGAGGGGTGCCGCTTTCAGGATATACCACGCAGTGGCGGAGTACTCGATAATCCTGCTCGTGGCGCTGCTGATGGTCTATCCGCTCTATGCGATGTGGAGCCGCATAGCGGTGACGCCGAACGGACTGCCGCAGGCGGGCGATGCCAGGTTCTACGAGAGCTTCGTCTACAACGAAAGCCACCTGATAAACAGCTCCTGCCTGGTCTTCAGCTATGACCCTACGCTCTTCATACTGAACAACCGAACGTCCACGCAGTTGAGCAACGTATACAACTCGACGTTGTATGACAACCTCAGCCTGAGGTACAGCTGCATGGTCTTCGACAGAGGATACTGGTGCTATACGCCGGACAGCCTCTGCCAGAACATCAACAGCACATTCAACCTCACGCCCATAGTGACGGCCAACTATACGCAGATGTCAAAGACCTTCGGCTTCTACTACCTTAAGAAGAAAGCGTGACTGGCTCCGGAAAGTTATTTATATTACGGTTCCAGAATCTTAATGCGCACTCTTTATCGATAACAGACGACTGATGCATATGCCGGCGAAATCACTATACGGACTGGGGCTCACCGCATTGAAGAGCAACTTCTCCTCGTTGGAGAGGCCCTACAAGCTTACCTTCGCCATCACCTATTGGTGCCAGAGCAGGTGCGTCATGTGCAACATCTGGGAGGCAAGGCCGAAAGGAGAGCTCTCTCTCGACGAGATAAGGCGGTTCGCTTCGAAGAACACGTTCTTCAAATGGCTCGAGATAACCGGAGGCGAGCCGTTCCTTAGGAATGACATAGTCGAAATAGCGAGATCCTTCGCGGAGAGCTCGGATGGCCTTGCGCTGCTTACGATACCGACGAACTCCCTGTGCAACCACGACATGGTAGAGGCAAAGCTGGAGCAGATACTCGGCTTGGGGATACCTAGGGTGGCGATAACGGTGAGCCTTGACGGTTACAGGGAACTGCATGACAGGATAAGGGGCATCCCTGGAAACTACGACAAGGCCATCGACATGTACAGAAGGCTGCAAGCCCTGAAGGAGAGGCACAAGAACCTGTTCTTCGTGTTCGGGTACACCATGCTGAAGGAGAATCAGGGCCAGTTCGAGGCGACATACCGGGCCGTAAAGAGGGACATACCGCAGATCAGGTATGAGGACTTCTTCGTCAACGTAGGGCAATTGTCCGAGATATACTACACCAACTCATCAAACCAGGGCGTGCTCGCCGACAGGGGCGTGATGGCGGAGGAGATAGAGAGGGTGATAAAAGCAAGGGGAACCGGCATGCGCGCCGAACAGATACTCGAGAGGGCGTTCCTTAGGCGCCTGGTCAAGTACGTGAAGACCAACAAGTCACCCATGAGGAGCAGGAGCCTCGACGCGTCGCTATTCATGGACAGTTTCGGGAATGTCTATCCCTCCATCATGTGGGGAAGGAGGATAGGGAACATAAAGGATTCGGGGTTCGACCTGGATGCGATCTGGAACTGCAAGGACGCGGAGGAGGTAAGGAAACTCATAAAAGAAGGAAAGGAACCGGATGGCTGGACCGCTTGCGAAGCGTACCAGACGCTTGTCGGCGATATGAAGAGCCTGATAAGCTGACTGTTGACCTTCAGCCCACGGGCTTGCCCAGATTCCCGAATATCGTCCGCAGTATTATCCATCCATCCTTGAAGCTCTTGAGCTTCGCCTCGCCGGTTGCCCTCTTCTTCTCGAAGCTTGGCACCTCTATCACGCTCAGGTTGGCCTTCTTTGCAAGGATGTTGATCTCGGTCTCGACTCCGAATCCCTTCTCCTCCAACCTCATTGATGAGACCGCCC
>JAJYEJ010000046.1 GCA_021785805.1 Microcaldota archaeon | reverse complement strand
CAATACTGTTTGCTTCTTTAGCAGCTGATAAGAAAGGGAGGGAGATGAAACTTGCTATACTTTCCGACATGCATATCGGATATGAGCGCTTTGCAGAGGATGCATATAATCAGGCGGAAGCGGCGGTGAAAGCCGCTATGTCTGTCGCAGATATGCTGCTCATACCTGGAGACGTGTTCGATAAACGGGCACCGAAGCCCGATGTGATAGCCCAGGGGATAAACATATTCAGGGAGGCATCAAGGCACAAATGGCCGGCGAAGGTGGTGGAGTTCAACGCGGAGGACGGGACGAAGCCGCATACCGAAGTCCCTATAATCGCGATACCTGGGACGCATGAAAGAACGGCAGAAGGGAGAGAGAACGTCTTGAGCCTGCTTGCACTCGCCGGGCTGATAGTGGATGCGAGCGAGGCTACAGTCATAGTCGCCAAACACGATCGGCCTGAGGATAAGGTCGCAGTCTTCGGCCTGGGTGGCGTATCAGAGGACCGCGTAAAGGAATGCTTGGAGCGGTTGAAACCCAAGCCCGTAAGCGGCGCATTCAACGTATTCATGTTCCATCAGTCCACATACGAGTTGCTCCCATTCGATGACGAGCTGATACGCTATGTAGACCTTCCAAAAGGCTTCGACCTGTATGTCGATGGGCACATACACAACAAGGTGGAAGCCACGGTCCATGGCAAGCCGTTCCTAATTCCCGGAAGCACAGTATTGACGCAGCTCAAGGATGGCGAGCAGGAGAAGAAAGGTTTCTTCCTATTCGACACGAAAGACTCCTCATACGAGTTCATACATATAGACTCGCGCACATTCGTCTGCAAGGAGATGAAGTTCGATAGCGCAAAGCCTGGCGAGGTGCTTAAGCGGTGCGACGACGAGATAGGCTCGATAATCGCCTCAGCCGGGAATGGTCATAAGCCTATAATAAGGATCAAGCTCGTCGGCTCCTTGGGAGAGGGGGTCACAAGCGCAGACGTCCCGATAAGGGTCCTAACCGGCAAATATTCCAGCTTAGCGTACCTTGAGATAGACTCCTCTAGGCTCGTAAGCCCTGATGTGGTAAAAGGTATGGAGGAGGTGAGAGAGGGCAGATTAGGGGATGTTCCTGTAAAGGAGCTAGGAATGAGGATGTTCGCATCAAGGTTAAGGGAGAACAAGTTCGAGATCGGCGTTGATGGGACAAAGCTGTTCGAAGCTCTGAGCGGGGACAAGAGCAAGGAGAAGGCAATGAAGGAGGCCCAGGAACTGCTCGACGGCGCAGAAGAAAAGTGACCGTTTACGGATCCAGGCTGCCACTATCCGGGAAGGACACTCCGTTCTGCAAAGCGTTCCTGGCCACAAAAATGGCATCCTCACTCGCTTGATGCTGTGCAGCTGCACTGCAGCGGCCGCTCCAGTATCTTTGGCACGGCAGCATTTATCAGCTTCTTGACGACCTCAACGTTTTTTCCGAATATCTTCTGCACCTCTGCGAACGTCACCGGCTTTACATTGGTGTCCCCTTCCATGCCTACGTCATAGTCTGTGACCAGGCCTATGCCAGCATAGCACATCCCCTTCTCCCTCGCCAGCGTTATCTCCGGATAAGGCGTCATCGAGATGGTGTCGAAACCCTGGTGCGCGTAGAAGCGCGATTCAGCCCTTGTCGAGAATCTGGGTCCGTTTATCACCACCACGGTACCTGTTTCGTGGTATCTCATATCGAGCGCCTTTGCCTCCCTGATAAGCACGTTTCTCATACCGGAGCAGTACGGTTCAGCCATCTCCTGGTGCCTGACCTCCGGTCCGTCGAAGAACGTATCCACCCTTCCGCTGGTCATATTGACGAACTGGTCGAAGAAGACCACGTCGCCTGGCTTGTAATCGGCTCTAAGCGAGCCTACCGCGGTTGTGGCCAGCACCTTCCTGACCCCTATCTGCGACAGCGCCAACATGTTGGCGATGTATGGTACCTTGTGTGGCGGTATCGTATGGGACTTGCCGTGCCTCGAGAGGAAAGCCACGTTCTTTCCGCCTATCTTGCCTAGTGTTATGATGCTACTGGGTTTGCCATAGCTGGTGTTGCTGTCCCAGCTCTCACCCTCGCTTATCATCTCGTGTAAGCCTGTGCCTCCGATCACTGCAAGTTCAGCTTTCATGCGCTCGCCACAGGCTATCTCACTTAGCTGCCCTCGCCTTGGGTGCAGATGCCTGGGTCTTTGAGGTTGTCGACGGAGCAGCCCTCTTCTCGGTAATCCCGAGAGTCTTCATGAGGGTCTCCTTGTTCGACGGGTCTATCTTCTCGTTGAGGAACTCAAGGTGAGCGGGATTGCACTTCCTCTCCTTCGTCCTCTCACTGGTCGCTACTCTCACGAACCCATTGCTTTCTACCGCAGTTATCACTGCCCTGCATCCGGCATCCCTGCCGTACTTCTTTATACATACCCTTCCTGCTTCTAACAGTGTCATTATATCACTTCTTTATCGTAAATCCTTTTGTTTTCAATCCGTCCATTATCAGGTCCGCTATCCGTTCAGGCGATACGCCTACGGTGTCTATTACCATGTCGAACGGTGACATATCCTTTCCGAAATCAATTTCATATAAGCGCTTATACAGCTTTATGTTCTCCGTTTCCCTTATCGAAAGCGCAGTCCTGCTGTACTCAATCTCTGTGCCGTCCCGCTTCGCCATCCTCTGCGCCCGTCTTTCCGGGTCCGCGTTGAGCCATACCTTGAACCCCCTGTCGCTGAGCCATGGGGCGGTGAGGCTTGTCACAATTACGTTCCCCTGGGCTATCCTGTCCTTCAGCCTGTCGTCCGCCTCCCTGTCGAACTCGGGATTGGATGCCCTTTCATGCGCGAACTTCAGGCCCTGAGCCGTATCCCACCAGTCCTCTCCAGTCATCTCATAGCCGCGCTCGGCTGCCATCTCCTTAAGGATGTCCCCTCCGCCTATGACCTTGAGGCTGAGCCTCTTTGCAAGCACATTGGCTACGGTGGTCTTTCCAGATGCTGGCATCCCGCATATGATTATAGCTTGCATCGAATCATCCAGTAGTTGCCTGCCTGGAGCGCCCAAGACGGGCGTAGAAACCTATTCAGTGGGACATCAACTGAAGCACGTACGCCCTTTGCCTAATGCCTATGTCTCCGAGCTTCATGTCTCCCTGCTCCACCCTGCTCCCTAGCTTCACTATGTCCGCGGTGCAGTTGGCGCAAAGAACTCCCCCGAAGAGCCTGTTGTTCGTCCTCCTTGTCCGGCCTCCGGCTTTACTCATGCTTATCCCGTTGAGCTCACCCCTGCATATGGCGCAGTGCGGTGCTGAGGTTGCTGCCCTTCTGTAATGGATGACATTCCTTCCTGTACTTGTTACCTTGTTGACTCTCTTGAAGCTCCTCGACCTGTGCATTGGTTTAGGCAATTAAAACACCTGTTCTGACTTTGTCCTTGCTTCCTTCTTTGAGAAAAAGCCTTAGACGGTAGACTATTAGTAACGAAAGCTATTTAGTGCTTATTTCTTCCCCCATGCCTATAAATATTAGCAAAGTACCTTCCTAATCGTGGTCAAATGGTGACTGTTGGAAAGGGTTTCAGAAAGTTGGATGAGGGCATTATGGCTTATAGGCGCTTCGGGGTAGCGACACAGCACTGGGAGATAGACGGCAAGGTGGTGGAAAGGAATGCGCTGATATCCGTAGACGCTGTCGTGATAATCCCTGTCACGCCGGAAGGGAGGATAGTCTTCATTAGGAATTTCAGGACACCGGTCGAGGAAGAGGTTCTTGAGCTTCCGGCAGGCAAGCTGGACCCTAAGGGGGGCATAGATGGGTCGAAGCTGGATCCACGAAAGGACGTCGACTCATATGAGGAACCTGTAGTTGCCGGAGAGAGGGAGCTTTCCGAAGAGACCGGATACACGGCAGAGAGCTTCCACCAAATCGGAGAGAACGATATGGCCCTAGACCACCATCCTGGCTCATTCTCGTCACCCGGCATGCTCACCGAACGATTCCGTTTTGTCCTGGCTGTAGGCGCCAGAAAATCCACGGAACAGCATCTCGACGAAGCCGAAGGGATAACCGATATAATCGAGGTCCCATGGAGGGATGCGTTCAGGAATGCGCTTTCTGGCGAGATAAAGGATACGAAGACGAGGCTGGGCGTGTTGATGTACGGGATGAAGAGGCTTAACGAGGAGAATGCGCTGAAGTACAATGGTCTTGTACCGTAAAACACGCGGTCCCTGCATATATCCAGGGAATAAGAAGATTCAGTTATCAGCCTTGAAGTCCACATTGACTGTCGCAGGCGCCTTCTTCTTTTCGATCCTCCTGTCCCTGGCCATAAGGAGCATAGACACTATCATCCCTATCGCAAACGCCGTCCAGAAGAACAGGCTCTGGTAAGTGAGCGGCATTATGATGTTTATGGTGTCCCCTTTGAAAGTGCCGAATCCCATAGGCAGCATCACGTAATAAAGTAGGGCGAATATCGGGAGGGTTACCGCCATCGTCTTGAAGGTATTCTTCATCGTCTGCCCCATGAGCCTAGTGTGCTCCGCCTGCAGGTGGGAATAATCCTCCTTCTTCTTCATCTTCTCCACCATCTCCTTCGTAAGGGCGTTCATCCTCGTCTGCATCTCCCTCATCTTCGAGGGGTGGTTTATCTTCCTCTGCAGGACGATTGCGAGAATGGCATAAGCCGCGGCTATCATGACTATTGCGATTGCTATGTTGGTCGGCAGCGGGATAGCGGCTATCGCCCCTCCTGGGTTTCCTGTGCTCAATAGGAAAAAGTTCACTTCTTGTCACCAAATGCGTCATGGAGGTGCTGTACGAATATATCGACCGTCTGGTCGAGCATGCCCTCCTTGTTCTGTATTATATATAAGGGAATATTTAAGCGTGTCGATAGGTACGACAATGCTGAAATGCTTGCGTATCTGTAGTTGTTCATCTCCACATCTCCCTGCCCTTCTCTTATCCTGGTGTGGTCCTTGGCGGCCCTGCTCCTTATGGTGTCGTTGTCCGCATCCAGGTAAAACAGCCCGCAGAGTCCTTTAAGCTTCTCGACATCCTCTATAGGGAGCCCGGGTATGAACCTTCCGGTGTGCTCCACGAACGCATGGGTATCCAGCATGAAACTGCCCTTCTCCTGGGCGAGCTTGCTCCAGGTCTCGGCGTTAACCTTCAACTGGATCGGGTTTGGCATCATCCTCATCTCGTCCCTGTTCTTGGCGTAGTTGTTCTCCACTACGAGCTGAAGCAACACATCCCCGTAATTCACGATCTTTACCCCGTCGAGTTTCTCCACCACCTTGTGAAGGACAGTGGATTTGCCTACCCCTCGCATACCTACGACTATGACTGATTTGCCCAAACAATCACCGAGCATCTACTTATAAGCGACAAGCTTATTAAGCGTTGTCTCGTCCGCTCATCCCCCTATTTTTTGATTCTTTTATCTCTGGGATGAGCCTGAGTATGCTGGCCACGAGCTGCTCGATAGAACCATCGTTCTTGACCGTGAAATCGCTCTCAAGTATGGCCTTCTCTATGCCCCTATCACGCTGTTCGGCCTCCTTTCTTTCGAATGTCGCCCTATCTGCAGGATTCTCCCTTGAGCTCCTGCCATGGCCTGAACCGCGCATTATCCTGGAGAACCTCTCCTCTTTGGGAGAGTCTACGAATACGATACTGACGCTGTCCCTCAGGTTTGCCTTGAAGTAAGCGATCTCCTCAGCGCTCCACACACCTGATATCACTACGTCTCCCTTAGCGTTCATTATGCTTGGCATGGCCCACTTGGCTACTATGTCCTTACCGTACTTGACCCTCGACTCCCCGGCGAACTTGCCTATGCTATCGGACGTTATAGCTATGCCGTCCTTCCTCATGTGCTCCCTAATCCCATCGCTCATCTCAACAAGTGTGAAGCCATTCTCCCGTAGCATGTTGGCCACTGTGGTCTTTCCGGATCCCGGCCTGCCTATCAG